>NZ_CP044972.1:616923-925384 GCF_010104355.1 Hydrogenophaga sp. PBL-H3
GGCGGTGGCCTCGGGGCGCAAGCACCTCGGTCCCGAAGTGGCGCAGCTGGCCATCGAGGTGATGACGCAGGACGCCGCGCCCACCCCGATCGACGCGCTGTCCGGGCGCGAGCGCCAGGTGATCCAGCTGGTGGTGCGTGGCCTGACCAGCGTGGCCATCAGCGAGCAGTTGCACCTCTCACCCAAGACGGTGGAGTCGTACCGCAGCAGGATCATGGCCAAGCTCGACGTGCACGACGTGCCGGCGCTGGTGCGCCTGGCGATCCGCGAAGGCCTCATCAGCGCCGACGACATTTGAGACTTTTCCTCACACCTGGAAACAGGCGGGCCAGCCTCGCGGTGCGGGGATCGGGCAGACAATCGACACCATGACCTTCAAGCTTCACGAACTCGACTACGAACCCAGCGATCTGCATGTGACCATCTCCGAGCTGATGGTGGCCTCCGCCGACCAGTCCGACGACATGCTGGACCGCACCATCACCGAGGTGCTCAGGACGCTGCGCGACCGGTTGAAGATGGACGTGGTCTTCTGCTCGGAATTCGTGGACGGACGGCGGGTGTTCCGCCAGGTGGCGACCACCGATGTGCGGCCGACCATTTCCGTGGGTCAGTCGGACGGTCTGGAAGAAAGCTGGTGCCAGCGCGTGGTAGACGGCCGCCTGCCGCGTTACCTGGCCGACGCCCGGCTGGACCCGGTGGCCAGCGTGTTGCTGGAGCCACTGCCGTTTCCCATCGGCACCCACATCAGCACACCGATCGTGCTGAAGAACGGCGAGGTGTATGGCACCTTGTGCAGCTTTTCCTTCAGCCCGCACGACAAGCCGAACCCGGACGACCTCAGGACCCTGGAGATGACGGCCAAGCTCACCGCCATGCGGCTGGACGGTCGCAACGTGATGCCCGCACCGACCGAGATTCCCTCCTGGGATCTCAAGCCCAAGTGAGTTCTGACGGGCCTGCTCGGGCGGCCGGACCCTGACAAAAAAGACGCACCGCCACGCAGGCTTTTGTCCGATACTGAAATTCAGAGCCGCACCCGCAGACCCCGCGTGGTTGGCCCGCGCGGTCGCTGATTGCCCTCCCTGTGTCCCTTCCCCAGCGAGACGCCATGGACAACACGTCAGTTTCCCCCGAACGCACCACCCGCGCTGGTGACCTGTACGACCTCGTGCCGTGTGGACTCGTCTCCATCGACGCGGAATTGCGCGTGGTCCACATCAACCGGACGCTGATCGGGTGGTTGGGGCTGGATGAGCGCGCTTTCAAGGAAGGCCGGCCCACGCAGGCCACGGATTTCCTGAGCCTCGTGGGCCTGACCGATGCGCACTCCCGTGCTTTGCTGGGTTCGTACCTGGCCATGCTCTCGCGCGGCGGCCTGGGTGCGCCGCTGGAGCTGGACATCCCCGGTCCGAACGACCAGGTGTTCCGGGCCGAGATCGGCACCCACCCGGTGCTCGATGCCAGTGGACACTTTCTGTGCGCCAGCGCGGTGGTGCTCGATGCCACCGCGCGCAGCGAAGCCGAACACCAGGTGGCCCGGCTCAGGCGTGAGTTGGAGCAGCGCGTGACCCGGCGCACCAACCAGCTGGTGGCGGCGAACAAGGACATCGACGTGTTCTCGCACAGCGTCTCGCACGACCTGCGCGCGCCCTTGCGCCACATCTCCAGCTTCGTGGCGCTGGCACAGGAACGCCTGGGCCCCAACGGGGACAGCCAGCTGCTGCAGTACCAGGCCTCCATCGCCAAGGCCAGCAAACGCATGGGTCTGATGATCGAGGGCTTGCTGGAATACGCGCGCATGGGGCGCGTGTCGCTGGCGCGCCAGCAGGTGCCCCTGAGCCCGCTGGTGCATGGCGTGGTGCGGCACCTGCAGGCCGAACACCCGGCGCGCTCGATCGAGTGGGTGATCGACGACGACCTGCCCCAGGTGCGTGGCGACGCGATCCTGCTGGCCGAGGTGTTGCGCAACCTGCTGGACAACGCGGTGAATTTCACGCGCGCCAAGGCCGAGGCCCGCATTGAAGTGGGCCAGTGGACCGACAGCACCGGCGAGCGGGTGGTGTTCGTGCGGGACAACGGCGTGGGCTTCGACCTGGAGCACGCGCCCAACCTGTTTGCCCTGTTCCAGCGGCAGCACCACTCCATGGACTACGAGGGCATCGGCACCGGTCTGGCGCTGGCGCAGCGCATTGTGGAGCGCCACGGCGGGCGCATCTGGTGCGAAGCGGCGTCCAGCGCGGGCTGCACCTTTGCCATCAGCCTGCCCGCGCAGGTCATCGACCCCGAGAGCGAGTTCGGCCGCCTGCAGGCTTGAGGCGGCCTTCGCTCAGAAGCGCCGCGAGAGCTCCACGCCGGCCGACAGCGATCGGCCCAGGCCGGGTTCGAAGAAGCGGCTGTTGCCGTCGTTGACGATGACCGAGCCGGCGTGCTTCTTGTCGGTGAGGTTGTCGATGCGCACGAACTCGCGCCAGGTCCAGGCGCCGGTGGTCTGTTCGAAGCGGGCGCCGATGCCGAACAGGGTGTGCTTTTCCGCCAGCGCGGTGAGGCGGTTGTTGGCGTCGTTGGCAAACACGCTGCCGGTGTGCCGCGCCTCCAGCGTGAAGACGCCGCCAATGCCCGAGGCCAGGGCCGGTGCCCACGCCAGCTGCGCGAAGAGCTGGTGTTCGGGCAGGCCCGGCATGCGGTTGCCGGCGGGAATGCTGGCGGTGCCGCTGCCGTAGCGCGCGCGCAAGTAGGTGTAGGCGCTGCTCAGCGTGACGCTGCCCATGCTGTACTCGGCCGAAAGCTCCAGGCCCTGGCGATGCGTGTTGCCGCCGTTGGTGAAGGTGGCGCGCCCATCGATCGTGCCGGCCGAGACGATCTCATCGCGGGTGCGGATGTCGAACAGGGTTGCGTTCCACAGCCCTGCTGCGTTGCGTCCGCGCAGGCCGATCTCTGCGCTGGTGCTGCGCGATGCATTGAGGTCGGTGTTGAGGCCGGCACCGCCATCGCTGCGGTACGCCGCTTCGTTGAGGGTGGGTGTTTCCAGGCCCCGCCCCACGGAGGCGAAGGCCTGCAACTGGGGCGCGAGCTGCCAGCGAGCGCCCACCACCGGCAAATAACCGCTGAAGCTCACGCCACCGCTCTGGTCTCCGTTGGCCAGAAACGCGTCGGACGATGCGTAGCGCGCGTTGACCCGGCGCAGTCCACCTTCGAGCGTCCAGTCCTTTTTCTGCCACGAGGCGCGCACATAAGGGTCGAGCGTGGTGGCGCGGTTGGTCTCGTCGCGCCGCAGAGCGCCTTGCACACCCAGGGTGCGGTTGGGGGGCGTGCCGATGAAGTTCTCGTAGCCGCGGCGCAGGTCGGTCTGCCGGTCGCCGGCCAGGCCTGCGCTCAGGTCCAGTTCGCCACCTTGCCACTCGCGTTGCAGGCGCCAACGCGCATTGAAGCCCCAGTAGTCGCGGTCCAGGTCGATCACGCCGCCGGAGCTGCCGGCCACGCCGATCTGGTTGACCGGCGGTGTCGACTGGAACTGGATCACCCGACGCTGGCCGGCGTAGCCCATGAGCTCGATCTTGTGCCCGTTGCCCAGCGCCTGGTCCCAGGCCAGGCCAGCCTGCGTTTGCGACACCGACTTGCGGGTGTTGTACTGAATGGGCTGGATGGCGGTCTGCCCGGAATCGGCATCGAACTGGGCGCGGCTCAGCCCCTGCGGGTCCAGCGCAAACGCACTCTGCCGGTTGAACACGATGGTGGTGCGCCCGCCTTCATGGGCGCGAGAGAGTTTGGCGTTGGCCGTGCTGCGGTGCGCGGCCGACTGCGGGCGTGCGCCGTCGGTGGCGAACTTGCCCACGTCCAATGTGTACGACCAGCCGGGCGCTTCTGCCGTGCCGGTCTGGCCAGTGGCCTGGGTCGAGAAGCGCCACAGGCCGTTGGCACCCGCCGCCACACCCGCGCGCAGTTCACCCGGCTGGCCACCGTTTTCGGTGTAGAGCAGGATTGCCCCTCCGCTGGAAGCACCGTAGAGCGCCGAGAACGGCCCGCGCACGACCTCGATCCGCTCGGCGCTGCCCAGCGGGAAGTTGGCCGCCTGGCCCGAGCCGTCGGGCGCGCTGGCGGGGATGCCGTCCACAAACAGGCGCACGCCGCGCACGCCGAAGGTGGAGCGCGCGCCATAGCCGCGAATGGAGACCTGCAGATCTTGTGCGTAGTTCTCGCGATTGCGGATGACCAGGCCCGGCACGCGTGCCAGACCTTCGGAGAGGTTGATCTGGAGTTGGCCGTCGCGCAGCTCGCGGCCATCGACCACGTCCACCGTTGCGCTGCCTCGCCAGCGCTGCTCGGTCGAACCGCTGCCAGTGATGACCACCGGCGCGAGCGCACCGCCATCGGCGTTGGCGGGTTGGGGGGCGGTCTGGGCGTGCAGCCAGGCGGGCAGCACGGCCAGGGGAAAAAGAACCAGGGAGCGCACTTGCATGATGGATGAGGGCTTGGATATCAGGGAACTTGAACGCTGATCTGCAGCGACGAATACCAGGCGGCGAGATCGTCGATCTCGGTGTCGGTCAGGGGCTTGGCGATCACGCCCATCACCTCGTGGGTGCGCTTGCCGCTGCGGTAGTTCTTGAGTTGTTCGACGAGGTAGATGGCGGGCTGGCCCGCCAGGTGTGGCGCGTTGGGCATCATCGACATGCCGGTGGGGCCGTGGCAGACGGCGCAGGCCGACGCGGCCTTGGTGCGGCCCACCATGGGGTCGGCAGCAGAGGCGGTGCCAACGCTCAGGGCGGCGGCAATCAGGATGGAAATTCGCATGGGAAAGGACGGTCCGTTCAAGCGTGAGGCAGCGCAGGCGGCCCGCATGGGCCGCCTGCGCGAGGGATCGGGCGAAGGGCCCCGATCAGTTCGGCGAGTAGGTGACGCGGTAGATCGCACCGACGTAGTCGTCGGAGATCAGCAGCGAGCCGTCTTTCATGGGCGCCACGTCCACCGGACGGCCCTTGTACACGCCGTTGCCGTCGAGCCAGCCCTCGGCGAACACCTCGGCCTTGCCGGCCGTGCCGTTGGCGTTGAGCGGGATGAAGTTGATCAGCGCGCCGGTGGCCTGGCTGCGGTTCCACGAGCCGTGCGAGGCCACGAAGATGCCGCCCTGGTACTTGGCCGGGAACTGCTTGCCGTTGTAGAAGGTCATGCCCAGCTGGGCCTGGTGGGCCGGGAACTCCACTTGCGGGAAGACCGCGTTGGCGGGTTCCTTCATGTCCTTGAGATCCGGCGCGGCGGGCGAGCCTGCCACCTTGTACTTGCCGTTCCAGTAGGGGTAGCCGAAGTGCTCACCCACCTTGGTGGCGCGGTTGAGTTCACCTGGCGGGATGTCGTCGCCCAGGCCGTCGGTCTGGTTGTCCGTCCACCACACCGACTTGTCCTTGGGGTTGATGTCCATGCCGACCGAGTTGCGCATGCCGCGCGAGAACACCTCGCGCTTGGAGCCGTCAAACGCGTTCATGCGGACCACACCGCCGATGCCGATCTTGTCGTACAGGTCGACCTTGTTGGCGGGCTGCACGTTGTGCGGCTGACCGAGGGTGACGTAGAGCGTGCCGTCGTCGGCCACGCGGCAGGTGCGCGCGCCGTGGTTGTACGACTCCTCTTCCACCGGGATCAGGCCGCCCTGGGGCACCACCTCGATCACCGCCACGTCCGGGCCCTCGTAGAAGAACTCGGCGGCGGGGAAGTTGAGCACGCGGTTGTGCTCGACCACCACCAGGAAGCCGTCCTTGGTCCAGCACACGCCGTTGGGCACCTTGAAATTGATCGACGGCGCGAAGGGCTTGACCTCGTCGGCCGTGCCGTCACCGTTGCGGTCGGTCACGGCCCACACACGGGTCTTGCGCGTGCCCACGAAGAGCATGTTGGTGGAAGGGGCCACTGCCATGTGGCGCGCGTCGGGCACCACGGCATAGAGCTCGATCTTGAAGCCCGGGGGCAGCTTCACGGCCTTGAGGTTGGCGCGGATCGCATCGGCATTCTTGCCTTCCTGCGGTACCGGTGGAATGTTCAGGTCGACGCCCGATACCTTCATCTGCTTGAGTGTGGCCAGGTTGTCCTTGCCGGCCTGCGCCAGGGCGCCCGTAACCATGCCGCAGGCCATCAAGGCCAGCAACAGCTTCTTGCTTGTCATGCTTGTCTCCTCTGTGTGATTTAAGTCTCGAAAACTACTTTTCGAGAAAATCATTCTGGGGGGAAACAGGGGCTGCATGCAAGCCACATGGGCGGTGTGGGATTGACTGTTGCGCCGCTCAAAACGCCTGTCAGCCGTGATAGAGCAGGTGCTCCACCCCCTGGGGTATCCGGTCCGGGCTCAGTCAGGCACCACCGCCGTCACCTCAATCTCCACCTTCGCCCGCGCTTCCACCAGCGCGCTGACCTCCACGCAGGTCATGGCGGGGAAGTGCTTGCCCATCACCTCGCGGTAGGCCTCGCCGAGTTCGCGCAGGCGGTTGTTGTATTCCACGCGGTCGGTGATGTACCAGGTCATGCGCACCATGTGCTGTGGCCCCGCGTCCGCGCAGGCCAGCACGTCGCGGATGTTGAGCAGCGCCTGGCGCGTTTGCGCAATGAAGTCGTCGCTCTCGAAAGTCTGGCTGGCGTTCCAGCCGATCTGGCCGCCGACGAAGACGTGGGTGCCGCGCGCGGCGATGCCGTTGGCGTAGCCTTTGGGGGTGGCCCAGCTGGGCGGTTGAAGAATTTTCATGTCAGGCTGGATTTTTTTTCAGTGGGTTGTGCGCGCTTGCTGGCGCAAAGCGAAACGCTGCAGCTTGCCGGTTTCGGTGCGAGGGAGCTGGGTCAGGAAGACCACCTCGCGCGGGTATTTGTAAGGGGCCAGGCTGTGCTTGACGTGGTCTTGCAGCGCCTTCACCTGCGCGGCGTCGGCGGCATGTCCGGGCTTGAGCACCACGAAGGCCTGCACGATCTGCCCGCGCTCGTCATCGGGCTTGCCCACCACGCCGCACTCGGCCACGGCCGGGTGTTCCAGCAGGGCGGCTTCCACCTCGGGGCCGGCCACGTTGTAGCCGGCGGTGATGATCATGTCGTCGGTGCGGGCCTGGTAGAAAAAGTAGCCGTCGGCATCCATGCGGAAAGCGTCGCCGGGGTGGTTCCAGCCGCCTTTTACGTAGTTCGTCTGGCGCGGGTCGTCGAGGTAGCGGCAGCCCGTGGGGCCGATCACCGCGAGCTTGCCCACCTCACCCACCGGCAGTGGCTCACCGGCGTCGTTCACCACGCGGGCCTGGTAGCCCGGCACCACCTGGCCGATGGCGCCGCGTCGCACCGACTCGGGCGGCGAGGAGATGAAGATGTGGAACATCTCGGTGGCGCCGATGCCGTCCAGCATCTCCAGCCCGGTGGCTTCTTTCCAGAGCTGGCGCGTGGCGTCCGGCAGGCCCTCACCCGCGCTCACGCTGATGCGCAAGTTGCCGATGCCGTGGGTTTTGGCGAACGCCGCCATCTGGCGGTAGAAGGTGGGCGCGGTGTAGCAGATGGTCGCGCCCACGCGGGTCATGAGTTTCACCATGCCTTCGGGCGTGTAGGGCACGGACGGGAAATACACCGATGCACCGGCCCACATGGGAAACACCAGCAGGCCACCCAGGCCGAAGGTGAAGGCCAGCGGCGGTGAGCCCATCACGATGTCCTCGGGCGTGGCGCGCAGCACATGGCGCGGCCAGGTCTCGCAGGCGGCCAACACGTCGCGGTGGGTGTGCACGGCGGCCTTGGGCGTGCCGGTGGTGCCGGAGGTGAAGGCGAGCAGCGCGATGTCGGTGGCGGCGGTGGGGCAGGGCGCGCTGTGCACGCACTGGCGCTGGGCCAGGGCTTCCAGCGAGTGCGGCACGTCCGCGTCTGTCGTGTTGAACACCAGCAGTGTCATGCCGGCGGTGGTCGGGTCGGCCGCCAACGCGGCCTTGAGTTCGTCCTGCAGTTTCACATCGCACAGCGCCAGCACGGGTTGCGCCTTCTTGAGGATGGCGCCCAGCTCTTTGGCGCGCAGCAGCGGCATGGTGGCCACCGCCACCAGCCCGGCCTGCACCGTGGCCAGCCAGGCCAGCGCCATGGCCACCGAATTGCCGCCGCGCAGCAGCACGCGGTTGCCGGGCACGAGGCCCAGTTCCACGGTGAAGACGTTGGCCATGCGGTTGACCTCGGTCTGCGCCTGCGTGTAGCTCAGCGTGCGCTCGTCGCTGCGAAACAGTGGGCGATCGGCGTGGCCGGCTTTGATGGCACGCTCGAACAGCGCCTGCACTGCATTCACTTGCGCGGGCAGTTGCAGCTCGGGCCGGTCGAAGCGCAGCTCGGGCCATTGCTCGGGCGGGGGCAGGTGGTCGTGCACGAAGTGGTCGGCTTGTGCGCTGGGGATGAGGCGTGTGGGCATGGTGGTGTGCATTCAGGAAGACCGCAGTGCTGCCTTGCCCAGGATCAACAGTTGCACTTCGCTCGCACCCTCGTAGATGCGCAGCGAGCGGATGTCGCGGTACAGGCTCTCCACCTTCTGGCCCACCTGCACGCCGCGCCCGCCGAACATCTGCAGCGCCATGTCGATCACGCGCTGTGCGTTCTCGGTGGCGGTGAGCTTGGCGGCTGCGGCGGCCGTGGTGTAGGCCGGCGTGCCCATGCCTTGTGTGGTGCTGCAGTCGCGCTGCCAGGCGGCGCGGTAGGTGAGCAGGGCGGCGGCGTCGATGAGGGCGCTCATCTCGCCCAGGCGCGCTTGTGTGAGCTGGAAGTCGGCCAGGGTCTGGCCGAACATCTTGCGGTGCTTCGCCTGCGCGACCGCTTCAGCGAAGGCGCGGCGCGCCATGCCGAGCGCGGCCGCGGCCACCGAGGCGCGGAAGATGTCCAGCGTCTGCATGGCGAGCTTGAAGCCGCCGTGCAGCGAGCCCACCATGGCGTCGGTGCCCAGCGCACAGTCGGCAAACCGCAGCGTGGCCAGTGGGTGCGGGGCCATCACGTGGATGTGTTCGCTGCTGTCCAGGCCAGGCTGCGCTGCATCGACGATGAAGGCGCTGATGCCGCGCGCACCAGCCTGCGGATCGGTCTTGGCGAACACCACGTAAAAATCGGCCAGGTCGCCGTTGCTGATCCAGGTCTTGGTGCCGTTCAGTGTCCAGCCGCTGGTGGTCTGCACGGCTTGTGTGGCCATGGCCGCCACATCAGAACCGGCGTCGGGCTCGCTCAGCGCGAAGGCCGCAATCTTCTGGCCGCTGGCCACAGCGCTCAGGTACTTGGCTTGTTGTGCGGGCGTGCCCGCGAGCGTGATCACACCGCTGCCCAGGCCCTGCATGGCAAACGCAAAGTCGGCCAGGGGGGAATGGAAGGCGAGCGTCTCGCGCAGGATCACCAGCGAGCGCGAATCGAGCGCCGGCAGTTCGCCGCCGTGGGCGGCAGGCACGCAGTAGCGCAGCCAGCCCGCTTCACCCAGGCGCGCCACCCAGTCCTGGCAGGCGGCGCGGTCGTCGCTCTCGTTCACGTGTTGCAGCGCGGCCCAGTCGGCCAGGCGCGGCGCCATGGCGCGGTGGTGCGCGTCGAAGAAGGGCAGTTCCCACTGCGCTTGCGGTGGGTGCATGCCGTGGGGGTGTTCGAAGGCGACCATGTTCAATCTCCTTCAAACACCGGGCGCTGCTTGGCAGCAAACGCTTCGTACGCGCGCTTGAAATCCTGCGTCTGCATGCAGATCGCCTGCGCCTGCGCTTCGGCTTCGATCGCCTGGTCCAGCGTCATGGCCCATTCCTGGTGCAGCATGGTTTTGGTCATGCCGTGCGCGAAGGTGGGGCCTTGCGCGAGTTGGGTGGCGAGCTTGTGCGCGGCGGGCAGCAGCGCGGCGCTGTCGTGCAGCGCGTTGAAGAAGCCCCAGGCGTGGCCTTCGGTGGCGGTCATGGCGCGGCCGGTGAACAGCAGCTCGCTCGCGCGGCCCTGGCCGATCATGCGCGGCAGCAGTGCGCAGGCACCCATGTCGGCGCCGGCCAGGCCCACGCGCGTGAACAGGAAGGCGGTGTTCGTCGTGGGCGTGCCCAGGCGCAGGTCGGAAGCCAGCGCCATCATGGCGCCGGCGCCGGCGCACACGCCATCGATCGCGGCCACGATGGGCTGCGGGCAGGCGCGCATGGCGCTCACCAGCGCGCCGGTCATGCGCGTGAAGGCCAGCAACTCGGGCATGGTCATCTTCGTGAGCGGGCCGATGATCTCGTGCACGTCGCCGCCGGAGCAGAAGTTGTCGCCCGCGCCGGTGAGCACCACGGCCTTGATGTCGGTGCTTGTCTGCAGGGCCAGAAACCAGTCGCGCAGTTCGGCATACGACTCGAAGGTTAGCGGGTTCTTGCGCTCGGGCCGGTTGAGCGTGACGGTGGCCACGCCATCGGCGACGCTGAGCGCGAAGTGGCTGGGGCGTGCATCGGCCATGGCGGAGTACTGGCCGCGCATGGGGTTGTGGTCGGGGATGGGGTGTTTCATTCTTCGATGCGCTGGTTGATGTCGAGTTGATGCGCTTTCACCTTGCCCAGCAGCTTGTGCAGGCTCTCCAGGTCGCGCGGGCTCAGGCCTTCGAAGGCGTCCACGATCCAGCTCTCGTGCTGGCGCGCCATTTCGGTGAAGGTCGTGCGGCCGTGCTCGGTGAGGGCCACGCGAAACGCGCGGCGGTCGCCGTCCACGTCCAGCCGTTCCACCAGGCCTTCGTTCACCAACTGGTCGGTGATGCCGGTGACGTTGCCGCCGGTGACCATGAGCCGGTGCGAGAGCTCCTTCATCTTCAGACCCTCGGGGTGGCGTTCGAGCTGGGCCATGAGATCAAAGCGCGGCAGCGTGGTGTCGAACTGCTCGCGCAGGCCGGCGCGCACGCGTTTTTCAATGAGCTGCGAGCAGGTGAGCAACCGCAGCCACAGGCGCAACTCGTGCGCGTGTTCGCTGTGGGCCCGGGCTTCCAGATCCAGGGGTGAATCGTTCATGGTTTGTCGCTGTTGTTGAGGGCTTGTTGGCGAGCGGTTTCGCGGTAGAGCTGGTCGCGCCCGCTCTCGTAGGGGCGGGGCCACTGCAGGGCGCGGGTCTGCAGCTTGGCGGCTTCGTGCAGGGTCCAGGCCGGGTCGGCCAGGTGGGGGCGGGCCACGGCGCAGAGGTCGGCGCGGCCGGCGGCGATGATGCTGTTGGCGTGGTCGGCTTCTTGAATAGCGCCCACCGCCATTGTCAAAATGCCGGCCTCGTTGCGCACGCGGTCGGCGAACGGGGTCTGGTACATGCGGCCGTAGACGGGCTTGGCCGCGCGCGTGGTCTGGCCCGAGGACACGTCGATCACGTCGCAGCCGGCGGCCTTGAACAGCCGCGCAATTTCAACCGCGTCGTCGGGCGTGTTTCCACCCGGCGCCCAGTCGTGCGCGGAGATGCGCACGCTCATGGGCCGGTCCGCCGGCCACGCGGCGCGCATGGCGGCAAACACCTCCAGCGGGTAGCGGCAGCGGTTGGCCAGCGAGCCGCCGTACCCGTCGGTGCGTTGGTTGGTCAGCGGGCAGATGAAGGCCGAGAGCAGATAGCCGTGCGCGGCGTGCAGTTCGAGCCAGTCGAAGCCGGCAGCGGCGGCGCGTTGCGTGGACTCGACGAAGGCGGCGGTGAGTGCGTCCATGTCGGCGCGGGTCATGGCGCGCGGCACCTGGTTTTGTGGGCCGTAGGGCACGGCGCTGGCGGACATGACGGGCCAGTTGCCGTCGGGCAAGGGTTCGTCGATACGCTCCCAGCCGAGCTGCGTGGAACCCTTGGGGCCGCTGTGGCCGAGCTGGATGCCGATGTGTGCGTGACTCGCGTGCGTGAAATCCACGATGCGCTTGAAGCCCGCTTGCTGCGCGTCGTTCCACAAGCCGGGGCAGCCCGGTGTGATGCGGCCTTCGGGTGTGGGGCTGGTCATCTCCACCATCACCAGCGCAGCGCCACCGAGCGCGCGCGCGCCCAGGTGCACCAGGTGGTAGTCGCCCACCGCACCGTCGACCGCGCTGTACTGCGCCATGGGCGAGACGACGATGCGGTTCTTCAGGGTGAGGCCGCGCACCTTAAGCGGCAGCAGCATCGGTGGTGTGGGGTGCGGGTGTGAGCCCCCACGCTCCGCCGCTGCGCGGGTCGCTGCCCCCCGAGGGGGCTGATCCGGCTTGGGGCGGCCCGGCGCCGGATCGGCCCTTGCCTCCAGCCACCGTTCGTAGCCTTCGAGCCAACCGGCATCTCGCAAGCGCAAATTCTCGTGGCTGATGCGCTGGCTGCGCGTGAGCAGCGAGTACGCGAACTGCTCGACTTCCATGCCGGTGTAGCGGTCCACGTTCTCGAACCACTCGGTGGAGTTGCGCGCGGCGTTCTGGATCTTGAGCACCTCCACGCTGCGGCGCGCCTCGTAACCCTGCAGCACCTCGGCCACGTCGGCGTTCGCATGGTGCGCGAACTCGTTGGCCAGGTCGATCGCGTCTTCGAGCGCGAGCTTGGTGCCGCTGCCGATGGAGAAGTGGGCGGTGTGGGCCGCATCGCCCATGAGCACGATGGGCGTACTGCGACCTGCCACATCTGTCCAATGCACCCAGGTCTTGCAGATCACGCGCGGGAAACGGATCCAGTTGGCCGAGCCGCGCAGGTGCTGCGCGTTGCTGATGAGTGCGTGGCCTTCCAGCCGGTCGGCAAACAGCTTCTCGCAGAATGCCACGCCCTCGGCCTGTTCCATCTGGTCGATGCCGTGCGCCTTCCACACCGACTCGGGCGTTTCCACGATGAAGGTCGAGGTCTCGCCGTCGAATTTGTAGGCGTGTGCCTGAAACCAGCCGTGCTCGGTCTGCACGAAATCGAAGGTGAAGGCGTCGAAGGTCTTCTTGGTGCCCAGCCACACAAAGCGGCATTCGCGCGTGTCGATGTCGGGCTGGAAGGTCTCGGCGTAGCGGGTGCGGATGCGGCTGTTGAGGCCATCGCTGGCGATCACCAGGTCGGCGTTGTACTGCCTGGCCAGCGCCTGGTCGTCGGTCACATCGGTTTCGAACACCAGGTTCACGCCCAGGGCCAGGCAACGGTCCTGCAGTATGTTGAGTAGCTTCTTGCGTCCGATGCCGCAGAAGCCATGGCCACCCGAACGCACGCGACCGCCCTTGTAGAAGACCTCGATGTCGTCCCAGTGGTTGAAGGCCTCGCCGATGAGTGTGGCCGATTCGGGGTCGGCCGCGCGCAGGTTGCCCAGCGTCTGGTCGGACAGCACCACGCCCCAGCCGAAGGTGTCGAACGGGCGGTTGCGTTCGACCACGGTGACGGTGAGCGTGGGGTCGCGCTGCTTCATCAGCAGGGCGAAGTAGAGGCCGGCCGGGCCGCCACCGATGCACAGGATGCGCTGGAGCGCCGAGTCTGGAGTGTTCATGTCTAATTAGTTTAGACATGAATTATTCAGCTTCAATCGGGTTTACCCGAATCTGTTGGTACCCCTGCCCGTATGGAGGCCTTTGGTGCAACAATGAATCACAGCCCCAAGGAGGCCAACATGTCTGTGTACCGATTCAAGTCCCGCGAAACGGGCGACCTGGTGATGCTGGCGCAGCACGGCAAGCGCCTGTTGGACATTCTCGGCAAGGACCCCTCGGGTCCGGGGATCGTGCTGCACCAGCAGATGCCGGCCGCCATCCAGGCCATTCGCGATGCCGTCGTGCTCGAAGAAGCCGAACAGAAAAGGTTGCGCGAAGAAGCCGTGGCCAAGGGTGACGTGCCCCCCGAGTTCGATCAGGTCAGCCTGCGCATGCGCAGCGCGCCATTCATCGAGATGATGCAGCGCTGCGAGAAGGCTGCGGTCGACATCGTCTGGGGGGTCTGAACGTGGCTCCCCCCGCGTCGCCTGCGGCGCCACCCCCCTGAGGGGGGCGACACCTGAGGCCGGCGGAGCCGGACCCGCGGTGTCCCTGGGGTGGGACACGCGCGCCGGGGAGGGAGTTGTCTTTTCTTCTGTTTAGTCCACTTTGGCGCCGGACGCTTTGACCACCAGCGCCCACTTCGCAATCTCGGCTTCGATCAGCTTCGTGAACTCCGCTGGCGTGTTGCCACTGGGGATCGCGCCCTGGCCCACCAGGCGCTCCTTCACTGCGGGCAGGCCCAGCGCCTTGGCGGTTTCCTGTTGCAGGCGGTTCACCACTTCGGGCGGTGTGCCGGCCGGTGCCAGCAGGCCGAACCACGAGCTGGCTTCAAAGCCGGCGAGTGCACCGGCCTCGGCCACCGTGGGGGTGTCGGGCAGCGCGCTGGAGCGCACCGCGCTCGTCACGGCAAAAGCCTTCAAGCCGCCCGACTGGATGTGCGGCATGGCCGAGGGCAGGTTGTCGAACATCACGTCCACCGCGCCGACCAGCAGGTCGGTGATGGCCGGGCCGGAGCCGCGGTAGGGAATGTGCGTCATGAAGATGCCGGTACGCGACTTGAACAACTCGCCCGCCAGGTGGATCGACGTGCCGTTGCCGCTGGACGCCATGTTGAGCTTGCCAGGGTGGGACTTGGCGTACTTCACGAAGTCGGCCACGTTGTTGATGCCGAGTTCCTGTGCGCGCTTGGTGTTCATCACCATCACGTTGGGCACGCCGGCCACCAGGGTGATGGGGGCAAAGTCTTTCTGCGGGTCGTAGGGCAGCTTCGAGTACAGCGATTTGTTGATGCCGTGCGTGCCCACGGTGCCCATCAGCAGCGTGTAGCCATCGCCGGGTGACTTGGCCACCGCTTCGGCGCCGATGTTGCCGCCCGCACCGGCGCGGTTTTCCACCACCACCGGTTGGCCGAGGGCCCTGGAGAGTTCGGGCGCGAGCGTGCGGGCCAGGATGTCGGTGGTGCCGCCGGGGGCAAACGGCACCAGGATGCGGATCGGCTTGCTCGGCCAGGCGGCCTGGGCGGCGACCCAGCCCGGGAGGGCGGCGGTGGCCAAGGTGAGTGCGACGAGGGTGCGACGGGAAAGGGTCATGTTTGTCTCCTGCTGTGGTTGCACTGATCAATGTACCGGCTGCGCGCGCAGTGCACACGCTCCTGTGAGACAGCGGAACCGGCCGCACAAAAAAACACAGCCCGCATCGGCGGGCTGTGTTCAGGGGGCGATCAAGCTTCAGTCGGCGAACTGGCCGGCTGCGTCGATGGCGGCCTTGAGCTTGTTGATCTCGTTGGCCACGAAAGCCTTGTGGCCTGCGGGGGTGACACGGTTGTCGGTCACGACGATGGCACCCAGGTCCTCCTGGCTCTTGATGAACTCGGGGTCCTTCAAGGCCACCAGCAGCGCGTCGTTGAGCTTCTTGGTCACGTCAGCCGGTGTGCCCTTGGGTGCGTACAGGCCGTGCCAGATGGTCAGGTTGAAGCCCTTGAGGCCCATTTCCTGCAGCGACGGGTAGTCCTTGAGCAGCTTGTGGCTGGACAGTGGCTTGGCCGTGGTCACGGCGAAGGCCTTCACGCGGCCGGCTTCGATCTGCGCGGTGGTGTTGGTGGTCTGGTCGCACATCACGTCCACCTGACCGCCGATCAGGTCGTTCATGGCCGGGCCCGTGCCGCGGTAGGCAATGGTGGTCATGGACTTGTCGAGCTTGACGGCCGATTGCCACATCAGGCCGCAGATGTGGGAGGCTGAACCCAGACCGGCGTGGGCCAGGTTGAGCTTGCCGCCGTTGGCGCGGATATAGGCTTCGAAGTCGCGGTAGGTGTTGGCGTTGAGTTTGTTGGTGCCCAGCAGGGTCATGGGCACGTCGTTGATCATGCCCAGGTACTCGAAGTCTTCGAGCGGCTTGAACTGCTGCTTGCGGTACAGGCTGGTGGTGGCGGCCATGCCGATGTGCCACACCAGCAGGGTGTAGCCGTCCGGGTTGGCACGGGCCACTTTGGTGCCGGCGATGGTGCCGCCTGCGCCCGCTGCGTTTTCCACCACGATGTTGGCGCCGCCCAGGGGCTTGCGCATGGCTTCGGCCAGGCGGCGGGCGACCAGATCGGTCGGGCCGCCAGCGGCGAAAGGCACCACGAAGGTGATGGGTTTCGCTGGGAAGGCTTGCGCAAAAGCGCCAGCCGAAACAGTGGCTGCCAGAACAACGGCAAGCAGTTTTTTCATGGAAGTCTCCAACGATGGTTTAAGTACCCCGGATGGTATCCCCCATGTGACAGCGGGAAATCGCGGAAATTACGTAGTCGACCGCCGGGGAAAACCCTTTGCTGCGCTGCGTCCCGACGCGCCACGCGTCGCTGGGTGGCTTGCCTGCTACTGGTAGCTGCGTGCGTCCTCGATCACCTTGCCGTCGTTGGGCAGGCTGCCGGGCGGCACCAGTTGCACGTCGCCGCGCAGCTTGGTGACGTCGCGCACCGCCGTCTCGATCAGGCCGCGCAGGGCGTCGTCGGTCTCGCTGGCCTCGACCTTCAGGCACATCTGGTCGTTGGCCATTTCACCGCTGATTACCAGGCGCGCCTTGTGCACCTGCGGGAAACGCCGGGCGATGTCGGCCACCTGGGAGGCGTGCACGAACATGCCCCGCACCTTGGTGGTCTGGTCGGCGCGGCCCATCCAGCCCTTGATGCGGGGTGCCGTGCGGCCCGTGGGGCACTGGCCGCTCAGGATGGCCGAGAGGTCGCCGGTGCCGAAACGGATCAGCGGGTAAGCCGGGTTCAGCGTGGTCACCACGAGTTCGCCCACTTCACCGTCGGGCACCGGGTCGCCGGTGCCGGGCCGAACGATCTCGACGATCACCCCCTCGTCGAGCACCAGGCCCTGGCGGGCTTGCGTCTCGTAGGCCACCAGCCCCAGGTCGGCCGTGGCGTAGGTCTGGTACACGTCCACGCCCTGTTCCTTGAACCAGGCCGTGAGGCTCGGCGGGCAGGCTTCGCCACCGACCGAGGCTTTGGTGAGGCTGCGGATATCGGTGCCAGCATCCCGGGCTTTCTCCAGCAGGATGCGCAGGAAGCTGGGGGTGCCGGTGTATGCCGCTGGTTTGAGGTCCACCATCGCGTCGAGTTGTTGCTCGGTCTGGCCGGTGCCGGCCGGGAACACGGTGCAACCCACGGCGTGCGCACCCGATTCCAGGATGAACGCGCCTGGGGTCATGTGGTAGCTGAAGCTGTTGTGCACCAGTTCGCCGGCGCGAAAGCCCGCGGCGAACAGAGCGCGGCCAGCGCGCCAGTAATCGCGCCCCGTGCCTTCGGGTTCGTAGATCGGCCCGGGGCTGGCGAACACGCGCGACATGGCCGGACCCCGCACCAGTGCGGAAAAGCCGCCAAACGCATCGCCGCCTTGCGCGCGCGAGGCCTTCTGGCGCTCCAGCAACTCGCTCTTGCGCGTGACCGGCAGGCGGGCCAGCGCGGCACGGCTGTTGACGCTGGCGGCGTCCACGTCTTTCAGGATGTCGGCAAACGCCGGGCTGTTGCGCTGCGCGTGCGCGATCTGCGTGGACAGCGCGGCCATCTGGGCCGCTTCGCGCTCGGCGGGCGATCGGGTTTCGAGGGAGTCGAAGTGGTCGTTCATGGGGGTCTGGTGCGGTGTGTTGAACAGGATGGTCAAGCCAGCCAACGCTTTCTGCGTTTGTAGCTCTTCACGTCCTTGAAGCTCTTGCGCTCGCCGCCGCCCATGCCGAGGTAGAACTCTTTCACGTCCTCGTTGTTGCGCAGGTCGCTGGCCAGGCCGTCCATGACGATGCGGCCGCTCTCCATGATGTAGCCGTAGTCGGCGTACTTCAGCGCCATGTTGGTGTTTTGCTCGGCCAGCAGGAAGGTGACCTTTTCCTTCTGGTTGAGGTCCTTCACGATCTCGAACACCTCTTCGACGATCTGCGGCGCCAGGCCCATGGAGGGCTCGTCCAGCAGCATCACGCTGGGGTTGGTCATCAGTGCCCGGCCGATGGCACACATCTGCTGCTCACCGCCCGAGGTGTAGGCGGCCTGGCTGGTGCGCCGGGTCTTCAGGCGTGGGAAATAGTTGTAGACCTTCTCCAGATTGCGCGCGACCTCGGCCTTGTCCTTGCGGGTGTAGGAGCCGGTCATGAGGTTTTCCTCGATGGTCAGGTGGGCAAAACAATGCCGCCCTTCCATGACCTGCACCACGCCCCGGTGCACCAGGTCGGAGGTGCTGAGGTTTTCGATGCGTTCGCCACGCAGCTCGATGCTGCCTTTGGTGACCTCGCCGCGCTCGGCCTTCAGGAGGTTGGAGATGGCGCGCAGGGTGGTTGTCTTGCCCGCGCCGTTGCCGCCGAGCACGGCCGCGATCTTGCCCTCGGGCACGTTGAGCGACACGCCCTTGAGCACGAGGATCACGTGGTTGTAGATGACCTCGATGCCTTGAACGTTGAGGACGGTGTTGGGGGTGCTCTCTGGGGTGGTCATGGAAGTGTCCTGTGTGGCCAATTCAAAGACCGGCTGTGTGCAGGTCTTTGAATTGGCGGCTCTTGCGAGCCGCCAGGTTCAGCCAGTCATCAGCTCTGGCAATCGGCACCCGTTCTGCGTGTCAGTTTTTTCTCGGCGGCGTACTTGTCGGCCGCGGCCTTGACCATCGGGCGGATGATCTGCTCATCGCCCTGCAGCCAGTCGGAGGTCCACTCGAACTTGCTGCCGTTCCAGGTGTGCACGCGAGCCCACGAGGCACCCATGTGGTCCTGGCAGCTGGTGGAGATCGGGCGCATCACGCCCTTGAAGCCCAGTGCGTCGAGCTTGGCTTGCGTGAGGTTCAGGTTTTCGTAACCCCAGCGGGCCTGCTCACCCGTCATGACCTTGCCCTTGCCGTAGCGGTCCTGTGCCGCGCGCACGCCTTCCACCGCCAGCATGGCCGCCTGCAGACCGCGCATGTACAGCACCTGGCCGACTTCTTCCTTCGGTCCCGTGCCCTGGCCCTTGCCATGGATCTTGGTCAGGATTTCCTTGGCCACGGCAGCTTCGGGTTCGGCGCCGTGCTGCATCATGATGGCGTTGTAGCCCTTGGCGCCCGCGCCCACGTCTTTCACGTCCGGCTCTGCACCAGCCCACCACACGCCGTACATCTTCTCGCGCGGGTAGCCCGTGGCCTGCGCTTCCTTCAGCGCGGTGGAGTTCATCACGCCCCAGCCCCAGTTGAGCACGTAGTCGGGGCGGTTCTGGCGGATCTGCAGCCAGGTGGCCTTCTGCTCCACGCCGGGGTGGGTCACGGGCAGCAGGCTCAGCGTGAAGCCGTGCATGGCGGCGCGTTCCTGCAGCAGCGGAATGGGTTCCTTGCCGAACGGGCTGTCGTGGTAGACCAGTGCGATCTTCTTGCCCTTGAGCTTGTCGGAACCGCCTTCTTTCTTGGCGATGTGCTGGATCAACGTGTCGGCGGCCACCCAGTAGGTGCCCGACAGCGGGAAGTTCCACTTGAACACGCCGCCGTCGGCGGACTCGCTGCGGCCATAGCCGGCGGTGATCAGCGGGATCTTGTCGCCGGGGGCCTTCTCGGTCAGCGCGAAGGTGATGCCGGTGGACAGCGGCTGGAACACGGTGGCGCCGCCGTTCTTGCCCTTGAGGCGCTCGTAGCACTCCACACCACGGTCGGTGGCGTAGCCGGTTTCGCATTCTTCAAACGACACCTTCACGCCGTTGATGCCGCCACGCTCGTTGACCAGCTTGAGGTAGTCGACGTAGCCGTTGGCGAAGGGCACACCGTTGGGCGCGTAGGCGCCCGTGCGGTAGACCAGCACGGGGAAGAATTGCTCCTTGGCTTGCGCCATGGCAGAGGGTGCCACCAGTGCGGCCGACACGCCCGCACACGCGATGGACACGGACAGAACCAGATTTCGCAGCTTCATTTCGTTGTCTCCTAATAAGAATCAAACACACAGACCAACACAAACACCATGACCCTTGGATGCCGGGCGGCTTGCGCCGCTGCGGCCTCAGTGCGGAAAGGGCCAGAGCCGCAACTTCTGTTTGGCGATGCTCCACAGCTTGGCCAGGCCGTGGGGCTCCACGATCAGGAACCAGACGATGAGGGCGCCGAAAACCATGAATTCGGTGTGGGAGATGGCAGCGGTGGAGATCTCCACGCCCACCAGTGCGCCCAGGGCGGGCAGGAACTGGTTGAGGAAGATGGGCAGCACCACGATGAAGGCCGCGCCGAAGAAGCTGCCCATGATCGAGCCCATGCCACCGATGATCACCATGAAGAGCAGCTGGAATGAACGGTCGATGGAGAAGGCCGCCGGCTCCCAGGAGCCCAGGTGCACGAAGCCCCACAGGCCCCCGGCCACGCCGATGATGAAAGAGCTCACGGCAAACGCACTGAGCTTGGCGTACATCGGGCGGATGCCGATCACCGAGGCCGCCACGTCCATGTCGCGGATGGCCATCCACTCGCGCCCGATGGCCGAACGCACCAGGTTCTTGGCCAGCAGTGCAAACACCACCAGAAAGCCCAGGCAGAAGAGGTACTTCTCCAGCGGTGTGTCGATGGTCCAGCCCAGCACGGCGAGGTTGGAGACCGAGACCGAGCCCGACGAGGTGTTGTTGGTGAACCAGCCGATGCGCAGGAACGCCCAGTCGCAGAAGAACTGCGCGGCCAGCGTCGCCACGGCCAGGTACAGGCCCTTCACGCGCAGGCTGGGAATGCCGAAGAAGATGCCCACCAGCGTGGCAAAGAAACCGCCCGAGAGCAGAGCCACGATCAGCGGCATGCCGTCGATGCGGATGTAGGTGTTGTAGGCCATGTAGGCGCCCACGGCCATGAAGGCGCCCGAGCCCAGGCTGATCTGCCCGCAGTAACCCACCAGGATGTTCACGCCCAGCGCGGCCAGCGCGAGGATCAGGAACGGGATCAGGATGGCGCGGAACATGTACTCGTCTACCAGCAGCGGCACGCCGATGAAGGCAAACGCGATGAAGGTCAGGATGACCCAGCGGTCCTGTGCGATCGGGAAGATCTGCTGGTCGGCGCGGTAGGAGGTCTTGAATTGACCGTTTTCACGATAGAACATGGTGTTTTCAATCAGTTGGGGTCAGAGCACATTTGCTGCGCAAATCGTGATCTGACCCACAAGGTATTCGGACTCAGACGCGATCGATGATCTTCTCGCCGAACAGCCCTTGCGGCCTGAAGAGCAAGAAGACAAGAGCCAGCACATACGCAAACCAGATCTCGATGCCCCCGCCCACATAGGGGCCGAGGTAGACCTCGGAGAGCTTCTCGCCCACGCCGATGATCAGGCCGCCGATGATGGCGCCGGGCACCGAGGTGAGGCCTCCCAGAATGATCACAGGCAGGGCGCGCAGGGCCACCGTGGTGAGCGAGAACTGCACACCGAGCTTGGAACCCCAGATGATCCCGGCCACCAGCGCGGTGATGCCGGCGACGAACCAGACGATGACCCAGATGCGGTTGAGCGGAATGCCGATGGATTGCGCGGCCTGGTGGTCGTCGGCCACGGCGCGCAGTGCGCGCCCGGTGGCGGTCTTCTGGAAGAAGAGCGAGAGCACGGCCACCAGCAGGGCGGCCACGCAGGCCGCGTACACATCTTCCAGATTGACCAGCACACCACCTTCGAAGATGCCCTCGAACAGGAAGACCGGGTCCTTGGGCATGCCCACGTCGATCTGGTAAATGTCCGAGCCGAAGATGGTCTGGCCCAAGCCGTCCAGGAAGTAGGTGATGCCCAGCGTGGCCATCAGCAGCGTCACGCCTTCCTGGTTGACCAGGTGGCGCAGCACCAGGCGCTCGATCAGCCAGGCCAGCACGAACATGAGCGCACCGGCCATCACGAAGGCGATCAGGTTGCCCAGGAACTTGTCCTCGATGCCCAGCCAGCCGGGCACCCAGCCCGAGAAGCGCGCCATGGCCAGTGCCGCGAACAGCACCATGGCGCCCTGCGCGAAGTTGAAGACGCCCGAGGCCTTGAAAATGAGCACGAAGCCCAGCGCCACCAGCGAATACAGCATGCCGGCCATCAGGCCGCCGAGAAGTGCTTCTAGAAAAAACGCCATGATGTTTCTCGCTCAGTGGGAGGTTCCGAGGTAGGCGCTGATGACCTCCTCGTTGTTGCGCACTTCTTCGGGCGTGCCGTCGCCGATCTTCTTGCCGTAGTCCAGCACCACCACGCGGTCGGAGATGTCCATCACCACGCCCATGTCGTGCTCGATCAGCACGATGGTGGTGCCGAACTCGTCGTTCACATCGAGGATGAAGCGGCTCATGTCCTGCTTCTCCTCCAGGTTCATGCCGGCCATGGGCTCGTCGAGCAGCAGCACCTGCGGCTCCATGGCCAGCGCCCGACCCAGGTCCACGCGCTTTTGCAGGCCGTAGGGCAGGGTGCCCACCGGCGTCTTGCGAAAGGCCTGGATCTCCAGGAAGTCGATGATGTGTTCGACGAACTCGCGGTGCGTTTCCTCTTCCTTCTGCGCGCCGCCAATGCCGAAGGGGTTGCGGAACGCCTGCGCAAAGAGGTTGCTTTTGATGCGCAGGTTGCGCCCGGTCATGATGTTGTCGATCACGCTCATGCCCTTGAAGAGCGCGAGGTTCTGGAAGGTGCGCGCAATGCCCATCTCGGCCACCTGGCGGCTGTTCATGTGCTTGAAGGTCTGGCCCCGAAAGCTGATGGAGCCTTCCTGCGGCTGGTAGACGCCATTGATGCAGTTGAGCATGGAGCTCTTGCCTGCGCCGTTGGGCCCGATGATGGCGCGCACCTCGTGTTCGCGCACGTTGAAACTGATGTCGGTGAGCGCCTTGACGCCGCCGAACCGAAGGCTGATGTTGTTGACGTCGAGGACGACGTCGCCGATTTTTTTGCTCATGGGATGGTGTTCAGGCTGCGGCTTTTACCGGGGCAAATGTCTTGGCGTCACCCAGCTTCAAGGTGGCGCTCACCGAGCCGCTGCGCCCGTCTTCGAACTTCACCTGGGTCTCGATGTACTGCTCGGTCTTGTCGCTGTAGAGCGCGTCCACCAGCGCGGCGTAGCGCTCGCTGATGAACCCTCGGCGCACCTTGTTCGTTCGTGTGAGTTCGCCGTCGTCGGCGTCCAGCTCCTTGTGCAGCACCAGGAAGCGGCTGATCTGGCTGCCCGCGAGCAGCTCGTCGCGCGAGAGGTCGGCGTTGACCTTTTCCACGCAGTCGCGGATGAGTTCGTACACCTCGGGCTTTTGCGCCAGGTCGGTGTAGCCGGCGTAAGACAGGTTGCGCCGCTCGGCCCAGTTGCCCACGGCCTCGAAGTCGATGTTGAGCATCACGCACACGCGCTCGCGCTTGTCGCCCAGGGCCACCGCCTCCTTGATGTAGGAGAAGAACTTCAGCTTGTTCTCCACGTACTTGGGCGCGAACATGGCGCCGTCGTGAACGCCGCCCAGGATGCGGCCCACATCTTTCACGCGGTCGATGATCTTCAGGTGCCCCGCAGCGTCGATGAAGCCGGCGTCGCTGGTGTGGTACCAGCCATCGGCCGTGAGCACCTCGGCGGTGGCGGTCGGGTTCTTGTAGTAGCCCTTGAGCAAACCGGGCGACTTCACCAGAATCTCGCCGCTCTCGCTGAGCTTGATCTCCACCCCCTCGCAAGGCACGCCCACGGTGTCGGCGCGGGCCTCGTTGTCGGGTTGCAGGCAGACAAACACGGCGGTCTCGGTGGAGCCGTAGAGCTGCTTCAGATTGATGCCGATGGAGCGGTAGAAGCTGAAGAGGTCGGGGCCGATGGCCTCGCCTGCGGTGTAGGCCACGCGCACGCGACTCATGCCGAGGTTGTTGCGCAGCGGGCCATACACCAGCCAGTCGCCCAGCTTGTATTTGATGGCATCCACCAGGCCGATGGACTTGCCGTCCATGCGCGCGGGGCCCACGCGCTGGGCCACGTCCATGAAGTAATGGAACATGCCGCGCTTCAGTGCGCCAGCGTCTTCCATGCGGATCATCACGCTGGTGAGCAGGCCTTCAAACACGCGCGGTGGCGCGAAGTAATAGGTGGGGCCGACTTCCTTCAGGTCGATGGTGACGGTGGCGCCGGATTCGGGGCAGTTCACCACGTAGCCCGCCACCAGCCACTGCGCATAGGAAAAGATGTTCTGCCCGATCCAGGCCGGCGGCATGTAGGCCAGCACTTCGTCGGCGGGGGTGAGCTTGTCGAAGCGCGCGCCCACGTCGGCGCGGTTGATCAGCGTGTGGTGGGTGTGCACCACGCCCTTGGGGTTGCCGGTGGTGCCGCTGGTGAAGAACATCGCGGCCACGTCGTCGGGTTTGCATGCCGCCACCTGCTCGCGAAACAGCTGCGGATGCGCCTTGGCGTGGGCCTGTCCTGCGGCGATCAACTCTTCCACGCCGCCCAGGCCGGGCTGGTCGTAGTTGCGCAGGCCACGCGGGTCGTCGTAGTAAATGTTCGAGAGCTGCGGGCACTGATCGCGGATCTCCAGCATCTTGTCGACCTGCTCCTGGTCTTCCACCACACAGAAGCGCACCTCGGCGTTGTTGATGGGGAAAACGCATTCACCGCCCACCGCGTCCTGGTAGAGCGGAATCGGAATGGCGCCGAGCGACTGCGCGGCCAGCATGGTGGCGTAGAGCCGGGGCCGGTTGGCGCCGATCACCACCATGTGTTCGCCGCGCTTCAGGCCGGCCTGGTGCAGGCCGCAAGCCAGCGCTTCGACCAGCCGCGCCATGTCGCTCCAGCGGGTGGTCTGCCAGATGCCGTATTCCTTCTCGCGCATCGCCGGGGCGCCGGGGCGTCGCTGGGCGTGGTCCAGCAGCAGCTGGGGGAACGTCGTTTGCATGTGTGTCTCCTGGGGCCGATCAGGGCCGCCGGCGTCTGGCGTGTCCCGCACAGGACACGTCTTGATGCAGCGGATCGTAGGACTTCATTTGACGTCATGTTGTCGGTGCGACGACAATTGCGGGTCATCCCTCCTAGGACTTTCCCCTACGGGTTTGCACTTCTCACCCCGCCATGAACCCCTTCACGCCCCACCGTTCCGGCAGCGATCTGCGCGACCGCGCCCGCCCGCCCACCGAGGCCGAACTGGCCGAAATTCCGTGGTTGCAACGCCTGACGCCGATCGAGCAGGCGCGTGCTGTGGACGCGCTGGTGGTGGGTGAGGCCGACGCGGGGGACTACATCTGTCGCTTTGGCCGACCGGTGACGTACTGGTTCGGCCTGGTCGACGGCCTGCTCAAGATGAGCAACGACGATTCGCAAGGGCCGGTGATCACCTTCACCGGCGTGGCGCCCGGTGGCTGGTTTGGCGAAGGCACGGTGCTCAAGCACGAGCAGTACCGCTACAACATCCAGGCGCTGCGCAAGAGCCGCGTGGCGGGCCTGCCAGTGCAAACGTTTGACTGGCTGCTCGACCACTCGATCGGCTTCAACCGTTTCGTGATGCACCAGCTCAACGAACGCCTGGGTCAGTTCATCGCGGCGCGCGAGATCGACCGCCTGAACAGCCCCGACCTGCGCGTGGCGCGCAACCTGGCTTCGCTGTTCCACCCGCTGCTCTCGCCCAACGTGGGGGGCATTCTGCGCATCACGCAGCAGGAACTGGCCTACCTGGTGGGCCTGTCGCGCCAGCGCACCAACGAGGCGCTCACCACGCTGGCCGCCAAGGGATGGATACGGGTGGAGTACGGTGGTTTGCGCGTGCTTGATCTCGTCGCCCTGAGATCTGGCCAACTTGATGAATCGTGACCCCCACGCTCCACCGCTGCGCGGGTCGCTGCCCCCTGCGGGGGCTGGCCTTGCTTGGAGGCGGCCCGGCGCGGCGGCCCATCTGGGATGATCGACCCATGACAACCGACAAACCCGCCCGCACGCTCAAGCTCAACCCGGGCGCCGCGCAGAAAAAACCCGCCGACCCTTTCGCGCCGCGCCGTGCCCCGGTGCGCCCACCCGGCCCGGCGCGCGCCAAAAGCGTTTCAGCCTCGGCTCCCAAGCCGCCGCGTGAACCCTCCAAACCTTACGGCGCGCCGCGCGGTGGCCCCGAGGGTGAGCGCTCCGAGCGCCCGCGCTTTGCAGCAGACCGCCCGCGCTCGGGCCCCGCGGCTGCGCCGCGCGGCGACGACCGTTTCGGTGCCGCTGAGCGCCCACCGCGCGGTCCGTCCGCCGCACCGCGCCCGCCGCCGCCCCACCGGCCTGACCTGGCCCGCGTCGGCAACGTGCGCGGTGAAATCCGCCTCAACAAACGCATGGCCGACCTCGGCCTGTGCTCGCGCCGCGAGGCCGACGAATGGATCGCGCGCGGCTGGGTGCTGGTCAATGGCGAGCCGGCCGTGATGGGCATGCCCGTGGCGCCCGATGCGCAAGTGGAGGTGCTGCCCCAGGCGCGCCACCAGCAGGCGGGGCAGGTCACCATCCTGCTGCACAAGCCGGTGGGTTATGTGAGCGGCCAACCCGAAGACGGGCACGAAGCCGCCGCCACGCTGATCGGCGCGCCCAGCCAGTGGCGCGGTGACGCCAAGAACCCGGCGGACGGCCGCCGCTTCGCGCCCGAACACACGCGCGGCCTGGCCCCGGCCGGCCGGCTCGACATCGACTCCACCGGCCTGCTCGTGCTCACGCAGGACGGCCGTGTGGCGCGCACGCTGATTGGTGAGAGCAGCGGTGTGGAAAAGGAATACCTGGTGCGCGTGCAGTTCGCGCCCAACGGCCCGATGGGCGCGGGCGTGATCGCCGAGAACGTGCAGGCGATCTTTCCGCCGCACCAGCTGGCCCGGCTGCGCCACGGCCTGAGCCTGGACGACCAGCCCCTCAAACCCGCGCAGGTGGAGTGGCAAAACCCCGAGCAACTGCGTTTCGTGCTGGTCGAGGGCAAGAAGCGTCAGATCCGGCGCATGTGCGAGCAGGTGGGCTTGCACGTGGTGGGTCTGAAGCGTGTGCGCATCGGGCGGGTGGTGCTGGGCAATCTGCCGGTGGGGCAGTGGCGGTACTTGCGGGCCGACGAGGGCTTCTGAGCCTTCAGGTCTCGCTGCGAGACCTCGCTTGGACATCGGCGCGAAACCCGAGCAAGCCGATCACTTTCACGCAAAAGGCGGGACACCAGGGTCACAATGGCCCATGACCCGCCCCAAACCCAACGCCACCCGCCAGGCCGTGCTGCGCCACCTGCGGCCCAGCGACCTGCAGGCCGCCGTGAGGCTCGCCACGCAGGCCACCACCGGCGTCATTGGCATTGCCGAGGGCGTGCACCAGTCGGTGCGCCGCAAGCTGGGCCTGTCGGCAGGCACCGAGCCCGACCGCACCGGTGGCTTCACCGGTCAGGTCTACCGGGGCATTCGTGGCGTCACCGAGCTGGTCGGTCACGGGCTGGACGGGGCGCTCGCGACCCTGCTGCCGCTGCTGGACGACCCGTCGACCCACCCCGAGCCCTCACCCGGACGCGAAGCCGTGCTGGCCGCGCTCAACGGCGTGATGGGCGACCGCCTGCTGGCGCAGGACAACCCCCTGGCCCAGCGCATGGAACTGCGCCTGGCCGGCCAAGCCCTGCCCATGGACCGACCCGCACCGTTGCGCGAGCGGCTTGCGGGCGCCTCGCCCCACCTGCTGCTGCTGGTGCACGGCCTGTGCATGAACGACACGCAGTGGCTGCGCAGTGGCCACGATCACGGCGCCTTCCTCGCGCAAGCGCTGGGCTGTACGCCGGTTTATGCGCGCTACAACAGCGGCCTGCACACCTCCATCAACGGCCGCGAACTCGCCGGCCAGCTGGAACGCCTGGTCGCGCAGTCGCCCGCCATCGAATCCATCACCGTGCTGGGCCACAGCATGGGTGGGCTGCTGGCGCGCGCCGCCGTTTTTTATGGCCGCCAGATGGGTCACCGGTGGCCCGCGCAACTCAGGCACCTGGTGTTTTTGGGCACGCCGCACCACGGCGCGCCGCTGGAGCGCGCCGGGCATGGGGTGGACGTGTTGCTCGCGGCCTCGCCCTTCACCCTGCCCTTCACACGCCTGGGCATGCTGCGCAGCGCTGGCATCACCGACCTGCGCCACGGCCATGTGCTGGACGACGACTGGCAGGGACGGGGACGGTTTGATTCCCCCCACGACCACCGCGTCCCCTTGCCCCTGCCCGAGGGTGTGGCCTGCTTCACCGTGGCAGGCACGCTTGCTCCCCAGCGCGGCCTGCTGGCCGACCGCCTCACCGGCGATGGGCTGGTGCCGCTGCGCAGCGCGCTGGGTCAGCACGACGAAGCCGCGCGAAGGCTGGTGTTTGCCAAGGACAGCCAGCGCACCGTGTACCGCACGGGTCACCTGGAGTTGCTCTCCAGCGCGGTGGTGGCGCAGCAGCTGGTGCAGTGGTTGGCACCGTCGATGGTTGAAGTCGACTGAGCCGTCTCAGCGCTCGCGCCCGGCCTCGTGCCACGCCCGCTGCACCGGTGACAGCAGGTACTGCAAGACGGTGCGTTGTCCCAGCAGGATTTCGGCTTGGGCCTGCATGCCGGCGGTGAGTTCGTGGCGCCGATCGTCCCGCACCAGCGCTGCTTCCTTCAAGGCCACCGTGGCCTTGTAGCGTGGCGGCGGTGACGCGCCATCGGGCGCTGTCGCTCTGGCTGGATCTTCGGTTTGGGCATCGGCGTTGACCCATTGCAGCTCGCCATGTGCCATGCCGTACTTCTGAAACGGGTAGGCCGCAAACTTCAGCTTGACCGGCTGGCCCGACCGAACAAAGCCGACGTCTTCGTTGGACACCCACACCTCCACTTTCAGCGGCGCCTGCTGCGGCACCAGCGTGGCCAGCACGGTGCCGGGTTGCACCACTGTGCCCACGGTGTGCGTGGCCAACTCCTTCACGATTCCCTCGTGTGGCGCGCGCAGCTCCATCAGGGCGCGGCGGTGCTGCTGTTTCTGCCAGTCCGCCTCCAGCCGTTCCAGCTGCGAACGGGTCTCCGCGCGCTCGGTGTGCAGGCGCTGGCGGTGCTCGGCCTTGATTTGCTCCAGCTTTTTCAGCGACTGGTCGATGCTCGCCCGCGCCGAGGCGATCACGTGCTGCTGGGTGGCGAGTTCCTGTTCTTTTTCGATGCGCTCGCGGCGCTTGTCGCTGACCATGAGTTGGCCAGTGAAACCCTGGTCGGCGAGCTGTGCGTAGGCGGTTTCCTGGGCCTGGAAGTGGGGCAGCACCGCCTGCAGCCGCTGGCTTTGCTGCTGAGCGGCAGCCAGCTCTTGCTGCGCCTTGAGCATGCGGCTGCGCTCTTCGGCCAGTGCGCTTGCCAGTGCCGCTTCGTTCGCCAGTTGTTGGGCTACGGCCTCTTGCGCCAGGGGTTGCGGTTCATCTGCGTCGATGGTCAGCCGTTGCTCGGCCAGTTCAGCGTCCAGGCGGCGCAACGCAAGCCGCTTGCGCCCACGCTCGGTGGTCAGCGCGTTGAGATCGGTTTCGGTGGTGAGCGCGTCCATGCGCATGAGCACTTGATCTTTGTGTACCGTTTGCCCTTCACGCACGAGGATGGCGCTGACGATGCCCGCCTCTGAGGGCTGCACGATCTTGAGGTAGTCCTCGGGCACCAGTTTGCCTTCGGCCACGGCCACGATGTCGAGCCGACCTACCGAAGCCCAGACGATGAGGAACACCAGCAGAGCCAGCAGGCACCACAGCACGCGCCGGCCGATGGGGGAGGGGGCTTGCTGTTGCAGTCGGATCAGGGGTGGGTGGAAGGCGAGGTGATCGGAGTTTGTTGAATGGGTGGATGGGGCAGGTGAGGAATTCGTCATGTTGTTCTTGTTTCAAGGCTCAGATACAGCCACAGCGACCCGGCTGTTGGCACCGGGTCGCTGTGGCCTGGGGACATCAGGCCAGGCTAGCCAGCCCTTCCTTCAACCCGCTGAAGCTGGTCAGGTGCGTGCCGGAGCCCGCCGTGAGTCCGACGGCGCTGGCGCCCGACAGACCGACCTGGGAGTCTCCCGCCGCCAGACCTGTCAGACCGAAGCCCGCGCTCTGGTTCGGATCGCTCCAGAAGTCGTTGGCGCTTCGTTGCGCATCCAGTTGCTGCAAGGTTGCCAGCAGTTGCTGCCAGTGGTGTTCGATGTCCACGTCGCCCGACGTGGGTGCGTTGCTGGCTGTCGCAGGTTCTTGCGGGGTGTCCCAAGCCGCCCAGTCCACCAGTTCAACAGGCGCAGGATTCATAGCGGTCTGCAAGGCCTCAACCGGGACAGCTGGCTGAGCATGCCTCCCTTCGCTGGTGCCCGGGTTCCCTGGGCCCGTGCCGGGCCCGTCGTTGAAGTCGGTGTCGTGGCCGGGTGGCGGTGGGTCTTCACCGTTGCCCAGACCCTCGTTGCCCTTGGGCTTGTCGCCCGGGTTGCCCACGCGGACCTGGAACACCTGCGACGCTGTTGCGCCGTGCAGGTCGGTGGCGGTCACCTTCACCGACAGTTCGCCCTTGGCGCTGGCGGGTGGTTTGGCCACAAAGCTGCGGGAGGCGGCATCGAACACCATCCAGGCAGGCAAAGCCGCGCCCCCGGCCAGCGCTGCCGAGTAGCTCAGGCTGTCGCCTTGATCCGGATCAGTGAAAGCGGAGGCGGGCACCGACCATGTGCTGGTTTCCTTCTTGATCACCAGCCTGTTGCCCAGCGGCTGCTGGCTGGTGGGTGCATCGTTCACCCCCTGCACCGTGATCAGCAAGTTTCCTTGCGCCTGAGCCTGACCGTCGGTGACGGTATAGACAAAGCGATCGGTGGCGGTCTGGCCGGCAGCGAGCGCGCGAACCTCCGGCAGCAGGTCGTTGAGCAAGTAGGTGTACGCGCCATCAGCCTGCCAACCGATCACGCCCAGAATGCCCCGTTGCACCGCCGGACGCAGCAGGCTGAGCGTCTCGCCGTCGGGGTCGGTGTCGTTCGCGAGCACGTTGCCGGTGGCGGGCTCGGTGGTGTTGGCGCGCAGGGTGGCGGTGTCTTGCACCGCCACGGGCGCCTTGTTTTCATGACCCGTGGGTTCACTCAACACGTTCAATGAAAACCCCGTGGAAACCGATGCACCGAAGTGGTCCCGCGCCTCCACCACGAGCTGCATGACCCCGAGGTCATCGCTGTCGGGTCGACCGCTCAAGATTCTGCGTTCGGCATTGAAGCTCAACCAAGCGGGAAGCGGGCTGCCGTCGGATCGGCGGATCGTCAGTCGAAGCTCGTCTGCCGCATCGAGATCGCGGAACAGGTCGGTCGGCAGGACCATCTGAAACACGGCGTCTTCCATGGCCGTGGCGTTGGGCAGGGAGCCCGTCAGCTCGGGTGCCCGGTTGGTCTCCTCTGTGAGCGAGCGCACTTGGCCGTCGTCGAACACCAGGGCCAGGATGGCCGGGTTGCCGTCCATGCCGCGGTAATCGACGATTCGCACCGTGTCCGCATCGCTGTAGTGCACGACCAAGGTGGTTCCGTCCCACGCTTGACGAATGTCTTCCGGGCGAATGCCCGCTCCGAAGCGGATGAAGTTGAAGTCGGTGGACCCGCTGTCAATGAGGCTGTCGACACCATCGCCCAAATGAAAGACGTAAGCGTCGTCGCCGTCACCACCAGTGAGCTGGTCCTGGCCGCGTCCACCGTGCAGTTCATCGCTTCCAGCGCCGCCGTCAAGGGCGTCGCCGCCATCGTTCCCGAACAGCCTGTCCACGACGTTCGTTCCGCGCAGCGTGTCGGCTTGCGCATTGCCCTCGACCAAAAAGCCTTCGGACACCAGCGTGGCGTAGTCCAACACCACACCATTGGCGAATTCGAACCGGTCGATGGCATGACCACCGTCCAGCACGGCTTCGGGGTCGAAGCCCGAGAGGCGCAGCACATCACCGGGCTCACCGTAATTGAGCACCAGCCAATGGCCTCCGCGACCATCAGCCTCGAACGTCAGCTGGGACTGAAGGTCGCCGGGGTCGATCCCGTCCCCGAACGCCACGCTGCCGGCCTCGTAGGCAGCGCTGCCGATGTCGATGTCGACCGCGCCATCTCCGACGTTCACCACCAAGTCCGCAGGGTCTGCCTGCGGGTCGTACACGCCCAGCGCCAGCAGGTCGGAGAACTGCACAGCCTCATCCGTGTTCCACAGCTCGATGCGCTCCACCGGCGCCGGCATGCCGGGAACGCGCGGATCGAACCCGACGAAGCGCACGCTGTCGCCATCTGCACCCATGCGCAGGACAAGGTCGTCTCCCTCCAGCGCCAGCCACAGGTCGCTGCCGCTCACATCTCCGTGAATGAAAAGCACGTTGCTGTCTTGCTCGCGCCAGACCTCGGCGATCACGGTTTGCGCAGGCTCATCGGGCGTGGCGCTCGCGTCCACGTGGTACCCATCCGACCCCACTCCACCTGCCAGCCTGTCGTGGCCGCCGTTGCCAAAGAGCTGGTCATCCCCTTCTCCCCCGATGAGACGGTCAGACTGCGCCGTTCCATAGAGCCATTCACCATCGTCGCTCGCGTACTTCGTGACGCCCAGCCGCTGGCGAAACACCGGCACCATGAGCAGGCTCACCCCCACGATGAGCAGCAGCAGGCCGACCGCCACCAGCGAGAGCACCCAGCTGTACCAGAACATCACCGCCAGAAAGATGAACAGGAAGGGCAGGTCCAGCAGCAGCGTGACGGCAGCGCCCGAGACGAACTCGCGCAGCGTCTCCACGCCCTGCAGCCGCGCCACCAGCGTGCCGGTGGGGCGGGCTTCAAAGTAGGGCAGGGGCAGGCGCAGCAGGTGGCGCATCACCTGTTCGCCCAGCACAGCGTCCATGCGGCTGCCGGTGTGCAGCACCAGGTATTGGCGCAGCCAGCTCATGGTGCTGGTGAACAGCATGAACACCACCAGCGCCACACCCAGCACCCAGAGCGTGCTCACGCTGTGGTGAGCGATCACTTTGTCGATGATGACCTGCGTGAAAAGCGGCGTGGCCAGGCCCACCAGCTGGATGGCCAGGCTGGCCAGCAGTACATCGCGCCACAGGCGGCGGTGGCGCAGCAGTTCGGGGATGAACCACGCAAAGCCGAAGCCCGGGCGTCTGCCCGGGCTGGCGGTGCCGCCTTGGCGCGCTTCGGCGTGCGTGGCGCCGTCTTCGTCTCCCGCTGGGGCGGTGGGGTCTTGCGCGGCGCAGAGCAAGAGCCATGGCTGGGCTTCATGGCTCAGGGTGTGCAGGTCGTCCAGTTCACTCGGTGCTTCGCACGGGCGGAACAAGCCCAGTTGCCCGTCGCTGCGGCTTGCCATCAGCAGCGGCGGACCCGCGCTGCCCTTGCCGGTGCTGCGCGCAAAGGCAACCACCGGAAAAGGTGGGGGTGGATGCGCAGGGTCTGGCCAGGGAACGGTCTGCGCCTTGAGCCCGAGACCGGCCAGAGCTTCGATCAGCGTAGGCAGATCCCACGGCGGGGCAAAACGCTTGATCAGCAGTTCGACGTCAAAGGGCTTGCGGTGCAAGCCCGCCAGGCTGCCCAGCAGCCAGACGGCTTCTTCCGTGCTCAGGGCATGCGTGAGCCTCACATCGTGGTGTGATGACAATTCCGGTCCTCCCTCGTGGCTTGTTTCTGGCGCAAAGCCAGAGGAGGCTAGGAGGGCGAGGGGATGCCGGAAATACCACCGATGCAGTAATTTGGAATGGCCTTACTCGACTGCGGGGAGCGGCGCGAAGCTTGAAATCACCGCCGCCGCCCATAATTCCGCCTCGCGCCGGCCCTCCAGGGCCTCCCCCCTCTTTCTTTCCAACGAACTCCCATGAGCAAACAAACCCTGTCGTTCCAGGCCGAAGTGGCGCAGCTGCTGCACCTGGTCACCCATTCGCTGTATTCCAACCCCGACATCTTTTTGCGCGAGCTGGTGTCCAACGCATCGGACGCCTGCGACAAGCTGCGGTTTGAAGGCCTGAACAACGCGGCCTTGTTCGAAGACGCACCCAACCTGGACGTGCGCGTGGCCTTTGACACCGAGGCCCGCACCATCACCATCACCGACAACGGCATCGGCATGAGCGCGCAGGAGGCCATCGACCACCTGGGCACCATCGCCAAGAGCGGTACCAAGGACTTCATGGGCCGCCTGAGTGGTGACCAGAAGCAGGACGCGCAGCTCATCGGCCAGTTCGGTGTGGGCTTCTACTCGGGCTTCATCGTGGCCGACAAGATCACCGTGGAAAGCCGCCGCGCGGGCTTGCCTGCGGCCGAGGGTGTGCGCTGGGTGAGTGGTGGTACGGGTGACTTCGAAGTGGAGACCATCGAGCGTGCCGCTCGGGGCACCAGCGTCATCCTGCACCTGCGCGAGGACGCAGGCGACTACCTTGACCGCTGGAAGCTCAAGTCCATCATCGCCAAGTACTCGGACCACATCAGCCTGCCCATCCTGATGCAGAAAGAAGAATGGGACGCCGAGAAGAGCGCCTATGTGAAGCAGGACGAATGGGAGGCGGTGAACTCGGCCAACGCCCTGTGGGCGCGCAGCAAGAAGGACATCAGCGACGAGCAGTACGCCGAGTTCTACAAGAACCTGAGCTACGACACCGAGGCGCCACTGGCCTGGAGCCACAACCGCGTGGAGGGCAGCACCGAATACACCCAGCTGCTCTACATCCCGGCCAAGGCGCCGCAGGACTTGTGGAACCGCGACCGCAAGGCCGGCATCAAGCTGTATGTGAAGCGCGTCTTCATCATGGACGAGGCCGAAGCGCTCATGCCAGCCTACCTGCGCTGGGTCAAGGGCGTGGTCGACTCGGCCGACCTGCCGCTCAACGTGAGCCGTGAGTTGCTGCAGGAGAGCCGCGACGTGAAGGCGATCCGCGAGGGCAACACTCGGCGTGTGCTGGCCATGCTGGACGACATGAGCAAGGACGTCGAGAAGTACACCGGCTTCTACGCCGAGTTCGGCGCGGTGCTCAAAGAGGGCCTGGGCGAAGATTTCGCCAACCGCGAGAAGCTGGCCAAGCTGCTGCGCTTTGCCAGCACAGGTTCCGTTCGGGCTGAGCCGGTCGAAGCCCCCGCGAGCCCTTCGACAAGCTCAGGGCGAACGGATGGATTGGTGTCGCTGGCCGACTACAAGGCCCGCATGAAGGAAGGTCAGGCCACCATCTACTACATCACCGCCGACAACCTGGCCGCCGCGCGCAACAGCCCGCAGCTGGAGGTGTTCCGCAAGAAGGGCATCGAGGTGCTGCTGATGACCGACCGTGTGGACGAGTGGGCGCTCTCATTCCTCACCGAGTTCGAGGGCACACCGCTGCAGAGCGTGGCCAAGGGTGCGGTGGACCTTGGGGCACTGCAGGACGAGGACGAGAAGAAGGCTGCCGAGGCAGCAGCCGAAGTTTTCAAGCCCGTGCTGGAGCGTCTGAAAGAGAGCCTGAAAGACAAGGCCAAGGACGTGCGTGTGACCTCGCGCCTGGTGGATTCACCGGCTTGCCTCGTGGTGGAAGACGGTGACCTGTCCACCCAGCTGGCGCGCATGCTCAAGCAAGCCGGCCAGCCCGCGCCCGAGGTCAAGCCGATCCTGGAAGTGAACGCCGAGCACGCGCTGGTGAAAAAGCTGGAGAGCAGCGAGCATTTCGACGACCTCGCGCACATCCTGTTTGACCAGGCGCTGCTGGCCGAAGGTGGCCTGCCGGACGATCCGGCGGCGTATGTCAAGCGTGTGAATGCCCTGCTGATCTGACCGAAAGACCGGTGCGCTCAAGGCGCATGGGTGGTTGACTACACTGTGCCCCGGGGGGTTCCTTCCGGAATGGGGCAACGCACCCGTTCCCCCACGCACTCAACCGCTCACACCGTGTACCTTCAGCGCCCATTCGACCACGTCGTCACCTTTCGCAACAGCCAGGGAGAGAGTGCCAGAGGAACGCTGACCAACCTGCAGCGCCGCTCGCTGGTGATGGAGGTCTACAACCCCTATTCCATAGTGCAAGTGAGCGAGGTGCTCAGCGACCTCACCATCCGCTCAGGGGATCGCAGCATTTACAAGGGCAAGGCCGTGGTGGTGAGTCTGCTGAACACCGGCTTGATGGCAGTGGTGTCGCTTGCCCTGATCGACGAGTGGTCTGACTTGACCTTGACGCGTGGTGAGTCGGCCGGCGTGGGTCAACAGGCCCAGCAGTTCGTGCAGGGCTGGTTCGAGCGGTTCAAGATTAAGCGAGGGTATCTGGTAGCAGTGAGCGAGATCCGAGCCTATCTTGCCGAAGTGTCTCGATGGACCGACCATGCCGATTTCTCCAGCGCCTTGCCCAGGGGTGAAGATGGGCGAGTGATCTCGTCGGTGTTCGAAGAAATATCGTCACCGTTGATGTTGGTTGCGTCCAACTACTTCGCGGCGCTGGAAGCAGAGACACAAGACGTGCCTGAAGGAGACCTGCCGACCTACCGCAACTTTGCACAGGCTTCCCTGCACCCTCTGCTGCTGCGTGCACCTTTCGTATACCGCACGTTCGCCAAGCCGTTGGGCTATGCCGGCGACTACGAAATGGTGAATCAGATCCTGTCCGATCCGCAGCAGGGCGGTACAACTTATTTTCAGATGATCAATGCCTTGTTCCTGCAGTCTGCAGTGGCGCAGGCGCACCGCAACCGCATCGAAATTCTGGTGAAGCATCTGAAGGATGTCACCGAGCAGGCTCGTACCCTGGGCAGACCACTGCGCGTGCTCAACATTGGCTGTGGGCCGGCGGTTGAAATTGAGCGTTTTCTGCTGAGCGGTGGAGATCCCGACAGCGCGCATTTCACCCTGGTGGATTTCAGTGAGGTGACCCTGGAACACACACGCGCAAAGCTGGAGGAAGTCGGCCGGCGCTTGGGCAAGCCTGTTCGGTTTGAACTCGTCAACGATTCTGTTCACAACTTGCTCAAGCGTGCCACCAGGTCAGATGCATCGCCGGCATCGGAAGCCTATGACTTTGCCTACTGTGCCGGATTGTTCGACTACCTCTCCGACAAGGTCTGCAGTCGTCTGCTGGAGTATCTGTACGCCAGGACACGTCCGGGTGGGCAGGTCCTGGTCACCAACGTGCATTCGAGCAATTCGCAGCGCGGTGTGATGGAGCACGTGCTGGAGTGGTACCTGATCTACCGCGATGAAGCCCGCTTGCAAAGTGTTCTGCCGACTGGTCGCAGCGACGAGAAAATCTTCACTGATACCACCGGTGTGAATGTGTTCGCGTCTTTCTTCGTGCCCGCACTTGAGCGGGCAGATGTCAGATGACGGCAGCCACGGCACGGTCCTTGCGCGTGGCCGTTGAGGATGTGCGTCTGGCGTTCAGCAAGACCGGATGCCTGACATCGGCCGTACTGGTCTTGGCTGGTGTGGGTCTGGACCTGGCCGTTTATCCCGAAAAAGCACCCACGTTCCTTCTCGTGCGTGCTGTGGTCGCTGTGGCTACCTTGCTGATCCTTTGGATCATCCAAGGGGAGTTCGGACGGCGCCACGTGAGGGTGCTGACGCTTTTGTGGCTTGCCCTTCCGCAGATCATGATTGCTTGGATGATTGCCCAGACAGAGGGTGCAGCCTCCATTTACTTCGTGGGCCTCCACTTGGCGCTGTACGCGGTGGGCATGATTGTGCCCATCAGCTACCTCGAGGGTCTGGGCTTCGGGGTGTTCACCTGTCTCATCTATGTGGCTGCTTGCTTCTGGCACGCGGGCGGCGTCGTTTCGACGGGTCAGTTCATCGCGCACCTGCTGTTCACGGCTTTCTCGGCGATCATCTGTGTGGGCTGCACTTACTTCGCTGAACTTAGTCGACTTCGCCTGTTTGCCCTGAGGGAGCAGGTGGCTGAGCAAAATGCCAGGTTGCAAGAGACCAACCGTACTTTGACCGAGGTCAAGGGGCAACTGATCCAGCGCGAAAAGATGGCCGCCATCGGCACGCTGTCGGCCGGCCTGCTGCACGAGCTCAACAACCCGGTGAACTACAGCCTGATGGCGATCGACATGGGCCTGACCTGCCCGGGCGTGGAGAGCGACGCCATGCTCAAGGAGAGCCTGGGCGATGCGCGCGAGGGCATGCAGCGCATCCAGAACATCGTCTCCGACCTCAAGACCTTCGCCTACCAGAAGCCCGGACAGGACGCCCAGCGCCCCTTCCTGCTGGGAAACGCCTTGCGCTCGGCGCTGCGCCTGGCCGGCTACGAACTCAAGGGCATCGACGTGCCGGTGGAGCTGCCGCAAGACACGCACGTGCTGGGCGACGAGCCGGCCATCATCGGCGTGTTGATCAACTTGCTGAGCAACGCGGCCCATGCCTTGCAGGCGGCCAGGCGCGAGCAGCCGCGCATTGCGGTGACGGTGGTCTCGCGAGACAAGCGCCTGGTCGTGTCGGTGCGCGACAACGGTTCGGGCATTGCGCCCGAGAACGTGGGCCGCGTGTTCGAACCGTTCTTCACCACCCGCGATGTGGGCGCCGGCCTCGGACTCGGGCTGAGCGTGAGCTACGGCATCGTGCAGCGTCATGGCGGAACCCTGGCGGTGGACAGCGAGCTGGGCGCCTGGACCGAATTCACTTTTGATTTGCCGAGGCCACCATGAACATGCAAGACCCCGGTGCGGTGCGAGGCCTTCAGGGGCCTCACGCAATCCTGATGGTGGACGACGAGCCGCAGGCGTGCAAATGGTTTGCCCGCCTGTATGGCACGGAGTTCACCGTGTTGACCGCCTTCAGCGTGGACGAGGCGCTGGTCTTGCTTGGAGAGCGCAGCCACGAGGTGGCGGTGCTGCTCACCGACTACGCGATGCCGGTGCGCGACGGCGTGACGCTGCTCAGCGAGGTGCGGCGGCTCTACCCGCATGTGGCTCGCCTGCTGGTGTCGGCCTATGCCGACAAGGACGTCGCCATGTCGGCGGTGAACCAGGGCCATGTGGAGAAGATCCTGGAAAAGCCCCTGGATGACACGATCACCCGCCAGGCCCTGCGCGAGGCACTGGAGGCCAGCGTGCGCCGCGGCCGCGAGCGTTCGCTGATCGCTCGGCGCGAGTCGGCCTTGCGCGAGACGCTGGGTTTCCTGGCCCACGAAGTCACCTCGCCGCTGGCCACGGTGCGCGGCTACCTCTCGGCCATGCGCGAGAACCACCGTGTCAGCCCCGAAGGCAGTGGTGGCATGGCCTACATCGCCCAGCAGAAGCCGGGTGATGTGCTGTTCATGATCGAAGCCGCCCAGCGTCGCGCGGAGTACGCGCAATCGCTGGTGTCCACCTTCGTGCAGACCGCGCGCGACGCCAGCCGCGGTGATACCTCGGCCAGCCTGCGCGCCAGCGAACTCGTGCGAGCGGTGCAGGACGAATATCCTTTTGAAACCACGGAGGCCGGCTGGTTGTCCGTCGAGCTGGCGACCGATTTCACGCTGCCCGGTCGCCGCGACCTGCTCTACCTCGTGCTCTGCACGCTGGTCAAGAACGCCCTGATCGCCCTGCGCGCCCAGCCACCCCAGCGGCCCGAGGTGCGCATTGCGCTGGACCAGCTCGCCATGCTGCCTGGCCTGAGCCCTCAGGCGGCCATCCGCGTGACCGACAACGGCCCGGGCATCCCGCCCGAGGTGCTCAAGCGCCTCACGCGCGAGCCCGTGACCACGCGTGCGGAAAGCGGCGGCAGCGGCATGGGCCTGCTGTTTTGCCAGCGCGTGATGACCACCCTGGGTGGCGACATCGCCGTGCACTCCACCCTGGGCCAGGGCACGACCGTGACACTTTATTTCCCACCGTCGCCTGACGACACCCCGGTCGAGGAGACCCGATGACACCGACGAAGATCCTGTACGTGGACGACGAGGCCATGGCGCTCAAGTACTTCGAGCGCCTGGTCAGTCCACTTGCCCCTGTGCTCACCGCCGGCTCGGTCGAAGAAGGCCGCGCCGTGCTGCTGGCCCATGGTGCGGACGTGGCCGTGCTGGTGTGCGACCAGCGCATGCCCGGCGAACGCGGCAACGAGCTGCTGCGCCATGCCCGCGAGTACTACCCCGGCATCGTGCGGATGTTGACCACCGCCTACTCGGAACTGGGCGACGCGATCGAGGCCATCAACACCGGCGAGATTTACCGCTACATCAACAAGCCCTGGGAGCTGGAGAGCCTGCGCGCCGACCTGAAGAACGCGCTGGAGCTCGCGGCCTTGCGCAGCGAACGCGACGGCCTGATGCGCGACCGCTTGCTGGCCCAGCAAAGCCGGCTGCTGGCGAATCGGCTTGCCGCCTTGCTCATGGTGGGTTCGGCTGTCCATGCCGACGGCCATGAACAGGCGCTCTACCGCTACGCCGAGGCGGCGCGCGCGGTGGGTGGCGCCGAGCCCATGGTGGACTGGAACCGCTGGGACCACGCCGACCTGCTGCAGGCCGAGGCCCAGCGCGGCGCGGCCATCGCGGCGCACCTGCGTGAGGCCCTGCAGGCGCTGGGCCCGAGGGGCGATGCGGGTGACGCACTGTTGGCGCTGGCGCGCTCGGTCGGCGGTGAGGTCAGCGGCGATGGGGTGCTGGTGGCCAACGCCACCGTGTTCACCGCGCTGCTCGTGTCTCCTGCGGGCGAGACGCCCACCGCAACGCAATGCGCCTGGCTGGCCTGGCTGCTCTGGCAGGCCGGCCTGGCCCGCGTGACACCCGCGCAGGGCGGCTGGCTGGTGCGCCCCACGGCGTCGGACGCCTTGCGTGCGGACTGGCTGGCCGATGCGATGGAGCGACTCGGTAAAGACCCGGCCTGAGGTCGGTTCGTCGGAACGGTGGAACCACGGCGGGCGGGAACAGTCATGCAGGCAGGGGTTGAAGTACCCTCGATCCTGATTTTTTTGGGGAATCCATGATGAACCTTGCCCACTTCTCCCATCAGCGGCTCGCACACGCGTCGCGTCTGGCGGCCTGGCTCTGCGCCGGCGTTTTGCTCAGCGGCTGTTCGGCCGGCGTGGGCGTGGGCATCCCGATCGGGCCTTTTTCCATTGGCGTGGGTGTGGGCACCGGCGGTGTGAATGCCGGCATCAGCACCGGCGTCGGACCGGTCGGCGTGGGTGTGGGGGTGAACCAGCGTGGAGCGGTGAGCGCCGGTGCCGGCGTGGGCGCCAGCACCCCCATCGGCAACAGCAATGCGCGGGTGGGTGTGGGTGTGGGCACCAGCACCACCATCTACGATCCGGATCAGCACCGCTGAGCGCACCGAACGCACACAAAAAAGCCCGTCTGGCGCAAGCCAGACGGGCTTTTTGCCGGGTGAGCCGAAGCTCAGACCAGCGTGATGGTCACGTTGATGTTGCCGCGGGTGGCATTGGAGTACGGGCACACCTGGTGGGCGGTGTCCAGGAGGTCCTGCGCCACGGCGCGGTCCAGGCCGGGCAGGTTCACGTTGAGGCGGGCGGCGATGCCGAAGCCGGCCGGGATCGGGCCGATGTCGACTTCAGCGTCGATCGATGCGTCGGCCGGCACGGCCACTTTTTTCATGCCGGCCACGTGCTTCAGGGCACCCATGAAGCAGGCTGAGTAGCCGGCAGCGAAGAGCTGCTCGGGGTTGGTGGCCGCGCCCGAGCCGCCCATGGCTTTGGGGGGCGAGAGCTTGACGTCGAGCATGCCGTCGTCGGAACGTGAAGTGCCTTCGCGGCCACCGGTGGTGTGGGCGCGGGCGGTGTAGACGACTTTGTCGAGGGAAGTGGGCATGGTGGGGCTCCTGGGGGTTGAGTCGCTTGCGGGAAGCGGGGGGGTAAAAAAGGAAGCTGGATCAGGCGGAGAGGCGGTCACGCAGGGCCTGCACCTGCCGGGTGAGCGCGAGCACCTCGGACACGTCGCATTGCGTGGCCTGCAGCACGCAGCCGGGGATGCGCGCGGCGCGGGCCTTGAGCTTGCGGCCAGAGGCGGTGAGGCGGATCAGCACGCGGCGCTCGTCCTGCACGTCGCGCAGGCGGGTCACGAGTTCCGCGGACTCCAGCCGCTTGAGCAACGGCGTGAGGGTGCCGGAATCGAGGTGCAGGCGTTCACCGAGTTCGGAGACGGCCACGCCGTCGTGTTCCCACAGCACCAGCATGGCCAGGTACTGCGGGTAGGTCAGTCCCAGCTCGTCGAGCAGCGGCTTGTACAGCTTGGTCATGGCCAGCGAGGCCGAGTAGAGCGCGAAGCACAACTGGTGGTCGAGCTGGAGGGCCTGGTCGCTGGAGAAGCGCGGGGTGTTCATGGGTTGTTAATGTAGTTGGCAATTAAATTGTGTGCAATTTAATTGTGAGCAACCACGATGACTGCCGGGTTTTGCGGTGGCCGATCTGTCGGGTTTCTTTCCGCTGTGGTGGGGAGGTGCCTCACCAGGCTGGGCGCCGCCACCGTCCCGGCGCGAGGTCGCCGAACAAAATCCCCAAAAACAAACCTCACGCCATCAAAGGCGCACCCTGCATCTCTTCGATCTGCTCCACCAGCATGTCCACCTGTCCCTGCCAGTAGTCGCGGCTGCCGAACCAGGGGAAGTTGATCGGGAAGGCCGGGTCGTCCCAGCGGCGCGCCACCCAGGCGCTGTAGTGGATCAGGCGCAGCGTGCGCAGCGGCTCGATCAGCGCGAGCTCGCGCCGGTCAAACGCGCGGAACTGCTCGTAGCCGTCGACCAGCGCGCCGAGCTGCTGCGTCTGCTGGCGGCGGTCGCCGCTGAGCAGCATCCAGAGGTCTTGCACCGCCGGCCCGGTGCGCGCGTCGTCCAGGTCTACAAAGTGCGGGCCGGCGCCAGGCTGGCCCTCGGGTGTCCAGAGGATGTTGCCGGGGTGGCAATCGCCGTGCAGGCGGATGCGGCGAATGCTGTCTTCGTCCAGCAGCGCGCCGTGTTTGAGCACCGGGTGGGCTTCGATCAGGGCCAGTGCTTCGGCCAGCGCGGCCGACCAGGCGGTGCGCACCTCGGGCGCCACGGCGGCGTGCTCCATTAACCAGTCGCGCGGTTCGTGGGCGAAGCTGGCGGCGTCCAGCGCCGGGCGCACCTTGAAAGCCTCGCTGGCGCCCACGCTGTGGATGCGCCCCAGGAAGCGCCCGATCCATTCGAGCACCTCGAAGTTGTCGAGCTCGGGCCGGCGCCCACCGCGCCGAGGGCTCACCGCAAAGGTGAACCCGCCGAAGTGGTGCAGCGTCTCGCCTTGCACGCGCAGCGGTGGCACGGCCGGTATTTCTGCGGCCACCAGTTCTTCGGCAAATGCGTGCTCCTCGGCAATCTGCGCATCGCTCCAGCGCCCGGGCCGGTAGAACTTGGCCACCACCTGGTCCACGCCGTCCAGCGGCGACTCCAGGTGGATCTGGTACACGCGGTTCTCGAAGCTGTTGAGCGCGGCCATGCGCCCGTCGCCCCACAGGCCGATGCTGGCCAGCGCGTCCTGCACCACGTCGGGGGTGAGGGCGCTGTAGGGGTGGGTGCTTGGGTGATCGGAAGTCATGGGCAATTGTCACCGTTGCACGCATGTCCATCGTCGCAGCGCACCTATCATCGACCCATGGCAAAACCGAAACCTTCCCCCCGTGCCGTCCCCACGCTGCAGGAGCAACTGCCCGAGCTGCGCGAAGGCCAGTCGGTGGCCTTGCTGCAGGAGCTGCACATCCTCACCCGCGAGGGCAAGCTCAACCAGGACACGCGCCGCAAGCTCAAGCAGGTCTACCACCTGGTGCAGTTCATCGAGCCGTTGCTGGCCGAGGTGCTGGCCGCGCGCGGCGACGTGATCCTGGCCGACCACGGCGCGGGCAAGTCCTACCTGGGCTTCATCCTGTACGACCTGTTCTTCAAGTCCAGGCCGGTGGGCCGCGTGATCGGCGTGGAGACCCGTGCCGAGCTGGTCGACAAGTCGCGCGCGCTGGCGGCCAAGCTGGGCTTCGAGCGCATGGACTTTCTGGCCACCACCGTGCAGGAGGCGCTCACACACCCCGACCTGCCCGAGCGCATCGACATGGTGACTGCGCTGCACGCCTGCGACACCGCCACCGACGACGCCATTGCCTTCGGCCTGGCCAAACATGCCAGCCACATGGTGCTGGTGCCGTGCTGCCAGGCCGAGGTGGCCGGCGTGCTGCGCCAGCACAAGGCGCTGAGCCTGTCGCGCTCACCGCTGGCCGAACTGTGGCGACATCCCCTGCACACACGCGAATTCGGCAGCCAGATCACCAATGTGTTGCGTTGCTTGCAACTGGAAGCGCATGGTTACAACGTGACGGTGACCGAGCTCGTCGGCTGGGAGCATTCGATGAAGAACGAACTGATCCTGGCCCGTAGAATGGCCGACGACCGAAACGGGCTGCGCGAGCGGGCCCGGCAGCGATTGACGCAGGTGCTCGACGAGCTGGGCCTGCCCGAACTCAAGGCGCGATTTTCGGTCGGTCCAAGCCCGGTGCACGCACCGGCCTGATTGATCGCGGCGACCGACATGGTCGCCTGTTTGCCACCTTCCCGGTGTACAAGTCAGCGCCACGCTGATGCCGGTTTGCCTGGTGGTCCCGAGGTGGTTTGCACCCCGGAGGCCACCATCCCACAGACCCCATCCAGGAGCGCTTGCCCATGGTTACCGATTTCGCTTTTCTGTTGCAGTCCATCGCCTGGCCGCTGGTGCTGTTGCTGGCCTGGTTGCTGGCCGAACTGCTGTTCGAGCGCTGGCGCATTCCGCGCGTCACCAGCTATGTGGCGGTGGGCCTGGTGGGCGGCCTGATCAACCTGCCCGGTCTCACCACCGACGTGCCGGGTCTGCCGTTCCTGGCCAACGTGGCGCTCTCGCTGGTGTTGTTCGAGCTGGGCTACCGCATCAACCTGCGCTGGTTTCGCCACAACCCCTGGATGCTGGCGCTCGGCGTGGTGGAGTCCTTCGTCACCTTCGGCGTCATCTATTGGGTGAGCGGCTGGTTTGATTTGCCGGTGGACCACCGCCTGATCATCGCGGCGCTCTCCATCTCCGCCTCACCCGCCGGCGTGGTGCGTGTGGCCAACGAGCTGCGCAGCGCCGGCCAGGTCACCGAACGGGTGATGCACCTGTGTGCCATCAATTGCATCTTGTCGGTGGTGGCGCTCAAGCTGGTGGTGGGTTACTGGTACCTCAGCACCTCGGGTGATCTGGTGATGGCCGCGTTCGGCAGCATGTATGTGGTGGCCACCTCGGTGGCCGTGGGCGCGCTGATGGGCGTGGCGGTGCCCTGGCTGCTGCGCCAGCGCAGCACCCACGAGCGCGGCGTCACGGTGGTGTTCGCTCTGGCTGTGCTGCTGCTCACCACCGCCGCCTACGGCCTCAAGCTCTCACCCCTGCTGGCAGCGCTGTTCTTCGGCATCGTGGCGCGCGAGCGGCGGGTGCACCTCACCAACGCGCAGCGCGACTTCGGCACTGCGGGCGACCTGCTCTCGGTCTTCCTGTTCGTCTACATCGCCTCGCTGCTGAACTGGGCCGACGTGGGCGCCGGCATGCTCATGGGGCTGCTGCTGATTGCGGTGCGCACGGCCTCCAAGGTGGGGTGCAACCTGGTGGCCGCGCGTCTGTCGGGCATCACCGAGCGCAAGGGCCTGCTCACGGGCCTGGCGCTCACGCCCATGTCGGCGTTTGCCATTTTGTTGCTGGAGCAGACCCGCCTCTACGGCTTCGCGCCGGCGGTGGCGGTGCTCTCGGCCATGGCCGGAATGATGCTGGTGCAGGAACTGCTGGGGCCGGTGGTCACGCAGCGCGCGCTGATGACCGCTCATGAAACCCATGTGACCAAGGAATAGGAGCTCCCATGCCGTTGGAAACATTCAAATCGTCCGATTCGCTGACCATGGGCGTGGAGCTCGAACTGCAGCTCGTCAACACCTACGACCTGGACCTCTCCAGCAGCGCCAACGACCTGCTGGAACTGCTCAAGCGCAAACCGTTTCCGGGCGTGGTCACGCCCGAGATGACACAAAGCATGATCGAGATCGCCACCGATGTGCAGCGCGAACACGGCCCGCTGCTGGCGCAGCTGCAGCAGATCCGAGACACGCTGGTGCGCGCCGGTGACCGGCTCAACATCGAGATCGCGGGTGGCGGCACGCACCCGTTCCAGCGCTGGTTCGAGCAGCGCATCTTCTCCAAGCCCCGCTTCCAGGAGCTCTCGGGCCTCTATGGCTACCTGGCCAAACAGTTCACCGTGTTCGGGCAACACGTGCACATCGGCTGCTCCAACGCCGACGAGGCACTGTTCCTGCTGCACTCGCTCAACCGCTACGTGCCGCATTTCATTGCGCTGTCGGCCTCGTCGCCGTTCTCGCAGGGGGTGGACACCTTGTTCGATTCGGCACGGTTGAACTCGGTGTTTGCGTTTCCGCTCAGCGGCCGCGCACCGTTCACGCTGAGCTGGGACGAGTTCGCCAACGTGTACTTCACCAAGATGGAGAGCACCGGCGTGGTCAAGTCGATGAAGGACTTTTACTGGGACATCCGGCCCAAGCCCGAGTACGGAACGATCGAGCTTCGTGTGTGCGACACGCCGCTCACTGTGGAGCGCGCAGCGAGCCTTGCGTGTTATCTGCAGGCGCTGTGCCGCCACCTGCTGGAGCGCAGCGAGCCGCCGCCCGAAGAAGACGATTACCTCGTCTACACCTACAACCGTTTTCAGGCCTGCCGCTTTGGCCTGGACGGCATGATGGTCAACCCCAAGACACGCGAGCAGATCAGCATCCGCGAGGACATCCTGGCCACGCTGCGCAAAATTGCGCCGCATGGTCAGGCGCTCAACTCGATGGCCGCACTCGACGAGATCGAGCGCACGGCAGGGCGCGTGGGCAACCACGCCACCTTTCTCCGCAACCAGTACAGGGAGTCGGGCAGCGTGCAGTCGGTGGTGCGCGCCAGCGTGGAAGCCTTGCGCACCGGCCCGTGACTTTGGTCACGCCGGGCTTGTAGGTGTCCCGGACGCCGTGTCAGGCAACTTCTTACAGAGGGAATGGGGCTGCGCCGACTTAACGCCCCGGGGGTGCCCCGATACAGTTTGTTTCATCGACACCCCATTTGAAACACCCGCTTCATTCCCCCAGGAGCCCACCATGTCCACCCCATCCAGCCGCCTCAATCCCTTCGTCCTCATGCTCGATCCGGAAGCTGTGATCCACGCCATGGAGACCAGCGCCAACCTGCGCGGCCTGCGCCACCGTGTCTGCCGCCCGCTGGACAAGCCCCTGATCCCCAAGATTTTTGATGCCGCCCGCGACTTCGATGCCGTGATCGAAGCCGAAGAGTTCATGGACTCCGGCGCCGAGCTGTACATGGACGCCCAGCCTGCGCTGCAGACGGTTCACTGAGCGTCATTTGGCGAAGCGTTTGCGAGTTAAAGCAAGGGCTAACCAAAAGGCGCCCACGGTATAGGCGAGTAAAACGCCACCGTGCAGCCAGGCCTGTGTGGGCCACTGGTCCATGAACAAGGGCCGCACCAGTTCCACCGCGTTGGTCAGGGGCAGCCAGTCGGAGATGTGCCGCACCAGCACCGGCAATTGCTCCCGCGGAAAGAAGACGCCCGACAAGAACATCATCGGCGTCAGGAACAGCGTGAAGTAGTAGGTGAAGAAGTCGTAGCCTTTGGCGAGGGCATTGAACACCAGGGCGATGCACGAGAACGTGATGCCCACCCCCAGCAGCACCGGCCAGGCCAGCAGCAGTTTTGGGGAATGGCTGATGCCCAGCGCAAGCATCACGCCCATGATGGCGGTGACCGAAAACAGGGCCTTGAAGCCGGCCCACAACATCTCCGCCAGCACCACGTCGTCCAGGCTCACCGGCGCGTTCATGATGCCGTCCCAGGTTTTCTGTACGTGCATGCGCGAGAAGGCCGAGTACAGGGCCTCGAAGCTGGCCGCGTTCATGGCGCTCATGCAGATGCTGCCGCTGGCGAGAAACAGGATGTAGGGCACGGCCACGGTGCCTTGCGGCGTGTTCATCGGCACCTGCCCGACCAGTGCGCCCATGCCGTAGCCGAAGGCCACCAGCCACATGAGTGGCTCTGCGATGTTGCCCACCAAGCTGGGGATGGCGAGCTTCTTCCAGACCAGCAGGTTGCGCAGAAAAACAGGCCACCATCTCATGGAGATGCGTGGGGCTGACCAATGCGATGGCGCGGCTGCGACGGCGGTGGTGTTCATGGTCTAGCCATCCTCTCGAATCTGTCGGCCCGTGAGCTTGAGGAACAGGTCCTCCAGGTTCGCCGGCCGGTGCAGCGTGCGCAGCTGCGGATGCGCGCCCAGCGCGGCCAGCAGTGGCATGGCCTGCGCGGTGTAGAAAAACACCGTCTCGCCGCTCACCTCCACGCGCGCCGCCAGTGCGCGGATGGCGGCATGTTCTTCGGCCTGGGCCAGCGCGAGCGCGCCCTGGCCGTACACCTCCACCACATCGGGCTCCAGGTGTTGTGCGATCAGTTCGCGCGGCCGGCCTTCAGCGATCTTGCGGCCGTGGTCCAGCACCAGCAGGCGCGAACACAGGCGCTCGGCCTCGTCCATGAAGTGCGTGGTCAGCAAGATGCTCTTGCCTTGCTGCAGCAGCATCTGCAGGCGCTCCCACATCAGGTGGCGGGCCTGCGGGTCCAGGCCGGTGGTGGGCTCGTCCAGCATGAGCAGGCGGGGATCATTCACCAGCGCGCGCGCCAGCGACAGGCGCCGCTTCATGCCGCCCGAGAGTTCACCGGGCCTGGCCTGCGCCTTGTGCGTGAGCGCGGCGAACTCCAGCAGTTGCGGAATGCGCGCGCGCACCTGGGCCGCCGGCAGGCCGAAGTAGCGGCCGTAGACCAGCAGGTTCTCCGTGCAGTCGAAGTCGGGGTCCAGCGTGTCCATCTGGCTCACCACGCCCAGCTGCGCCTTGATGGCGAGCGCGTCGCGCGGCATGTCAAGGCCAAAGGCGGTGATGCTGCCGGCGTCGGGCGCTGTCAGGCCCAGGCACATGCGGATGGTCGTGGTCTTGCCGGCGCCGTTGGGCCCGATCACGCCCAGGCATTCGCCGGGGTCGAGGGAGAAACTCAGGTCGTCCACCACGGTGGTCCCGCCGTAGCGTTTGACGAGGTGGTGGCATTCAAACAGGGCTTGCGTCATGTTGCGGCATTGTGCCCCGTGGCCGCGTGCCGCCGGGGGCCACCCCTACAATGCGTGGCCGCCCGCCAGGGTCCTGCCCCCCTCTGCTCCACGCCCATGTCCCTCGCCGTTTCCCTGCAATACGTGTTCCCGAAGCGCGCGCTCACCGAGTTCGGAGGCTGGGTCGCCAACGGCCGCTGGGGTGCCATCACGCAATGGATCATCCGCCGCTTCATCCGCAAGTACGGCGTCAACATGGCCGAGGCCGCGAACCCGGAACCGACGGCCTACGCCAGCTTCAACGAGTTCTTCACCCGCGCCCTGCGCACCGACGCCCGCCCGCTGTCCAACGCGGCCTTCGTCTGCCCGGTGGACGGCGCCATCAGCCAGTTTGGCGCGATCACGCGCGACCAGATCTACCAGGCCAAGGGCCACACCTACAGCACGCGCGCGCTGGTCGGTGGTGATGCCGCGCTGGCCGCGCTGTTCGACGAAGGCGCGTTTGCCACCATTTACCTCAGTCCCAAGGACTACCACCGCATCCACATGCCGGCGGCGGCCACGCTGCGCCGCATGGTCCATGTGCCGGGGGATCTGTTTTCCGTGAACCCAGCCACGGCCCAGGGCGTGCCGGGGCTGTTCGCGCGCAACGAACGCGTGGTGTGTGTGTTCGACCTGCAGGTGGGCGAGACCACCGTGCCTTTTGTGCAGGTGCTGGTGGGCGCCACCATTGTTGGCAGCATGGCCACCACCTGGCATGGCGTGGTGAACCCGCCGCGCCCGGGCACGGTGCGCGAGTGGACCTACGACGACAGCCCGGTGCACCTGCAGCGCGGCGAGGAAATGGGCCGCTTCCTGCTCGGCTCCACCGTGGTGCTGCTCTGGCCGCGCGACACCATCGCCTTCAACCCCGACTGGGCGAGCGGCAACGCCGTGCGCCTGGGCGAGGCCATGGGCAGCGCCCTCTGATTTTTTCCTTTTTCTGGAGCCTCCACATGACCACCCTCGGCACTCCTTTGTCCCCCTCGGCCACCAAGGTCATGCTGCTTGGCTCGGGTGAGCTGGGCAAGGAGGTGCTGATCGCGCTGCAGCGCCTGGGGGTGGAGACCATCGCGGTCGACCGCTACGACAACGCCCCGGGCCAGCAGGTGGCGCACCACGCCCGCACCATCACCATGAGCGACCCGGCGCAACTGAAAGCGCTGATCGAGGCCGAGCGCCCGCACCTGGTGGTGCCCGAGATCGAGGCCATCGCCACGCCCATGCTGCAGGAGCTGGAAGCCGCTGGCGTGGTGCGCGTGATCCCCACCGCACGCGCCGCGCGCCTGACCATGGACCGCGAGGGCATCCGCCGCCTGGCCGCTGAAACGCTGGGTCTGCCCACCAGCCCGTACAAGTTCTGCGACTCTCTGGACGAGTTGCAGGCTGCGATTGACGGGGGGATTGGGTATCCCTGCATCGTCAAACCCGTGATGAGCAGCAGCGGCAAGGGTCAAAGCAAGATCGACGGCCCGGCCGACGTGCAAAAAGCCTGGGACTACGCGATGTCGGGCGGCCGTGTCGGCCCGGGCCGCATCATCGTGGAAGGCTTCATCGATTTCGACTACGAGATCACCCAGCTCACCGTGCGCGCGCTCGGCGCCAATGGCCAGATCGAAACCCACTTCTGCGACCCCATCGGCCATGTGCAGGTGAGCGGCGACTACGTGGAGAGCTGGCAGCCGCACCCCATGACGCCGGCTGCGCTGGCCGAGTCGCGCCGGGTGGCCAAGGCCGTGACCGACGACCTCGGCGGCCAGGGGCTGTACGGCGTGGAGCTGTTCGTCAAAGGCGACCAGGTGTGGTTCAGCGAAGTGAGCCCGCGCCCGCACGACACCGGCATGGTGACCATGATCACCCAGTGGCAAAACGAGTTTGAACTGCACGCGCGCGCCATCCTGGGTCTGCCGGTCTCCACCGCGCTCAAGAGCCCGGGCGCCAGCGCCGTGATCTACGGTGGTGTGGACGCCACCGGCATCGCGTTCGACGGCGTGGACGAAGCCCTGCGCGTGCCGCAAACCGAGTTGCGCCTGTTCGGCAAGCCCGAAAGTTTCACCAAGCGCCGCATGGGTGTGGCGCTGGCATTTGACGCCGACGTGGAACTGGCCCGCACGCGGGCCAAGCAGGCCGCAGCCCTGGTGAAACCGCGCGCGGCCTGAGACCGGATCAGTGGAGTGCGCTGGCCCTGCCTTGCGCTACCGTGCCGCCGTTCACATGAACCACGCGCTGTGCCCAGTCGGCAGCGTGGGCCTCTTGGGTCACCAGCACCACAGTGATGAGATGTTCGGTGTTGAGCCTGCGCAACAAGGTGCCGATGTCGGGGCACAAGGGTTGATCTGAAGACCGGCTGGCCCGGTCCACCAGCAGCACGCTGGGATTGCAGATCAGGGCCCGGGCGATGCCCGCCTTGCCGTGCTGCGTGCCCGTCAACTCGTCGGGCATCTTGTGCCCGCAGTCCTCCAGCCCGACCAGCGAGAGTGCGCGCATGGCCGCTGTCTGGCAGCGCTCGGCGGACAGTCCGCGGTACATCAAGGGCAACGCCACGTTGCCTTGCAGCGAGGTCGAGCGCAGCAGGTTGTACTCCTGGGGCACGAAACCGAAAAAGCGCCGCCGCAGCCACAGCCGCTGCTCGTCGGACAGCGATTGTTCGGGAACCCCCTGAAAGCGGTAGCCCCCGCTGGAGGGCGCTTCCAGCAAGCTCAGTATTTTCATCAAGGCCGACTTGCCCGAGCCGCTGGGACCCACGATGGCGGTGAACTCGCCCCGGTGGATGTCCAGGTCCACCGATCTCAGTGCGTCCCGGCGGGTGCTGCCCATGTCGTACTGCTTGCTTGCACCTGTCAGACGCATCAGCGGTTGACGGGTGGTGCCTGCGCGCGTGGTGCCCTCGTGGGCACTGTCAAGCGGCTGGATGGCCGAGGTGTTGTGGCTTTGGTTCATGCGATGCCAGCTTACGCAGGGCCGGCACGCCGCACCGTTCGGAAACGAACACATTGCCGGGTGTTTGATCTTTTTTTTGCGACGGGTGCATCCAGATGGCCCCTCCACGCGTAGTACTTTCAGCAGCAATTTGCTTTGCGCTGTTCGACGTCCCCCAACCTCAATCTGGAGTTACCCATGCTGTTCAAGTCCTCCCTCGCCGCCGCAGCCGCCCTGGCCCTCACCGCTTGCGCCACCGGCCCCGCGCCCATGATGTATTCGCAAGCCGCGCTGCCGGCCGCCGTGCAGGTGCCGGCCGGTAACAAGGTGGTCATGGAAACCGTCGGCGCCGGTGACATCACCTACGAATGCCGTGCCAAGAAAGACATGGCTGGCCAGTTTGAATGGGTCTTCGTTGGCCCCGACGCCAAGCTGATGGACCGCTCGGGCAAACAAGTGGGCACCTATTACGGCCCACCCGCCACCTGGCAGAGCAACGACGGCTCCAAGTTCACCGGCACGCAAGTGGCCGTGGCGCCGGCAGCCGCCGGCAGCATCCCGCTGCAACTGGTCAAGGCCAACCCCGCTACGGGCAGTGGCGCCATGACCGGCGTGACCTACGTGCAGCGCGTGGCCACCGTGGGTGGTGTCGCTCCGGCCGCGGCCTGCGCTGCTGCGAACATGGGAGCCAAGCAGATCGTGAAGTACCAGGCCGACTACATCTTCTACAAGGCGGTCTGATGACCGCTGGCCGGCGTCGTGCGGCGCCGGCCAGCCGTGTGTGTCGGGCCCTCGGGTACGATGGGTGGCAACCCCGCCGGGTATCTCTTCATGGAGATGCGTGGCGTCCGATCGATCCGCTGGTCCGACCGTCGCCCGTGCCCTCCAACGACCCCACGCCTTTCGACCACAACGCCTTGCTGGCCGCCTGCGCCCGGGGCGACCAAGGCGCATTGCAGCGCCTCTACGAACGCGAAAACCGGTTCCTCATGGGCGTGGCCTTGCGCATCGTGCGCGAGCGGGCTGCGGCCGAAGACGTGTTGCACGACGCCTTCATGGCGATCTGGAACCGCGCGTCCACCTTTGACCCCGCGCGTGGCGAAGGAAGGGGCTGGATGTGCAGCATCGTGCGGCACGGTGCCCTCAGCGCGGTGCGCGCCAGTGCCCGCACCGTGTCGGTGGACGAAGAACTTCTTGATGATCTGCAGGACGCCGAACCCCAAGCCGCACCCGACATGCTCGACGCCTTTTCCATGCGCTCCACGCTGGGGCAACTCGACCACTGCCTGGAGCGCCTGGATGTGGCCAAGCGCAACTGCGTGCTGCTCGCCTACCTCGACGGCTGCACCCACGCCGAAATCGCCGAGCGCCTGAGCGCCCCGCTGGGCTCGGTGAAGGCCTGGATCCGCAGAGGCATGGCGTCGCTCAAGGAGTGTCTCGCATGAGCTTCGATGAGACTCAGCAGCTCGCTGCCGACTACGTGCTCGGCACGCTCTCCGCCGGCCAGCGCATCGAGGTGGAGGAGCGCCTGCCCCGAGACGCCATGCTGCGCACCGCCGTGCAGCAGTGGGAAGCGAAACTGCAACCCCTCACGCAGCTCGTGGAGCCTGTGGCACCTTCACCCGCGTTGTGGCAGCGCATTGAAAACAGCCTGCCGGCCCGACCCCGTGCCGCGCCCGCCGTCAAGCCGGGTGGACTGATTCATTGGTGGAACAGCGTGGCCTTCTGGCGCTTCGCCGCCGCCACCGGGTTTGCCGCCGCCAGCGTCATGGCCATCGCACCCAGCGTGGGCCTGTTTGCGCCCGCGCGTCCTCAGTTCATGGTGGTGCTGGTGGCACCACAAGGCACAGCGCCTGGCTGGGTGGTGCAGACCAGCAGTCCGCAGCGCCTGAAGCTCATTCCGGTGGCGCCCGAGCCGGTGCCCGCGCAGCGCTCGTTGCAGTTCTGGACCAAGGCCGACGGCTGGACCGCGCCGGTGTCGCTGGGCCTGGTGGAGCCGGGCAAGCCGATCGAGATCCCGCTCGACAAGCTGCCCCCGATCCAGCCCAACCAGTTGTTCGAAATCACGGTGGAGCCCTACAACGGCTCGCCCACGGGACGGCCGACCGGGCCTATTCAATTCATCGGGCGGTCGGTTCAGCTTTGAGCGGGGCGCTCCGTCATCGACATGGCATGCGCAGCATGTCGCTCGAAGATCTGGGTCATGCCTGAGAGCAGGCGTTGCTCATCATGGGTGATGCCGGGTTCACTGGCCACACGTTCACGCACTTTCGTCCAGGTGGGTAACAGTGCCTGCGCCATGCGGCGAAATTCGTTCATGAGCGGTGCGAATCCAAAGCCGCAGTCGGCACAGAGGGCTTCCCACGAGTGCGCGCCAACGGCATCGAAGCGATCCTCGTCGCCGATGTACAGCGCCAAGGTCTCGTCGCCATACGCGCGAAAACACAGCAAGTCATAAAACGGGGCGAGTCGGTAACCACGCTGGTCGACCAACACCGACAGGTTCTTGGCGTGTGCGTCGGCGTTGCCGATCAGAAAGTTGAACATCACCCAGCGCTGCAACTGCAGCATGTCGGCACCGCGCACGGGCAGGGCGCGCAGCGCTGCGACCAGCTTCGGGATGCTCGCCAGGCCACCCTGGCGCTGGTACTTCCAGCCGCTGCCGTGGCCCAGCAGCTGGCAGCCGTCGAACTGGTGCAGCGCCACGATGTTGCCCGCCACGCCGGTGCGGTCGTAGCGCTCCACAACGTACGCCGCTTCGGGTACGCGCAGCAGCCAGACCGGCGGCACCGGCAATTTGAGCGCGCGTGCCAATGTCATGCAGGCGTATTCGTTGATGGCGCTCGGTTGGTAGCGTGTCTGGCGCGTGTCGGGCTTGAGGATGTGCGTGGACGGCGAGGAGCCCACACTCTCCGATAGCAGGCCACGGCGCGCGTCGAAGCGCACGCCCATTTTTTCCTGCGCTCCCGCCAGCGACATGGTGGTGTGTTCGTTGGAGACCAGCAGTGGCTTCCGGCTTCGCAGCCGGGCGCTCAACACGTCGAATGACAGGGGGGCGTATTGCTGCATGGCGGTTGGCTGCTCGCCTTCGGGCAGCAGCGAAATCACGCCGGGCAGCTCCCGGCCCAAACGCCCCAGCAACTCGAACGGCGCCGCGTCGCGCAGCGTCAGGGCTTGCATCACATCGTCCAGTGCGGTGCCCTCGGGCAAGAGGTTTTCAAAGAAGCTGCGCACCAATGCGCCGGTGAACGGGCCGCTGCCGAGTGCGAACCGGGGTGCCAGCGCGAAGGCATCGGGCTGGTCCAGCCATTGAGGGTCGTACTCAAAGAAGAACTCACCCGCCGCGTGGCCAAACCAGCCCATGGGCCGCACGTTGGCCCACACGCGCAGGCGGATCACGGCTTCACCTCTTCGCCCTGCGCGGCCTCGGAGCTCCAGTGGGTGGCCTCAAGTTGAATGCCCAGCCCGCGGGTGAGCCGGAGCAGCAGTGCCAGGGAGCAAGCCCCGGGGTCGCTTTCGGCGTCTCGAATGAAAGAGGTGCTCACATTGCAGACGGCCGCAGCCTGAGCGCGAGAAAGCCCTTGGCGCTTGCGCTCGGTCATCAGGCGCTGGGCGAGGTCGGGCAGGGTGTCGGGCGTGATCTGCATTTTTTGCTCTCTTGGGAGCATTTTAGGCAGAAATTTTCAAAAATTTGAGAAAATTGTTCTCAACGGATCAAATTTCTGAGATATGTTCTTTTGAGGTCAAAAACTCCAGAAAAATACCTGTCTGGCGCTGAATTTGCTCTGACAGGAGCACTTTTCGAGGTTCTACCCAGACTCACTGAAACGCCACCTCGGCAAAACTCCGCAACTTCCGGCTGTGCAACTGGTCCGGTCCGCCTTCGCGCAGGATGTCGATGGCGCGGATGCCGATGCGCAGGTGTTGGTCCACGCGCTCGCGGTAGAAGTGGTTGGCCATGCCGGGCAGTTTGATCTCGCCGTGCAGGGGTTTGTCGCTCACGCACAGCAGGGTGCCGTAGGGCACGCGGAAGCGGAAACCGTTGGCGGCGATGGTGGCGCTTTCCATGTCGAGCGCCACGGCGCGCGATTGTGAAAACCGGCGCTGCGGCTTGTTGTCGGGCAGCAGCTCCCAGTTGCGGTTGTCGGTGCTGGCCACGGTGCCGGTGCGCATGATGCGCTTGAGTTCGTTGGGTGCCACGCCAGTCACGTCGGCCACGGCCACCTCCAGCGCGAGCTGGATCTCGGCCAGCGCGGGGATCGGCACCCACAGCGGCAGCTCTTCGTCGAGCACATGGTCTTCGCGCACATAGGCGTGGGCCAGCACGTAGTCGCCCAGCTGCTGGCTGGTGCGCAGGCCGGCGCAGTGGCCGAGCATGAGCCACGCGTGCGGGCGCAGCACGGCGATGTGGTCGGTGATCGTTTTGGCGTTGGCCGGGCCCACGCCGATGTTGACCATGGTGATGCCGCTGCGGTCGGCGCGCATGAGGTGGTAGCCCGGCATCTGCGGCAGGCGCGGCGGCGCGTGGCCGAGTTCGTCACCGGCCTGCGCGGCCAGACCGGTGCGGCGCATCACCACGTTGCCCGGCTCCACGAAGGCGATGTACTCGCTGTTCGGGTTTGCCATCTCGGCGTGGCCGAGCTTGATGAACTCGTCGATGTAGAACTGGTAGTTGGTGAACAGCACGAAGTTCTGGAACCACTCGGGCGCGGTGCCGGTGTAGTGGCGCAGGCGTTGCAGCGAATAGTCCACGCGCGGTGCGGTGAACAGCGAGAGCGGGTGCGCCTCGCCGGGCCGGGGCTCGTGCGTGCCGTTGGCAATGCCGTCGTCCATGGCGGTGAGGTCGGGCAGGTCGAACACGTCGCGCATGAAGGCGCGGCGTTCTGCGGTGAGGCTGCCTTCCACGTGGTCGTGTTCGGCGAATGAGAAGTGGATGGGAATGGGCTGGGTGCTGGTGCCCACCTCCAGCTCACCGCCGTGGTTGGCCAGCAGCAGGCGGAACTGCTCCAGGTAGTAGTCACCGTAGAGGTCGGGGCGGGTGAGTGTGGTCTCGAAGCGGCCGGGGCCCGCCACGAAGCCGTAGCTCAGGCGGCTGATGGGCAGGTTGCCACTGCCTTGGCGCGAGACGCTGTGGGTGTGCAGTCTCACATAGGGGTAACAGGCGCGCACGCGGGTGTGGGTGAAGTCGCCGCCGCCCACGAAATCGCGCATGGCCTGGCGCAAAAATTCCACGTTGTCGTGGTAGATGCGCTGCACCTGGCGCAGGGCGGCAGCCGGGTCGTTCAGGAATATCGGAGCGGTAAAGTCGGGTGTCTTGTGCATGGGGCTTATTGTGGCTCTGCACCAAAGAACCCGCATGACACGATGAGCCTCGCCATTCCCGATCTGTCCCACGCTGCCGCCACGCTGGCCGCGGCGCTGGGCTGTGGTCTGTTGATCGGCATCGAGCGCGAGCGCCGCAAGGGCGAGGGGCCGGGCCGCGCCCTGGCGGGACTGCGCACCTTTGCGCTCACGAGCGTCACCGGCGCAGCAGCCGCCATCACGCAGATCAACGGCCTGATCGTGGCGGGCGCGTCGTTCATCGCGGCGCTGGCCGTGGTGGCCTACTTTCGCGACCGCTCCGACGACCCCGGTGTGACCACCGAGGTGGCTTTGCTGCTCACTTACCTGATCGGTGTGTTGTGCAGCTGGAGCCTGCCGCTGGCCGCCGGCCTGGCGGTGGGGCTCACGGCCATGCTCGCCGGGCGCGAGCGCCTGCATGCGTTTGCACGCCATTGGCTGCGCCCGGCCGAGGTGCGCGACGGCATCGTGCTCGCGGCGCTGGTGCTGCTGGCCTTGCCGCTGGTGCCTGACCGGCCCCTGTGGGGCAACACGCTCAACCCGCACGTGATCGTGCAGCTGCTGGCCTTGTTGCTGGGTGTACAGGCCGCCGCCCATCTGGCGCGCCGGCTGCTGCAGGCGCGGCACGCGGTGGCACTTGCTGCCCTGGCCTCGGGCTTTGTTTCGAGCACGGCCACCATCGCCACGCTGGGACTGGCTGTGCGTGAAGGCCGCAACGGTGCGCGCCTCATGGCCGGCGGCGCGCTGGTCAGCTGTGTGTCGACGCTGCTGCAGTTGCTGTTGGTGGCCGCGGCCGTGCAGCCGGCGTGGCTGGCGCACCTGGTGTGGCCCGCGCTGGGTGGCGCGGTGCTGGCGCTGGTCTGGGGCCTGTGGCTGGTGCGCGGTGCACCCACTGAGGCTGCGCCCCTGGCCGAGGATCAGGATGAGCGCATGTTCAGCCTGCGAGGCGCCGCTGCGGTGGCGGCCTTGCTGGCAGGCATCCAGGTGCTGGTGCACGCGCTCACGCTGTGGCTGGGCGAGGCCGGGCTGATCGTCGGCACGCTGCTCGGCGCGCTGGCCGACCTGCACTCGGCACTGGCGGCGGTGTTCACCTCGGGGCCGCCCGCGCCCATCGGCCATCGGGCCGTGATGGGGGCGCTGGCGGTGCACGCCGCCAGCAAGAGCGCGACTGCTGCGCTGGTGGGCGGGCGGACTTATGCGCTGTGGTTCCTGCCCGGTTTGTGGGCGCACACGATGCTGGTGATGGGGTTGCTGTTCGTGCTGTGAAGTTCCCGGGGGCACCCCGAGAGCCCTTCAACAGGCTCAGGGCGAACGGAGTCTGGCTCAACTCTTGACGGCGTCTCGCATCGTCACGAATTCTTCAGCTGCTGTGGGGTGGATGCCGATGGTGCTGTCGAACACCGCCTTGGTCGCACCCGCCTTCATGGCCACCGCAAAGCCCTGCACGATCTCGCCGGCCTCGGCGCCCACCATGTGCAGGCCCACCACACGGTCGCTCGCCGTGTCCACCACCAGCTTCATCAGCGTGCGTTCGGTGCTGCCCGAGAGCGTGTGTTTGAGCGCCTTGAACTCGCTGCGGAAGATGGTCACGGCGCCAAATTTCTCGCGCGCGGCCTGTTCGCTGTAACCCACGGTCCCGATGCTCGGGTGCGTGAACACTGCGGTGGGAATGAACTCGTAGGTCATGCTGCGCGGCGGCTTGCCAGCGGCGGGGCCGAAGAGCTGGTCCACCACCACCATGGCCTCGCCCAGGGCCACTGGTGTGAGTTGCACGCGGTTGGTCACGTCGCCCACGGCGAACACCGAAGGCACGTTGGTGCGGTAGTGCTCGTCCACCACCACCTCGCCCTGCGGTCCCTGCACCACGCCCACGACGTCCAATCCGAGGTCTTTCACGTTGGGAACTCGGCCAGTGGCGTAGAGCACCGCGTCGGCCACCACCACACCCCCGCCTTCGCACTCCACGCGCAGGCCTTCGGCGGTCTGGCGGATGTCGACCACGTCGGCGTTCAGGCGCAGGTCCACACCGGCCTTGCGCATCTCGCCGGCCGCGAAATGGCGGACCTCATCGTCGAAGCCGCGCAGGATCTGCTCGCCGCGGTAGAGCTGCGTGACCTTGGCCCCCAGGCCGTTGAAGATGGAGGCGAACTCGCTGGCGATGTAGCCACCGCCCACCACCAGCAGCCGCTGCGGGAACGGCTCCAGATCGAAGATCTCGTTGGAGGTGATGGCGTGTTCGCGCCCCACAAAATGCGGCACGTGGGGCGTGCCGCCGGTGGCGATCAAGATGTGCTTCGCGGTGAAGGCCTGGTGGCCGGGCGAGCCGTCGGTGTTCAGCGTGGCCAGGGCAATGCCATGCGGTCCGGTGAGGTGTGCGAAGGCGTCGAACACGGTGACGCCCGAGCCGCGCAGCAGGTTGCTGTAAACACCGTTGAGGCGCGAGATCTCTTTCGCTCGGTTGGTTTTCAGGGTGCTCCAGTTCAGGATGGGTTTGACACCTTCCCAGCCGAAGCCGTGGGACTCTTCAAAAGACTCGGCGAAATGCGCCGCGTAGCTGTAGAGCTTCTTCGGGATGCAGCCCACGTTCACGCAGGTGCCACCCAGGCCGTCGGTGCCCAGCACCTCGGCCAGCGCCACGCGCGCGCCGCGCTGCGCGGCCATGCGCGCGGCGCGCACGCCGCCGCTGCCGCCACCGATCACGAAAAGGTCAAAGTCAAAACTGCTCATGGCACCCCCTGAGAAAAAAGCCGCGCGCACGACATCGTGTCTGGCGCAGCGGATACGGATGGTAAGCCTGCACGTTGATCCATGCCGGATCGAATCCCTTGGCCGGCCGCGCAACGGGGCCATGGTCCGGCGCGGCTGCGGACCGCCAGGGCCCTGCCGATAATCCCGCCATGACCCCAACCCCAGACCCCACCGACGCCATTCAACCCGGCATGGCGGTGGTGCTCGGCGGCACCGGTGGCATTGGTGCGGCGCTGGTGGTGGGACTGCAGGCGCAGGGCTTCGAGGTGCTGGCCCTGGGCCGGCGCACGCAACCGGCCCTCGACTACGCCACCGAGTCCACCGTGGCCGCCTGTGCCCAGCACGTGGCCGATCACCTGGCCCAGACCGGCCTGCCGCTGCAGCGCCTGATTGTGGCCACCGGCTTCCTGCACGGCGACACCGTGAGTGGTCAACACGCCGAGCCCGAGCGCTCGTGGCAACACCTGGATGCCGATGGTTTGCAGCACAACTTCTTGATCAACGCGATCGGCCCGGCGCTGGTGATGCGGCATTTTTTGCCGCTGTTGCCCAGGCAGGGGCGCTGCGTGGCGGCGTTCCTCTCGGCGCGCGTGGGCAGCATTGGTGACAACGCACTTGGCGGTTGGTATGCCTACCGCGCGTCCAAGGCCGCGCTCAACCAGCTGGTGCACACGGCCGCCATTGAACTCGCGCGGCGCAACAAGGCAGCGCTGTGTGTGGCGCTGCACCCGGGCACGGTGGACACGGGGCTGTCGCAGCCGTTTGCCAAGAGCGGCTTGCAGGTGCGTTCAGCAGCCGAAGCCGCCAGCGATCTGCTGGCCGTCCTCGACGCACTGCCGGCGGGCAGCAGCGGGCAGTTCTTTGATCACAAGGGACTTCCAGTCCCCTGGTGACGATCAATAGGTGTAGACGCCTCGGCCTGTTTTTCGGCCAAGCCAGCCGGCGGCCACCATTTCCTTGAGCAACGGCGCCGGGCGGTACTTGCTGTCGTTGTACTCGGCCACGTAGACGTTCATCACCGCCAGGCACACGTCCAGGCCGATCATGTCGGCCAGCGCGAGTGGGCCGATGGGCTGGTTGGTGCCGAGCTTCATGCCGGCGTCGATGTCTTCGGGTGTGGCCAGGCCTTCGGCCAGCACGAAGAAGGCCTCGTTGATCATGGGCACGAGGATGCGGTTGACCACGAAGCCGGGTGCGTTCTTCACCGTGATCGGCGTCTTGCCCAGCGCCAGCGCCAGGGCTTTCACCGCGTCGTGCGTGGCGTCGCTGGTCTGCAGGCCACGGATGATTTCCACCAGCGCCATCATGGGCACGGGGTTGAAGAAGTGCATGCCGATGAAGCGGTCGGGGCGCTGTGTGGCCGCGGCCAGCTTGGTGATGCTGATCGAGCTGGTGTTGGTCGCCACGATCACATCGGCGGCCAGCAAGCCGTCGAGCTGCTGCAGGATCTTGACCTTCAAGCCCTCGCTCTCGGTGGCCGCCTCGATGACCAGCTGCGCGCCCTTGAGGTCGTCGTAGTTCGTGGAGCCGGTGATGAGCGCGAGCGCCTTGTCCTTGTCGGCGGCGGTGATCTTTTCTTTCTTGATCAGCCGGTCCAGGCTGCCGGCCACGGTGGCCAGGCCCTTGTCGACCGCGGCCTGCGCGATGTCGACCATCACCACGCGGATGCCGCTGGTGGCGCAGGCCTGCGCGATGCCGTTGCCCATGGTGCCCGAGCCGATGATGCCGACGGTTTGAATGCTGTTCATGAAGGTGCTGCTCCTGCGGATGAAGGTGAGGATGTGGGGGTTTTCCCGGCGTCGCCAGGGTGTCGATGGCGCAGGTTTCTTAGGCGCCACTGCCTACCCGCACATGGACCCCTGTGCTAACTTGCCGCCTGATTGTCGCGCACGGTCTGACGGGCGCCACACACGAGGGAGACATCCATGTTCGACTACATCATCGTTGGAGGCGGATCGGCGGGCAGCGTGCTCGCGGGCCGCCTGAGCGAAGACCCCGCCACCCGCGTTGCCCTCATTGAGGCCGGCCCTTCTGACAGCAGCGTGCTGATCCACTGCCCGGCAGGTCTGGCGGTGATCGCGAAGTTCGAGCTCAACGGCTGGGGCTACAACACCGTGCCGCAACCCGGCCTGAACGGCCGGCGCGGTTACCAGCCGCGCGGCAAGGTGCTGGGTGGCTCCAGCTCGATCAACGCCATGGTCTATGCGCGCGGCCACGCCAGCGACTACGACGGCTGGGCCGCCCAGGGCAATCCGGGCTGGTCGTATGCCGATGTGCTGCCGTACTTCAAACGCGCCGAACACAACGAGCGCGGCGCCGACGCGCTGCACGGCCAGGGCGGCCCGCTCAACGTGATGGATCTGCGCAGCCCCAACCCCTTCCTGGCCTCGTTCATCGAGGCCGGCCAGCGGGCGGGCCACCGGCACAACACCGATTTCAACGGACCCGAGCAGGAGGGCGTGGGCGCCTACCAGGTCACGCACAAGAACGGCGAGCGCTTCAGCGCCGCCAAGGCCTACCTCACGCCGCACCTGCAGCGGCCCAACCTGCAGGTGATCACCAACGCCCTGACCACCCGCGTGGTGATGGACACCGACGGCCCGGTGCCTCGCGCGGTGGGTGTGGAATACCGTGGCAACGGCGGGCGTGGGCCCATGCAGATCCTGCGCCTCAAAGACGGTGGCGAGGTGGTGCTGAGCGCTGGCGCATTTGGTTCACCGCAGCTGCTCATGGTCTCGGGCGTGGGCCCGGCGGAGCATCTGCGTGAGCACGGCATCACCCCGGTGCTGGACCTGCCCGGTGTGGGCGCGAACCTGCACGACCACGTGGATGTGGTGATCGTGGTCAACGCGCCCAAAGTGAAAGACCTGCTCGGGCTCACGCCGGGCGGCCTTTGGAAAGCCGTGCGAGGCATCGTCGAGTGGCGGCGCCAGCGCAGCGGCATGCTCACCACCAACTTTGCCGAAGCCGGAGGCTTCATCAAGAGCTCGCCCGACGAGGCCATTCCCGATCTGCAGCTGCACTTTGTCGTGGGCAAGCTGGTGGACCACGGGCGCAAGTCGGTGCTGGGGTATGGCTACTCGTGCCACGTGTGCCTGCTGCGCCCCAGGAGCCGGGGCAGCCTGCGCCTGGCCAGTGCCGACCCGCAGGCCGCGCCGCTGATCGACCCCGCGTTTCTGCAGGACCCCGACGACACCGCGCGTCTGGTGCGCGGCTTCCAGGTCATGCGCCGCCTGCTGCAACAGCCGGCGCTCACGCGCCATGGCGGCACCGAGTCGGCCACGTCGGTGCAGGCTCGGAGCGAAGCGCAGATCGAGCAGTTCGTGCGCAACCACGCCGACACCATCTACCACCCCGTGGGCACCTGCCGCATGGGGCCGGGCCCGATGGATGTGGTGGACGCGCGCCTGCGGGTGCACGGCGTGGCGGGCTTGCGGGTGGTCGATGCGTCGGTGATGCCCACGGTGGTGGGTGGCAACACCAACGCGCCGGTGATCATGATGGCGGAGAAGGCCGTCGATATGATTCGCGAAGACCGCCTTGCAACCTCACCACCCCAGGAACAACGCCATGATTCTCGAACACGCGGATATCCGCATCGACCCCCTCAAGAGCTCGGCATTTGAAGAAGCCATCCTGCGTGGGGTGACCACCGTCATCGCGCACGCAAAGGGCTTCAAGGGTTACAAGGTCAACCGCAGCATCGAGACCCCTGGGCGCTACCTGCTGATGATTTATTGGGACACGCTGGAAGACCACACCGTGGGCTTTCGGGGTTCCGACGCATTTGCCCAGTGGCGCGCCATCGTCGGCCCGTTCTTCGCCCAACCACCCGTCGTAGAGCATCTCGAACTCGTGGGGAAATCCGGCTGAGTCCCACCAACCACCGTTCGCCCTGAGCCTGTCGAAGGGCCCGCCAGCACATGGGTGAGCCCTTCGACAGGCTCAGGGCGAACGGGTGTTACGGCAGTACAACGGTCGTCAAGACTGTGCGGTCGTTTTCCTCATCAGCGTCGATTTGCCGAACAGGCTCTCGATCAGATCCACCGCCAGTTCCGCCGTGCGGTTGCGCACGTCCAGCGCCGGGTTGAGTTCCATCACGTCCATCGACGCCAGGCGCCCGGTGTCCGCAATCATCTCCATGCACAGCTGCGCCTCGCGGTAGGTGGGGCCACCGGGCACGGTGGTGCCCACGCCGGGGGCGATGTCGGGGTCGAGAAAGTCCACATCAAAGCTCACGTGCAGGTGGGTGTTGTCGTCCATGCCCAGGAGCGCCTGCTCCATGGTGTGGCGCATGCCCATCTCGTCGATGTAGCGCATGTCGAACACCTCCAGCCCGGCCTCGTGCACCAGTCGCTTTTCGCCCGCGTCCACGCTGCGGATGCCGATTTGACGGACCACGCTGGCGCTGATGGCCGGCGTGGTGCCGCCGATGCCGGTGAGCAGCGCGGGCCCATGACCGCACAGCAGCGCCACCGGCATGCCGTGGATGTTGCCGCTGGGGGTGAGCGCGGCGGTGTTGTAGTCGGCGTGTGCGTCGAGCCAGAGCACGCGCAGCTGTTTGCCTGTGTCGCGGCAATGGCGTGCCACCGCGCTGATGGAGCCCAGGCCCAGGCAGTGGTCGCCGCCGAGCACGATGGGCATGCGGCCCAGGGTCAGTTCGGCATGCACCGCGTGGTGCAGGGTTTCGTTCCAGGCGGCCACCTCGGGCAGGTGGCGGTAGCCGTTGGTGGGCGGCTGCCAGGGGTTGGGCGGACCACTCAGGTTGCCACGGTCGATCACGTTCAGGCCGTGACTCTCCAGCACCGTGGCCAGGTTGGCCACGCGCAGGGCCTCGGGCCCCATGGAGGCGCCGCGCGCACCGGCGCCGATGTCGGTGGGAACGCCGATGAGGCTGATGTCTTTTTGCATGGCACCATTGTCCTTGAGATGGCTGCCGTCGGGACACTGGCGGTGGCGAATCCAGGCCTTGCGTCTCGCAGACTGCTCTCCCTTGCACCTAGCCACCCGGAATATCTCCCTTCATGAGAATGCCCCGTCCCTGCATCGGTCTGTTCACCCTCGCCTTCGGGCTCAGCGCCTGCGGCGGGGGCTGCGGTGCGCAGGCCGCCACCCTGGCGCCGGCCCAGGCGTCGGTGCCCGCCGGCAGCACCGCTTGCGACACCGCCGCAGGTCGGGTGCTCAACGTGGGTGCCGGCCAGACCTACGCCGTGCCGAGCGCGGCCGCGGCGGTGGCCCAGGACGGTGACGTGATCCGCATCGCGGCCGCCGACTACCGTGGCGATGTGACCACCTGGCGCCGCAACAACCTCACCATTTGCGGCGTTGGCGGCCGTGCCCGCCTGTTTGCCGATGGCAACAGCGCGGACGGCAAGGGCATCTGGGTGGTGTCGGGCTCCAACGTCACGGTCGACAGCATCGAGTTCCGCAACGCCCGCGTGAACGACCGCAACGGTGCCGGCATTCGCGCCGAGCACGGTGGCTGGCTGCGCGTGCGCAACAGCGGATTCTTCGACAACGAGAACGGCATCCTGACCCACAACGTCGCCGGGACCAGCCTGGTCATCGAAGGCTGCGAATTCGCGCGCAGCGTGGTGGCCGGGGGGCTGGGGCACAACCTCTACGTGGGCCGGATCGACCGGCTCACCGTCACGGGCAGCCATTTCCACGAAGCCACGGTGGGGCACAACCTCAAGACCCGCGCTCGCGAGTCGATCATTGAAAACAGCTACCTCATGGACGGCCCCACCGGCAGCTCCAGCTACCTGGCGGACTTTGCCGAAGGTGGCCGGGTGGTGCTGCGCGGCAACCTGTTCCACAAGGGCCCCAATGCGCAGAACCCCAGCGCCATCAGCTACGGTTCCGAGGGATTGGTCCATGCCACCAACACGCTGGAGCTCACGCACAACACGATGGCCATCACCCGTTCCGGTGGCGCCTTCCTGCAGGTTCGCACCGGCACCCAGTCGGTGGTGCTCAAGGCCAATCTCTTCGCCGGCACCGGCAACCAGGCCCTGATGGTGGGAACGTATGCCAGCGGCAACGCCGTGCAGACCAGTAACGTGAATGCGCTCGCCAGCCAGATGCCTGGTGCCGCCAACATCACAAGCCCCAATTTCTGGCCTGACGCGGCCTTGCAGGTTTCGCTGGACCTGGGTGGTGTGCTGGACGCCACGTACGTGCGCGATGCCCCCCGGCCGTTTCAGCTGCGCGCCATCAGCGGCGCTCGCAAGGCGGGGGCCTTGCAGTCGGCACCTTGAGGCTGGCGGACATTCCCTTGGCGCGGGCGCGCTGGCGTGGGGTGAACGACAATGCAGGCCCTCTGTGTCCCTGCGAGACCCGCCCATGCGCTGCGGGTGGATGTCATGCTTTCCCACGCCTCCCCCCTCTGGACTCCCTGCGGCTTTGACCACCTGGCGCGCGACCCGCGCGGCTGGCTGGTGCCCACCGACGCCTACTGGCGCCTGTGGTTGCAGCGGCCGGAGCTGGCGCTGGTGGCGGAGTCGTGCGCTGCCGAGCAAGCGCTGCACGCGTCGCTGGTGGATGCGCCCACGCGCGCGGTCGCGCAACACGAGCTCGATGCGTTCGAGGATGCCGACGCCCGCGCCAACCACCGCCTGTTCCTGGGTTTTCGCGATGCGGTGATCGCAGCCGGTTCGCTGGAGGCGGCTTACGCCGGATTTTTCAAGGCCGGCGCGATCCAGATCCCGCCGCTGTTCCTCGATCTGGTGGTGCAGGCCATGGTGTGCAACCTGCTCGATGGCGTTGACGATGCCTGGCAATGGCGCGCGGCCGAGATGCTGTTTCGCCGCCAGCGCGTGCGGGTGCAGGACGGGCGTGTGCTCAGCGGCGACAGCGAGGTGCTGGACATGCTCGTCGAGACCGGCGGGCTCGGCGCGGTGGGTCGTCTGCTCATGCAGAGCGGCGCGGCCATTCCCGAGGTGCAGATCGAGGTGCTGGGCGACGACAACGCCGCGCGCTACCTGCAGAGCCGCGCGGGCAATGGGCGTTTCAATTTCGTGCTCGACCTCACGCACGAGATCCAGCGCGAGCTCTCGCACGGCCTCACGCTCACCATGAACCGGTCGCAGTCGGGCTTGAAGGCACTGGCGGTGGTGCTGCAGAAGTGGGTGCGGCATTTCCACGGCGTGGCGGTGCAGGTGCAGCCCGAATCGCGGGTGGAGGACACGGCGTGGCGCTGGCACCTGGGGCTGGATGCCGAATCCACCGCCTTGCTCAACGACCTGTACCTCGGCCGCGAGGTAGCGCCTGAGCGGCAGCAGCGCCTGATCAGCCTGTTTCGCCTGAGCTTCGATGATCCGCAGGACATGCGCGCCGATGTGCGCGGCAAGCCGGTCTACCTGGGACTGGCCATGAACGCCGATGGTTTGCTGAAGATCAAGCCACAGAACCTGCTGCTCAACCTGCCGCTGGCAGCGCCGGCCTAGATCCCCACCACCGCCAGGGCACCCGGCAAGACGCTGAGTTTCAGGTGCCGGGCATAGCCCAGAAATTCACCATCGGCCGCCAGCGGCAGGTCGGTGTCGCTGACCACCGTGAGCGTTTCAAACGCCCGTGTGCTGATGCGGCTGTGGCCCAGGTGCGTGCCGGTGAGCAGGCGCGGCAGCATCGCCAATGCACCCAGACGACCGAACGGCCCAGCCAGCAGCAGATTGAGCAGACCGTCGTTGATGCGGGCGGCCGGCGTGGCCGGCATGCCGCTGCCGAAGGTGGGCGTGTTCAGGCTGGAGGCAAACAGGGCCGGGCCGCTGTGCAGGTGCTTGCCGTTGGCCGTGACATCCAGCGTCCAGGTCTGCAGGTGGGCCAGTTCGCCGAGCGTGGCCCACAGGTAGCGCGGCAGGCCGCCCAGCCAGCGCGGGCCTGTGAGCGTGCGCAGCACCACGGCCGAGTCGAAGCCGGCGGTGAAGCTGGAGAGGAACACGGCGCGGTGTTCGCGGCCCTGCGGATCACGCCACTCGGCGCGGCCCACATCCATCGGGCGCGTGTCGGCATTGAGCGCGTGCACCAGGGCGGCCAGGGGCGCGCGCCCGTGCAGGCCAAGCGCGCGCGCCACGTCGTTGCCACTGCCCATGGGCACCACGCCGAGTTCGAGTTCGTTGTTCAGCACGGCTGGCAACCAGCGGTTGAGCGTGCCGTCGCCGCCCACCGCCACCACCCGGCTGCCGCGGGGCAGGCTCTCCAGCAGGCTCAGCGCTTCCACCACGTCACGCGGCGCGTGCAGCATCGCGTCGGGCGGCAAGGCGGCCTGCAGCGTGGGCAGCAAGGCAGCGGCCCGCCCGCCCTGGGCGTGCGGGTTGAGCAGCACACAGCGCCGCGGACTTGCTCTCAAACGGTGCTCACATGTTGCGGCGGTACTGGCCGCCCACCTCGAACAGGGCCGATGTGATCTGGCCCAGCGAGCACACGCGCACCGCCTGCATCAGCACCTCGAACACATTGCCGTTCTCGATCACGGCCTGGCGCAGCCGCTGCAGCATTGCCGGCGACTCGGCCGCGTGCAGCGCGTGGAAATCGGCCAGGCGCTTGAGCTGACTCTGCTTCTCTTCGTCGGTCGAGCGCGCGAGTTCCAGCGTATCGGGTGTCGCGTCGCCGTGTGGGTTGCGGAAGGTGTTCACGCCCACGATCGGGTACTCGCCCGTGTGCTTGAGCATCTCGTAGTGCATGGACTCGTCCTGGATCTTGCCGCGCTGGTAGCCGGTTTCCATCGCGCCCAGCACACCGCCGCGCTCGGCGATTTTTTCGAATTCCTGCAACACGGCTTCTTCCACCAGCTCGGTGAGCTCGTCGATGATGAAGGCGCCCTGGTTGGGGTTCTCGTTCTTCGCCAGGCCCCACTCGCGGTTGATGATGAGCTGGATCGCCATGGCGCGGCGCACCGAGTCTTCGGTCGGCGTGGTGATGGCTTCGTCGAACGCGTTGGTGTGCAGGCTGTTGCAGTTGTCGTAGATCGCGATCAGCGCCTGCAGCGTGGTGCGGATGTCGTTGAACTGGATCTCTTGCGCGTGCAGCGAGCGCCCGCTGGTCTGCACGTGGTATTTCAGCTTCTGGCTGCGCTCGTTGGCGCCATAGCGGTCGCGCAGGGCCACGGCCCAGATGCGCCGCGCCACGCGACCGAGCACGGTGTACTCCGGGTCCATGCCGTTGCTGAAGAAGAACGAGAGGTTGGGCGCGAAGTCGTCGATGTGCATGCCTCGCGCCAGATACGCCTCCACGAACGTGAAACCGTTGGACAGCGTGAACGCGAGCTGGCTGATCGGGTTGGCGCCGGCCTCGGCGATGTGGTAGCCCGAGATCGACACCGAGTAGAAGTTGCGCACGTCGTGGTGCACGAAGTACTCGGCGATGTCGCCCATCACCTTCAATGAAAACTCTGTCGAGAAGATGCAGGTGTTCTGGCCCTGGTCTTCTTTCAGGATGTCGGCCTGCACCGTGCCGCGCACGTTGGCGAGCACCCATTCGCGGATCTTGGCCGCCTCGGTGTCGGTGGGCGCACGGCCGTTCTCAAGCTCGAACTTCTCCAGGTTCTGGTCGATGGCGGTGTTCATGAACATGGCCAGGATGCTGGGCGCCGGGCCGTTGATGGTCATGGACACGGACGTGGCCGGGTGGCACAGATCAAAGCCGCCGTAGAGCACCTTCATGTCGTCCAGCGTGGCGATGGAGACACCCGAGTTGCCGACCTTGCCGTAGATATCCGGTCGCGGATCGGGGTCGTTGCCGTACAGCGTGACCGAATCGAACGCGGTGGACAGGCGCTTGGCGGGCGTGCCGGCCGAGAGCAGCTTGAATCGCGTGTTGGTTCGGAAGGCATCGCCCTCGCCGGCGAACATGCGGGTGGGGTCCTCGCCTTCGCGCTTGAACGCGAAGGTGCCGGCGGTGTAAGGGAAGCTGCCGGGCACGTTGTCGAGCATGAGCCACTTCAGGATCTCACCGTGGTCCTCGTACTTCGGCAGCGCGACCTTGCGGATGGTGGTGCCCGAGAGGCTCTTGGTGGTGAGCGCGGTGCGGATTTCCTTGTCGCGGATCTTCACCACGTACTCGTCGCCCGCGTAAGCCTTCTGCATGTCGGGCCACTGGTTGAGCAGCTTGCGGGCGGCTGGGTCCTGGTCGAGCTCGCGCACCTGGGCCAGGTCGATCACGGCCTCGGCGGCGCGCGAGCGCTCGGGCTTTTCCACGCGCAGCATGGTCGCGCTGGCGGTGAGCTGCTGGATCTCGCGCGCCAGACGCGCCTGGTCTATGGCCTTCTTCTTGTAGCCGCGCACCGTGTCACTGATTTCGGCCAGGTAACGCGTGCGAGCGGGCGGCACGATGGGGGTCTGGTTGGTGCTGTGGCGGACCTTCACAACCGGCAAGCGGCCTTCTTTCAGTGGCAGGCCGAGCTCGATCAGACGTGCCTTGAGGCCCTGGTAGAGCGCGGTCACGCCGTCGTCGTTGAAGCGCGCGGCCATGGTGCCGTACACCGGCATCTGATCGGGTGGCGTGCTCCAGGCTTCCTGGTTGCGTTGCACCTGTTTGGACACATCGCGCAGGGCGTCGAGCGAGCCCTTGCGGTCGAACTTGTTGATGGCCACGAACGCGGCGAAGTCGAGCATGTCGATCTTCTCCAGCTGGCTGGCGGCGCCGAACTCGGGCGTCATCACGTACATGGGCAGGTCCACGTGCGGCACGATGGCCGCGTCGCCCTGGCCGATGCCCGAGGTCTCGACCACGATGAGGTCGAAGCCGGCGCACTTGCAGGCCGCAATCACGTCGGGCAGGGCGGCGCTGATCTCGCTGCCGAAGTCGCGCGTGGCCAGGCTGCGCATGTAGACGCGCTGGCCCTGGCTCCAGGGGTTGATGGCGTTCATGCGGATGCGGTCGCCCAACAAGGCGCCGCCGCTCTTGCGGCGCGACGGGTCGATGGAGATGACGGCCACGCGCAGGCTGTCGTTTTGGTCCAGGCGCAGGCGGCGGATGAGTTCGTCGGTGAGCGAGGATTTGCCCGCGCCGCCGGTGCCGGTGATGCCGAGCACGGGCACCTGCTTCGACTTTGCCTGCTCGCGCAAGGCAGACACGATGGCGGCGTCGGCGTTGCCGTTTTCCAGCACGGTGATGAGTTGTGCCAGTGCGCGCCAGTTCATCTCGCCCTGGCCAACGATGGCGGCCAGCGACGTCGGCGCGTAGGGGCTGAGGTCGCGGTCGCAGCGCATCACCATCTCGCCGATCATGCCGGCCAGGCCCATTTTCTGGCCGTCCTCCGGGCTGTAGATGCGCGTCACGCCGTAGTCCTGCAACTCGCGGATTTCGGAGGGCACGATCACGCCACCACCACCGCCGAACACCTGGATGTGCTCACCGCCGCGGCTCTTGAGCAGGTCCACCATGTACTTGAAGTACTCCACGTGGCCGCCCTGGTACGAGCTGATTGCGATGCCCTGCGCGTCTTCCTGCAGCGCGGCCGTGACCACCTCGTCCACCGAGCGGTTGTGGCCCAGGTGGATCACCTCGGCACCCATGCCCTGCAGGATGCGCCGCATGATGTTGATGGCCGCGTCGTGGCCGTCGAACAGGCTGGCGGCGGTGACGAAGCGCACCTTGTGCGTGGGGCGGTAGTTGGCCAGGGCCTGGTATTCGGCGGCAAGGTTGCTCATGGTGTGTCTCTCGGTCGGTCGCGGAACAAAGGGGGCAGGCGTCAGGCGATCTTCAGGCCGGACAGCTTGGGGTCTTCGGGGGGAAAGCGCAAGTCCAGCGCCTTGAGGGTGTCGCGCACGATGGTGGCGATCATCAGGTTGCGGTGGGTCTTGGAATCGGCGGGCACCACGGTCCAGGGGGCCCAGGGTGTGCTGGTGGCGTTGAGAAAGGCCTCGTAGGCGCTCTGGTAGTCGTCCCACTGCTTGCGCACGTCAAGGTCGCCCAGGCTGAATTTCCAATGTTTTTCGGGATCGTCCACCCGCTCCTGCAAGCGTTTGCGCTGCTCGTCCTTGCCGATGTGCAGCATGAACTTGAGGATCACAGTGCCGGTCTCGGCCAGCAGGCGCTCGAAGTCCTTGATGTGTTCGTATCGCTGCAGCGCCTGCTGCGGCGTGATCCAGCCATTGACCACCGGCACCAGCACGTCTTCGTAGTGGCTGCGGTTGAAGATCGTCATCTCGCCGGCGCCGGGCATCTGCTGGTGGATGCGCCAGAGGTAGTCGTGATCGCGCTCGGCTTCGGTGGGCGCCTTCCAGCCCACGGTGTGTACACCCAGCGGGCTGGTGCGCGCGAACACGCCGCGCACCGTGCCGTCCTTGCCCGATGTGTCGGTGCCTTGCAGCACCACCAGCAGCTTGTAGCGGCCATCGGCATAGAAGAGGTTCTGCAGGGTGTCCAGTTCGTCGGCAATGGCGGCGACGGCGCCCAGATCGGCTGTCTTGTTGCCCCCTGAGAACGGCTTGGCGTCGGACTTGAACGATTTGAGCGAGACGCCCTTGGACTTCTTGCCGCCGTTGCCCGGGGTCACCTGCCAGTCTTGCCAGGCGCTGCCTTTGCCCGCCATCAGGGCCCGGGCAGGGAAGGGCAGGACGGCGTCGTTCGGGCTGGGCATGGAAAGGTCTCCGTTCGGTGCGTGGCCGCGCTGATGCAAGCCCGTTTGATTGACGTTTACGTAAACGTAATGTTAACGCGTTTGGACGAAAAAAGGGGCGCTCGCGCGCCCCCCGATGCTTCGTGGTTTCCGTCCGCTGGATCAGCGGTAGAGCACCTGTGGCAGCCACAGGCCGATGGCCGGGAACTGGTACAGCAGCACGATGGCCAGCACCTGGATGCCCATGAAGGGCAGCATGCCGGCAAAGATCTGGTTGAGCGTCACATGCTTGGGTGAGACACCCTTCAGATAGAACGCCGCCATGGCCACCGGTGGGCTCAGGAAGGCGGTCTGCAGGTTCAACGCCACCAGCAGGCCGAAGAACAGCGGGTCGACCCCGAAGTTGTCCAGCAGCGGGATGAAGATGGGCATGAAGATCACGATGATCTCGGTCCACTCCAGCGGCCAGCCCAGGATGAAGATCAGCACCTGCGACAGGATCAGGAACTCGGTCTTGGACAGGTTCATGCTCAGCACCCAGGTCTCGACCAGCTCCTGGCCGCCCAGCAGCGCGAAGGCTGCCGAGAAGATGGCCGAGCCCACGAACAGCCAGCACACCATGGCGCTGGTCTTGGCAGTCAGGAACACGCTTTCCTTGACCACGCTGAACGTGAGCTGCCGGTAAGCCGCCGCCAGCAGGAAGCCGCCGAACGCGCCAACCGCCGCCGCTTCCGTGGGCGTGGCCAGGCCGAAGACGATCGAACCCAGCACCGCCAGGATCAGCACCAGCAGCGGGAAGAAACTGGAGAGCAGCATCTTGAAGACTTCCAGCCGGGTGAAGCTCAGGATGGCGTAGAAGATCACCAGCGCCAGCAGGCCCACGGCCAGCCCGATCCAGAAGCTCATCGAGGCCGGCTTGGTGGTGGCTGCGGGTTCTGCCGCCTGCGCCGCAGGGGCAGCGGCAGCGGGCTCGGTCACGGCGTTGGCCTGCGCACCGGCGGCGGGCGCTTCTTTCTCTGCGCCGGGCGGCTCGGCCACCGCATCGCCGGAAGGCGGTTCGGCCAGACCACCGTCTTCCGATTTGGGTTCGGACAGGCCTCCTTCGTTGGTGTTCTCCTCCACGTCGGAGCCGGCACCCATGGGCTGCAGTTCTTCGTAGGTTTCCACCGGCACCACTGTGGTGGCACTCTGGTAGCTGGCAAAGGCCACCGCAGCGAACAGGAGCGCCGGCAGCAATGCGATGCCGAGCTGGCTCAGCAGGTACTTGGTGGACACGTCCTGGTTGCGTTTGCCGTTCAGGGCCTTGATCAGCTTGGGCACGGCCGAACCTTCGCCGGTGGCGCCGATGGCCTTGAGCGGAGCGGGCAACGGCACGAAACGCTGCGCAGCGGTGAGCGGTGGGGCCCAGGCCGGCTTGATCTTGGCCATGACGATCACGTACACGATGTACAGACCGGCCAGCATGATGCCGGGGAAGAACGCACCCGCGTACAGCTGCACCACCGACACGCCAGCGGTGGCGCCGTAGACGATCAGCAGCACCGAAGGCGGGATCAGGATGCCCAGGCAGCCGCCGGCGGTGATGACACCGGCCGACAGACGCACGTCGTAGCCCGCGCGCAGCATCTGCGGCAAGGCCAGCAAACCCATCAGCGTGACGACCGCGCCCACGATGCCGGTGGCGGTGGCAAACACCGCGCAGGTCACCAGCGTGGCCACGCCCAGCGAGCCCGGCACACGGGCCAGAGCCAGGTGCAGGCTGCGGAAGAGCTTGTCGATCAGGTTGGCGCGTTCCACGAGGTAACCCATGAACACGAACAGCGGGATCGAGATGAGCACGTCGTTGCCCATCACCGAGAACGCACGCTGCACCATCAGGTCCAGGGTCTGCTGCATCGCGCCACCCGCGGTCTGTGTGCCGGAGTGGTAAGCGAAGAACGCGAACATCATGCCCATGCCCATCAGGGTGAAGGCGGTGGGAAAGCCCAGCATGATGGCAACCACCACCAGCGAGAGCATCAACAGGCCGTAGTGGCCGTTGGTCATCGTGTCAACGCTGAGCACCATGGTGAGTGCGGCGGACCCGATGAGGGCCATCAGCGCGAAGCCGAACCAGAGTTCCTTGCGAATCTTCATGGCTGGCCTCCCTGCTTCACCACCAAGCTGTCCAGCGCTTCAATGTCAGCATCTTTCACGTTCACCATTTCTTTGAGTTTGTCCACGTCCACTTCTTCCACATCTTGTGCGCGCTTGGGCCATTCGCCGGTCTGCAGGCACATGACGCAGCGGATGATTTCCACGATGCCTTGCAGCAGCAGGAAGCCGCCGGCGATCGGCACCACGAACTTGAACGGGTAGACCGGCAGCGGGTCGGCGTTGAAGGTCTGCTCGCGGATGGCGAGCGATTCGTTGGCGAAGAACCAGCCGGCGTAGGTCAGGGCCACGATGCCGGGCAGGAAAAACAGGATGTAGAGGGCCAGATCCCAGCCGGCTTGCGTGCGCGGGCTGAAAAATCCATAGAGCACGTCACCGCGCACGTGACCGCTCTTGGCCAGCGTGTAGGCGCCGGCGCTCATGAACAGCACGCCGTACAACATGATCTGGGCGTCGAGCACCCAGGCGTGAGGGGTGTTGAGCACGTAGCGGGAGAACACCTCCCACGTGATCAGCAGGGTAAGCCCGATGACGGTCCAGGCGCATGCCTTGCCGAACCAGGTCGACAGGCTGTCTACAGCCAGTAATAGTTTTTGCATGTGAATTTCCAGAAACAGAAAGGGGCGCCCGCAGGCGCCCCGAGTTCAGCAAAGCCCGATCAGGACTTCTGCGCACCCTTGCCGAAGTAGTGGTTGTACGCCATCTTGAAGTCAACCATGTAGTCGTTTTGCCACTGGCCGGCGCGCTGGGCGAAGGCCTTTTGGGATTCCAGGATCTTCTTGAAGATGGCGTTTTCTGCGGACTTCTTGGCGATGGTCTTGTCCCAGGCTTCGAGCTGAGCGCGCAGGATCGGGTCGGGGGTCTTGTAGAACTTCACGCCTTGCTTCTTCAGCTCGATGTAGTCCTGCGAGTTGCGCTGAATGGCTTTCCAGCTCATGTCGGCACTGGCCGCCTGCACGGCGTAGTCGACGATGGACTTCAGCTCGGCTGGCAGGGCGTTGAGCTTGGTCTTGTTGAACAGAATCTCGAACTGTTCGCCCGACTGGTGGAAGCTTTGCAGCATGCAGTTCTTCACCACGTCGGGGAAGCCCAGCAGGCGGTCGGAAGAGGCGTTGTTGAACTCGGCTGCGTCGATCAGGCCGCGGTCCAGTGCGGGCACGATCTCGCCACCGGGCAAGGGGTTCACGGCGGTGCCCATTTCGGTGAACACGTCGACGGCCAGACCCACGGTGCGGAACTTCAGGCCTTTCATGTCGGCCACTTTGGCCACGGGCTTCTTGAACCAGCCCAGCGGTTGCGTGGGCATGGGGCCGTAGAGGTACGAGGCCACGTCCAGGTTCAGGCTGGCGTAAATCTCTTCCAGCAGGGCTTTGCCGCCGCCGTAGTTGTGCCAGGCCAGAACCATGTTGGGGTCCATGCCATACGCAGGGCCGGAACCCCACAGGGCCAGCGCCGAGTTCTTGCCGTAGTGGTACGCCACCACGCCATGGCCGCCGTCCAGCGTGCCCTTGGCCACTGCTTCAAGCAGCTGGAAAGCCGGGACCACGGAGCCGGATGGCAGCACTTCGATCTTGAGCTTGCCGCCGGCCATGTCGTTGACCTTCTTGGCGAAGTCCTGGGCGTACTCGTGGAAGATGTCCTTGGAGGGCCAGGTGCTCTGGAAGCGCAGCGACGTGGTCTGTGCGGTGGCGATCATCGGCACCGACATGGCGCCTGCCGCAACGGCCGCGCCCTTGAGCATGCCGCGGCGTGACGTCACTGTTTTCTTGTCTGACATGTATTTGTCTCCAGTCTGGGTTGAGGGTTGCCCATCATGCGGCTCAGACCCCAATCCCCTCGACAGGGTTTTCACCGACCACCATTTGTTCGCATTACTTTGCGACGTTTGCGTCGGAGTAATTGCGTACAAAAATCTACGCGAATAAGGGTTTGCATGCTAACTGTATGAGCGTTTTGCGACGCAATGGGCAGAGCGGCCGATGGACTGTAAGTCCGGTGCAAGGTTGATTTTTCTTTCAGCGTGCACAGACGCGGATTCAGCAAGAACGCTCCGCCGGTGGCATGCTGTGAACCATGAAACCGATACAGCTTTTCGATCCCGCGTCCAGCACCTTCACGTACGTGTTGTTCGACCAGATCACCCGCGACGCCCTCATCATCGACCCGGTGGACGAGCAGATCGAGCGGGATCTCGCCGTGCTGCGCGAGTACGGTCTGAAACTCGTCTGGACGGTGGAAACCCACGCGCACGCGGACCACATCACGAGCGCCGGCAAGCTGGCCGAGCTGGCAGGCGCCAAAACGGCGGCGCCACTGGGCTGCGGCATCGGCACCGCCGGCGTGCAGCTGGCGCACGGCGACACGCTCAGCTTTGGTGGCGAGGTGCTGCGCGCGTTGCACACACCCGGCCACACGGCCGGCAGCATGAGCCTGGTCTGGAGGCACCATGTGTTCACCGGCGACACGCTGCTCATCGGTGGCTGCGGCCGCACCGATTTCCAGTCGGGCAGTGCGAAAGACCTGTACCACAGCATCACTCGGGTGCTGTTCGATCTGCCGGACGACACCACCGTCTGGCCGGGCCACGACTACCACGGTCGCCACCACTCCACCATTGGCGCCGAGAAGAAACACAACGCACGGGTGGCGGGCAGGAGCGAGGCCGAATTCATTGCCTTGATGGAGTCGCTGAACCTGCCCAGGCCCCGGCGCATCGACGAAGCCGTGCCGGCCAACCTCATGTCGGGACAACGCCATGACGCGGGCGGCGTCCTGTTCATGGAGCCCCGACCCGCCGCCGGTCCACACGCGGGCAGTTATGCGGGGGACGTGACGCCACAGCTGGCCTGGCAGTGGGTGCAGGCGGGCGATGCCGTGCTGGTCGATGTGCGCACCGATGCCGAGCGCGAATGGGTCGGCTTCGTGCCCGGCGCTGTGCCGGTGGCCTGGAAACAATGGCCTGGCATGGCAATGAACCCGGACTTCGATGCCCAGGTGCGCCAGGCGGCTGGTGGCAAGAAGGTGGTGCTGCTGTGCCGCAGCGGCGTGCGCTCGATTGCCGCGGCCAAGCGCGCCACCGAACTCGGCCTGGAGGCCTACAACATCCTTGAAGGCTTCGAGGGTGACCCGGACACGCACGCACACCGCGGTCAGCAGGGTGGCTGGCGCCACCATGCGCTGCCCTGGCGCCAGAACTGAAGCACGCACGGGCCGCGTTGCTCCGCCACCGCCGCTGGTCGCTCCGCTTGCCCGGAGTTTGAGAAGAAAGCCTCACAACCCCTGTCAGGACTGACAGGGTTCGTGCGGTTTTTCACACATTTCTTTTTTCAATGGGGTTTTCCATTTCAAAAGGATTGCCCCATGACGTCGTTGGCCTGCCCTCGGGAGAGAGCCCCTTCGAACCCCCCGATCTCCGCCCATCTGGCCGGGCGCATCCAGCGCGAGTTCACCACCCGCTGGGACACGCTCTGGAGCGGGCGCTCACTGCTTCATGGTCGTGAGGCTGGCCCTGGCGCGGTGCGGCTCAACGGCAACGACTACCTGAGCCTGACCGGCCACGCGGACATCGTTCAGGCCCAGACGCTCGCGATCAAGACCGACGCCGAGTTCGTCATCCAGTCCGGCGTGTTCCTGCTCGACGAACACCCCGCGCGCAAGCTCGAACTCAAACTCGCCCACCTGCTGGGGCAGGAGGACGGGCTGATCTGCCAGTCGGGCTACGCGGCCAACCTGGGCCTGCTGCAGTCGATTGCGGACGAGAAGACGGTGATCTACATGGACACGCTGGCCCACACCTCGCTGTGGGAAGGTGCGCGCCGCGCCGGGGCCACCACCCATCCGTTTCGTCACAACGACGCCGAGCACCTGGACCGGCTGGTGCAGCGCCATGGCGCCGGCGTGATCGTGGTGGATTCGGTCTACAGCACCACCGGGGCAGTGGCGCCCCTGGTGCAGGTGGTGGAGGTGGCCGAGCGGTGGGGGTGCATGACGCTGGTCGACGAATCGCATTCCCTGGGCACGCACGGCCCGCAGGGCGCAGGCTTGTGCGCCGAGCTCGGGCTGAGCCATCGGGTGCATTTCATCACCGCCAGCCTGGCCAAGGCGTTTGCGGGTCGCGCCGGTTTCCTGAGCGTGCCGGCGGCCATGCGCAACTACGTGCTGAGCACCAGTTACCCCAACATGTTCAGCTCGTGCCTGCTACCCCACGAGATTGCCGCGCTGGACGCCACGCTGGAGGTGATCCGTCGCAGCGACACCGAGCGTGCGCGCCTGCGCGCCCACACGCTGCAACTGCGCGGCATGCTCAGCGACCTGGGCTACCCGATCCACCAGGGCACCGAGCAGATCATTGCCCTGGAGGCCGGCACCGAACCTGCCACCATGGTGCTGCGCGATCTGCTGGAGGAGCGCGATGTGTTTGGCGCGGTGTTCTGTGCACCGGCCACCAGCCGCAACCGCACCATGGTGCGGCTTACGCTGCATGCCGCGCTCACCGACGCCGAGCTCGACCATGTGGCCGCCGTGGCGCGGGAGGTGGCGCCGATGGTCAAGCCGTGGGACTGGCCGATCGCGCGTCGCGCCCGCGCGGCGTGTGCTCAGTTGTCCTGAACGCTGCGGTGGCCTTCTGCGTCCAGGAAGCGCCGGTAGCCGTAAATGGGGTGGGGCAGATCGGCGGTGTCGAGTGAGAACACGGCAGCGGTGACCAGCTTGTCATCACCCAGGCCGAAGGCCGGCGCGGTGCGCACCGGCCCGCCGAGGTTGAGCTGCTGGTGCAGTTCCACCGCTGCCAGCTGGTTGCCCGCCTGCACCGCGCGCACCACGTCGAAGCCCAGCCCGGCCGAGCCGGCGAGTTCGGCCAGATCGCCCAGGCTGCTGGTGGGCTCCAGCTGCAACCAGTGGGCATTGCCCGTGCCGTCCAGGCCGATCAGCCCAAACGGCTCACCCAGCACGGCGTACTCGACCCAGTTCTGACTGGCGAATGACTGCAAGGCCAGCGCAATGGACGGAATCTGCAGCAGCGATTGCTGCGACGGCTGCAGTGCACCGCGCCACAGTGTGTTCAGGCGCGGGTGGGGCGCGTGCATGAGCTTGCGCAACACACCCATGAGGTGGCGTGTGATGTCGGTCGTCTGTTTGGGCACGAACTGGTCGATCAGACCGTTGTTGAAGGCCTGGATGGCGATCTGCTCGTCGGCCTGACCGGTCAGGAGCACACGCGAGCCCGGCCAGTCCAGCAGAGTGTTGAGCACCTTCAAGCCGTCGGTGCCGGGCATGGCGTAATCGACCACGCAGGTCTTCACCAGCTGGTAGCGCGCCGGGTTCACCGCCCAGTAGCGCAGGATCTGCGGCAGCAGCGGCTGTCCCTGGCGCCAGCGCTCGATCATCTGCAGTTGCAGCATGGCGTCGGCCTCCCACCGGGCTGGCTCTTGTTGCATGCGCTGGGCAAAGCCCGACGGGCGCGCAAACAGCTCCACCTGCCAATGCGTCGGAATCACCATGCCGAGCATGTCGAGGTAGTCGGTGTCGTCGTCCAGAAACAGAATGCTGCCCGGACGGTGGAATAGGGGGATCGTCAGTGCCATCGGGTCATCAGCGTGGAGAAGAAGGGGTCGCGTGAATCGGTTGACTGAGTGGGAGATCGATCATGAAGACCGCGCCCAGGCCGGGTTCGGAATGCACGCTGAGACTGCCCTGCGCTGCCTCCACGACGTTCTTGCAGAAGGTCAGACCCAGGCCGTTGCCGGCGCCCGCCAACGTGGAGAAGAACGGTTCGAAGATTCTCGTCTGCTGTTCGTGGGCAATGCCGATTCCGTCGTCAGATACTGCAATGCGTCCCTTGCCGTGGTGCACGCCCACATCCAGCCGCAAGTCGCCCGGGCTCGGGGCGTTGCTGGCCGAGGCCAGCGCATGGAGCGCGTTTTTCATCAGGTTGGTCAGCACCTGCGAGAACAACTGGCGCGACGCCATGAAGTGGAAGTCCTGCTGGATGTGCACCTGGACGCAGTCGCGCTCCCTGGACGAGCGATAGGGATAGTGCAGCACCACGTCCTGCACCAGTTCTGCCGCGCGGATGGAGGACTTGTCGCGAGGCAGTCGAATCAATTGCGCGTTCGAGATCTGGGTATCGATCTGCCGGTTCATGCTGCGAACCAGGTTCTGCAGCCGGGTGGCCAGCTCGTCGAATCTCTTCTGCTTGGCCTCCGGAAGGTCGTGCTGCGACAGGTTGCGCAGCACGTCGCCCATGAGGTTGACGGTGGCCAATGGCGTGCGCAGCTCGTGTGCCATCACGCCCATGGTGCTCAGCGTGTTGATCAGGCGCGTGCGGCGCAGGTTGGCGCTGGAGGCTCCCAGCATCATGGCCGCGCCCCACGCAAACGCCAGAACCACCAGATGGTCGGGCCGTGTGGCCTCTTCGGTCAGGGGCACGCCCAACATCTGCGCCAGCCCCAGGCTGAGCCCGGCGCCCATGACAACGCCCAGGGTGGCCAGTCGCCAGTCGGTGAGGTGGTAATAGATGACCAGCATGCAGGACACGCTGGCCAGCCAGACGTCGTTGCCGCCGTTGAGCCAGTACATCCAGGAGAAGAACATGGGCAACTGCGACCAGCTGGCCAGGGAAAAGATCCAGATGGTGGCCTGGGAGGTGAGGTCGCGATTGAACGCGCCGATCAGCAACGGAACACCCAGGCTGGCCATGGCCAGGCGGGTGGGAAGGTTCTCGTAGGGCTGTGGCAACAGCTCGATCCAGATCCATGCGAACCCGAGATGTCCCAGAATGGTGAATACGCCCAGGTACTGCAGGCGAGCACGTGATGGATGCAAAATGGGCTCGAGGGGCGCATGGACCACCTCGTCCAGCAACCATCTCCACAGTCGCGCTCTGGCGCTGTGCAACCTCAACCGGTCCAGAGGCAATATGTACTCCTTCGATCGCCGAGCACCCGTTGCCCGCACCGGCTGCCCACACACAAACCCCATTGTCCGTGCAACAGGCTGTTTCAAACCATGACCCTACCTGTCAACTTTGACAGTATCAGCCTCGATAGCATTCTGGCCGACTGGGTCTGCGCGTTGCACGACCAAGGTGTCGAGGCCGTCATGGTGCTCGGCCCGGCGCCCACCGGCGGACGCGACGAGCGCGAAGTGCTGGCGGTGCACCCTCCCCGGTTGCTGTCGGCCGCCCAGGCGTTGGCGGACAGCCGCGATTTCGGTGCCAGCTGGCGCGAAAGCGATGCACCGCTGGTGGCCTGGCAAGACATTTCCAAATCGGTCTTTGAACAATCCAGCCGCTGGCGCCGCCTGTGGCTGGCGCATGGCCACCAGACGCTGGTTCGGGTGGCCTTCAGCCTGCCAGCCGGTCGGGCTTTTGAGTGCTTCATGTTCAGCCCGCGCGCGTTTGCCGATCGCTCCGAAGCGGCGGCGCTGGCCTGGTCGGCCTTCAACATCTGGCCCATGCTGCGCCGTGCCATCGCCGAAGCCCGTGTGAGCCTGAGTCCGCGTGAGCTGGAGAGCCTGAACATGGCCTTTGAAGGGCTGACCGCACGCGAAACCGCCTTGCGCATGGACTGCTCCGAACGCACGGTGAACTACCACCTGGCCAACGCCATGGCCAAACTCAAGACCGACAACAAGCTGGCCGCTGTGCAGCGCGCCTGCTGGATCGGTCTCATCTAGCCTGGCCCCCACGCTCCCCGGCTGCGCGGGCCGTTGTTTTGTCATGCTGCAGTGCGCAAACTCCCCGGGGTTTGCTTGGTCATAATCCGCGCATGACTTTTCTGGCCCTGGACGTTGGCAACACCCGCCTGAAATGGGCCTTGTACGAGGAGCCGCGCTCTGGTTCGCGCCTGATCGCACAGGGTGCGCAGTTCCTCGAAAACATCGAAACCCTGGCCGAAGGCGACTGGGCCGACCTGCCCGCGCCGCGCTGGGTGCTGGGCTGCGTGGTGGCTGGCGATGCGGTCAAGCGCCGGGTCGAGGAGCAGCTCGAACTCTGGGACGTGACCCCGCAATGGGTGGTTTCCAGCAATGCCGAAGCGGGCGTGACCAACGGCTACGACCACCCGGCGCGGCTCGGCTCCGACCGCTGGGTGGCCATGATCGGCGCCCGTCAGCGCCTGGTGGCTCGGGGCCTGGCGCGGCCTTGTGTGGTGGTGATGGTGGGCACCGCCGTGACGGTGGAGGCGATCGACACCGAAGGGCGGTTTCTGGGCGGCATCATCCTGCCCGGTCACGGCATCATGTTGCGCGCGCTCGAATCGGGCACGGCCGGGTTGCACGTGCCCACCGGCGAGGTGCGGGACTTCCCCACCAACACCAGCGACGCGCTCACCAGTGGCGGTACCTTCGCCATCGCCGGTGCGGTGCAGCGCATGGTGGACAACCTGCGCCGCCATTGCGGTGATGAGCCGGTGTGCTTCATGACCGGTGGCGCCGGCTGGAAAATGGCGCCCAGCATGGCCTTGCAGGTGGAGCTGGTGGAGGGCCTGATCTTCGACGGGCTGCTGGAGATGGCTTCGCGCCGCCTGGCCCTGGCTTAGGGTTTCGCTTCGCCCCAGGGCAGCATGAGGGTGAGCGTGAGCAGACGCCGGAACTCCGGCTCGAACTCGTCAATGATGCGCTGCGGCTCTGGGCACAAGGTGGTGTCGGCGATCACGCCGAACTGCACGCCGCCGCCGTAGCTCAGGATCGACACGCCCAGGCCCACCGTGCCGGTCTGAGGCACCCAGAACATCGTCTGCTCCAGGGTGGAGCCGCAGACCTTGAGCTTGGTGGCCGGGCCCGGCACGTTGGTCATCACGGCTGTGGTCTTGCGCCCGAACAGGCTCAGCAGCGCATCTTGCGCCGGCTTGACCAGCAACCCAGCCACCGAGAGCAGGCCGAAGGTCAGCAGCGGTTGCAGGCTGCCCTTGAGGTTGTTCATGCGCGAGCGCACGGTGAACACGCGCTCGACCGGGTTGGTGCAACCAATGGGCAGCACCAGCGGCACCAGGCCAAAACGGTTGCCGAGTTTCCAGGCGTCCTCCATCGGACGCAGGTTGATCGGCACCATGGCGCGGATCTCCTGACCGGTGGGGTCGTCACCGAGGTGTCGCAGGTAGGCGCCGATGGCCCCGGCCACACATCCCAGCAGCACGTCGTTGACCGAGCAGTTCAGCGCCCGTCCGATCGCCTTCACCTCCTCGAGCGGAATCGGTTCGCACCAGGCCACGCGTTTGGTGTTGCCCGGCTGCCCCTTGAGCCGGGTGGGGGAATCGTCGGGCATGAGCGCGAGGGCGGCGAGGTCGCTGGCGAGCTGACCCCCCATGCGCGCCAGATCGACCGCCTGGCCCAGCGAGTCGGAGAGGCTCTGCTGGGGCGAGGCCAGCATGGCAAACGACCTGGCGGCGCCGCCGCCGGCGGCTTCCAGTGCCTTCGCGGTGAGATCGCCGAAGGGCCGTATCAAGGTGTCGGCCACCCAGTCTTCGGCGCCGTCCAGACCCGGCTTGGTGGTCTTGCGGCTCTTGCGCTGCGGCGGTGCGCCACCGCCGTCGACCAGGCTCATCATCACGCTGATGAGCGCGATGCCGTCGGCGATGCAATGGTGGATGCGAGCGATCAGCGCAGAGCCACCACCGTATTGTTCGACCAGCTCGAAACGCCACAGCGGATGCTGGTGATCCAGCGGCTGCATGGCGAGTTCGGCCACGCGGGCCTGCAGGGCATCCTGCTCACTTTGCGAGCCGGTCTGCGAGAGCCGGTGCGTGACCACATGGCGGCTGAGCCGGAAGTCTGCGTCATCGATCCAGTGCGCGCCCGCGGCGTCTTCGCGCGCCAGCTGCACGAAACGGCGGTAAGGCAACAGACGCTCGCGCACGCGTTCGCTCAAGTCCTCGATGCGGATGCCCGGCTTGAGGATCCACACGCCGACGATCATCATGAGGTTGCTGGGTGAGTCCATGCGCAGCCAGGCCGTGTCGACCTTGCTCATGCGCTCGCCTTCCAGCCCCAATGTGGTCGTGAGCGCCTTCTTGACCGACGGCAGCACGCCGGCCGCCGCGCTGTCACTGGTGGTCTTGCGGCGAGTGGCGGGGCGAGTGGCGCGCACCGCCGGGGTGTCGCTGCGGGCGGCAACGCGTTGAACCATGGATGCTCCTCGGGTGGCTGTGCGGGTCTTGGGTTGTGGCCCTATTGTGCAGAGGCCTCCAACCGTAAGATAGCGGGAGAGCCCTTAGCCCACGGCGTGCCTGGCGGGCGGTCCATTTCAACAACAGGAGCATTCATGGCCGATCTCAAATCCCTTTTCGAAGCCGCGGTGGCGAATTCCAAGAACCTCAGCGAGCGCCCCGACAACGCCACGCTGCTGAAGATCTACGCCTTGTACAAGCAGGCCACGGAGGGGGATGTGGAAGGCAAGAAGCCTGGTTTCGGCGACATGGTTGGTCGCGCCAAGTGGGATGCGTGGAACGGCTTCAAGGGCATCGGGAAAGACGACGCGATGCAACAGTACATCGACCTCATCCAGGGTCTGAGCTGAACACCAGCCGGCTTTTCAGCCGGCTTTTTTCTTTTTGGCGGCGGGCTTCTTCGCCGCCAGCAGTTCGTCGAGGTTCTTGACGATCTCGCCTTCGATGCGGTCTTTGAAAGCGCCCAGCAGGAAGCCCAGGCGTGCATCGAGTTCAAACTTCCCGGCCGACACCTTGAGCGTGCCACTCACCCCCGAGCGGGTGAACTGCACCTCGTCGCAGTCGCTGCCTTCTTCGTACGTGCAGCTCATGTCGAACTCGTTCTCGACTTGCTCGGCCCAGCGCCACGCGAGCTTGCGTGCGCCGCTCATGCCGAGTTGGTGATCGCGTTCGATGTGGATGTCGGCCATGGTGTCTCTCGGTGTTGTTGTCAGGGGCGAGGCGTGTCGCTGGCGGCCAGGGCGGTGGGTGCCAGCTCGCGCAGGGCGGCCTGGCGCTCGTCTTTGGGGCGACCGGACAGCGCGCGCACCGCATCATAAAACCGCGCAAAGTCGCGGCCCTCGCGCTCGAACAGGGCTTCAAACGCGGGCACCCAATCGTCGTAGGCCGCCTGGGCTGCAAAGCTGGCGTTGTTGGCCCGTGCCACGAAAGGGTCGTAGCCGGCGTAGCCGTTCCAGCCCGCTTTCAGGTGTTCGTATTGCTGGCGGAAATCGTTCAGGGTGCCGGCCTTGAGCTGCAGCTTTGCGGCATCGCCCAGGCGGGCGTCCTCGTAGATGGCCTTCAGGCGTTCGCGGGTCGCACGGGTGAGTGCACGGAAGGCGCGGCGGCGGTGGTCGAAGGTGGCGTAGTCGGTGCGTGCCTGCTCGCTGGCGCGGTTCAACCAGAGCGCGCCGCCCAGGCGCTCCACCGTGGTGGCGAACGACTCGTTGAAAGCGGTGTCGTTCTGCACGTACACCACCTGGTGTGCGAGTTCGTGGAACACGGTGCGCGCGAGCTCGCCTTCGGGGTAGTGGATGAAGGTGTTGAGCAGTGGGTCACCACCGGCCCAGTTCATCCAGCCCAGGGTGGAGTAAGCCGGCACCGGGTAGACCGCGACCTCCAGCTGCGGGTCCAGGCTGTCGGCGAAGGCTTTTGCGCTGGATTCCAGAAAGTAACCGCGATAGCCCACACAGCCCGCCACCGGAAAGCACCAGGTCTCCAGCTTGAGCGAGAGCGCCGGTGCGGCCACCACGTTGTAGACGGCGGCGCGGCGCTTCAGGTCGGCGTAGCGCTGGTAGCTGTTGTTGTCGGGCAGGGCGAGTTCGCTCACCGCGAACTGGCGGATGCGCCGGGCCGCTTCCAGTCGTTCCTTGAGCTTGGGCGGCGCGGCGTCATCGGCCAGCCAGTCGTCGACCGGGCGCGCCGCCTGCATCAGCAACACGTGTCCGGCGACCGATTGCCAGTAGTAGCCCACGCCGGTGGTGTTGGCGCAGCCTGCGCTCAGCAGGGCCACAAAAGCAAGCGCCAGCAGTTGCTTCACACCGGCCTCAGGTCAGGCTGGCCACATCGACCAGGCAGTCGTAGAACACCGGGCCGCGCCCCATGTCGGTGAGCTGCTGGCTGGTGACCTCGTTGACGTTGGTGCCCGAGGGTCCGAGCTTGCGCCACCAGATGCCCAGGCCGTTGACCACGCCGGGCCGTGCGCGCGTGGACACCTTGGCCTTGCAGCGGTATTCGCCGCGGTCGTTGAACACGCGCACCATGTGGCCGGTCTCGATGCCACGCGCCAGCGCATCGTCGGCGTGAATTTCCAGCAGCGGCTCGCCCTCGATGTCGCGCAGGCTCTGCACGTTGACGAAACTGGAGTTGAGGAAGTTGCGTGCCGGTGGCGAGATCATGGCCAGCGGATAGGCGGCTGACGTGCCCTGCAGTTCGTGGTTGGGCAGGTGGTCGGGCAGGCCGTCCATGCCCTGCGCGGCCAGCCGTGCACTGAAAAATTCGCAGCGCCCCGACGGTGTGGGAAAGCCGCCGTTGGCGAAAGGCGCCTCGGGGATGGGCAGGGTGGCAAATCCCTGGTCCAGCAGCAGCTGGAAATCCACCGTGCTGCCGAACACGGTGCGGCAGAGGGTCTCGTCGTCGTCCGCGAAACACGGGTCGTCAAAACCCAGGCGCGCGGCCAGCGCGCGGAAGACGTCGGTGTTGGTGCGGGCTTCGCCCACCGGTGCGATGGCCGGGCGGTTGAGCAGCACGTCGGTGTGGCCGTAACTGGTGTGGATGTCCCAGTGCTCCAGCTGGGTGGTGGCCGGCAGGATGATGTCGGCGTGGTCGGCGGTGTCGGTCTGGAAGTGCTCGATCACCACGGTGAACAGGTCTTCGCGCAGAAAGCCCTGCACCACCTTGCCCGATTCGGGCGCCACCGCCACCGGGTTGCTGTTGTAGACGATGAGCGCTTCGATCTTCGGCCCGAAGCCGGGCGAGCTCTCGCGCAGCAGGTCGTTGCCGATGGTGCTCATGTTGATGGTGCGGGGACTTTTGCCGGCCAGCAGATCGGGCCGGTGCAGGGCCGCGCGGTTGACCGGAAACATGGCCGAACTGGACAGCAGCATGCCACCCGCCGGCTGACGCCACGCACCCACCAGCGCGGGCAGGCAGGCCACGGCGCGCACCGCGTTGCCGCCACCGCGCACGCGTTGCATGCCGTAGTTCAGCCGGATCGCGGCGGGTTTCGTGGTGCCGTAGGCGCGCGCCAGCTCGGTGATCTGCTGCACCGGGATGCCGCAGATCTCGGCGGCGCGCTCGGGTGGCCACTGCAGCGCGCGCTCGCGCAGGCCCTCCCAGCCCAGCGTGTGCTGCGCGATGTAGTCGTGGTCCAGCCAGTCGTGCGTGATGAGCTGGTGCATGAGTGCCAGCGCGAGTGCCGCGTCGGTGCCGGGACGCAGGGCGATGTGCTCGTGGCACTTCTCGGCTGTCTCGGAGCGTCTCGGGTCGATGCAGACCAACCGCGCGCCCTCGCGCTTGGCCTGCTGTGCCAGACGCCAGAAGTGCAGGTTGCTGCCGATGGAGTTGCTGCCCCAGATCAGGATGAGTTTGGCGTCGGCGAAATGCTCCACCTTCATGCCCACCTTGCCGCCCAGCGTCTGCACCAGCCCCTCGCCACCGGCCGAGGCGCAGATGGTGCGCTCCAGGTGCGAAGCGCCCAACCGGTGAAAGAAGCGCGCGGCCATGCCCTCCCCCTGCACCTGGCCCATGGTGCCGGCGTAGCTGTAGGGCAGGATGGCTTGAGGGTCGCGGGCGGCCAGGGACCTCAGGCGTTCGGCAATCGTGTCCAGGGCTTCGTCCCAGCTCACGCGCTCGAACTGCCCGCTTCCCTTGGGGCCGGTGCGCTTGAGCGGGTGCTGCAAGCGCTCGGGGTGGTAGGTGCGTTCGGTGTAGCGCGATACCTTGGTGCACAGCGCACCGTCGGTGTGTCGGTGCCCGGCGTTGCCCTGCACGCGCACGGCGATACCGTTTTCCACCGTGGTGACCAGGGCACAGGTGTCGGGGCAATCGTGGGGGCAGGCTCCGCGGATCGTGAGCGCAGTCGTGTTCATCGGATGAATGTTGCCAAAGGGCGTCTGGACGTGGGGGATGGCAGGGCGCTTGCTTTACCCTACCCAGTGTCCAAATCAGCATATCAGGAGTGTTCGCATGCAGCGTCGTGAAGCCCTATCCCAAGTGTGCAAGCTGGTCGGCTCCGGGGCGCTGGCTTCCTGGGGTGTCTCGGCCAGCGCGCAGAGCGCCACATTGAGTGACACGCGCATCGTCCTGGGGCAGTCAGCACCCTTCACCGGCGCGGCCGTGCAGCTGGGCCTGCAGTTCCATCTGGGTGCGCAGGCCTACTTCGACACGGTCAACGCCAAGGGCGGCGTGAACGGCCGCACGATCGAGATCAGGCGGCTGGACGACGGCTACGAGCCCGAGCGCTGCGCCGCCAACACCCGCCAGCTCATTGCCGACGACGTGTTCGCCCTGTTTGGCTACATCGGCACACCCACCAGCCTGGCCGCACTGCCATTGGCCACTGCGGCCAAGGTGCCGTTCTTCGCGCCCTTCACCGGAGCGCAGGCGCTGCGCGATCCGTTCAACCGTTACGCCATCCACGTGCGCGCCTCCTACTTCGACGAGACGGCCGCCATCGTTCGCCAGATCACGTCCACCGGCATCAAGAAGATCGCGGTCTTCTACCAGAACGACGCTTACGGCAAGACTGGCCTGGAGGGCGTCACGCGGGCCATGACCGCCATGGGCCTGGAGCCCACGGCCCTGGGCACGGTGGAGCGCAACACGACCGAGGTGGCGCAGGCAGTGAAGGACATCATGGCCCAGAAGCCCGAGGCGATCGTTCAGATCGGGGCTTACAAGGCGGTGGCCACGTTCGTGCGGCAGGCGCGCCGTGCCGGGTTCAGCGGCAACTTCTACAACGTCTCCTTTGTCGGCACCCAGGCCCTCATCGACGAGCTTGGCGCCGAGGCCCGTGGGGTGTCCGTGAGCCAGGTGATGCCCTTCCCCTACACGCCGGCCACAGCGCTGTCGGGCGAGTACCTGGCGGCCATCAAGGAGAAGCGGGGTGTGGAGCCCAACTACTCGGGCATGGAAGGGTTTGTCGCGGCCAAGGTGTTCACCGAGGGCGTGCGGCGCGCGGGGAGGGCGCTCACGCGCGAGGGCTTCATCACCGCCGTGCAGGGCATGCAGAACGTGAACCTGGGTGGTTTTCCGGTGGATTTCGGACCGGCGAAACACACCGGCTCCCGTTTTGTGGAGCTCACGCTGCTGACCGAAGACGGGCGCATCCGCCGCTGAAGGCGGTCCAGGCGGTGGCGTTGCAACGTTGCATCACATGCGGGGCCTGCGGGGTGGCGGCCCGCCGCAGCCGCCCGTCCTCTGAAATGAATTCCTTGGTATCTGTTTTGAGGGTCATGGACCGGAAAGACGTTCCGGTTTGACGTAACTGTGCGAGGCGCGGTCATGCTGCGCTGCGGATACTGCAACGGCCCACAACTCGTTTTGCCCGATTGCCACCGCCAAGCGTTGCGCTGTAGCCTGTTCGAGTCGACCGGTGAATGTCTCACCCGCTCAGGAGGTCTTTGATGCAGCTGCCCGTTCGCCACTTGTTGGCGCTTGTCATGTCGGCCAGCTTGATGCCGACCTGGGCCCAGGCGCCCGCCCCTGCCAACGCTGCGCCGGCAGGGCCGGACGCCAGGCTCATCCGCCTGGGTGTGATCCTGCCGCTCACCGGGGGATCGTCCGACATGGGCAACAGCGCGCGCGTGGGCGCGCAGGTGGCGGTGGACGAGATCAACGCCGTGGGCGGATACCTCGGGCGCAAGCTGGAGCTGGTGATCCGCGACGACCAGGCCAACCCCGACGCCGGCCTCAAGCACGCGGAAGAACTGGTTCTCACCGAGAAAGTGGTCGCCACCGTGGGCTTCTGCAACACCGGCGTGGCCATGAAGGCGCTGGACGTGTTCCAGAAGAACGAGCACCTGCTGATCGTGCCTTGCGCCACCGGGACCGCCATCACCGCCAAGTACCCCGCGGCCGAGAGCTACATCTTCCGCACCTCGGCACGCGACCAGCTGCAGTCGCAGTTTCTGGTGGCCGACATCGTCAAGCGCAACCTCAAGAAGGTGGCCTTGCTGGTGGACAGCACCGGCTATGGTGACGGCGGCCTCAAGGACCTGGAGGCCGCGCTGCAGGCCGTGGGCCTCAAGCCGCAGATCGTCGTGCGCTTCAAGGTGGGCGTGAAAACCCTGGCCGACGAAATGAAGCAGCTCAAGGAGTCGGGCGCCGATGCGCTGATTGGCTGGACCGTTGGACCTGAGCAGGGGGTGATCTCGGCCAGCCGCGCTGCGGCGGGCTGGAACGTGCCGCAGTACGGTCCCTGGGGTCTGTCTCATGCCTCGGCCTTCGAGGCCTCCAAGGGCGCGGTCGAGGGCACCTATGTGGTTCAGACCGTGCTGCCCAACACCTTCATGGAGCGCAACAGCACCTTTCTGCGGGGCTACGCCAGGATCTCCAAGGAGCGCCCCATCGGTTCGATGATGTCGGCCGCCCAGACCTACGACTCGGTGCACCTGCTGCTGCGCGCCATGTTCCTGACCAAGGGCAACATCACCGGCAAGAGCCTGAAGAACGCGCTGGAAAACCTGCAGCAGCCTTACCGAGGCGTGGTGACCACCTACGACAAGCCGTTCAGCAACGCCGACCATGACGCCATTTCGGCCAACATGTTGTGGCTGGGCACCTGGCAAGGTGGCGAGCGAACCTATGTCTACAAGGACGATGCGGCGCGGGCCAGCGTGATCCGGCGCAAGGAGTGAGCCGGCCCTGGCCGTGATCGACCCGCTGGTGCGTGGGGCTGTCGCCCGGGAGGCCGCGTCCTTGGCGGGTCTTGGCTACCATGATCCTTTGTTTTTTTCGCCACCGCCACGGCACGCAAAGGTTCCCATGAAACTCATCGACTCCATCCTCACGCAGGCCGCCAGCATCGCGGCCGTGCGCCGCGACATCCATGCCCACCCCGAACTCTGTTTCAAGGAAGTGCGCACCGCAGACGTGGTGGCCCAGAAGCTCACCGAGTGGGGCATTCCCGTGCACCGCGGCATGGGCACCACCGGGGTGGTGGGCATCGTGCACGGGCGCGACGGCGGTGCCTGCGGTCGGGCCATCGGCTTGCGCGCCGACATGGACGCACTGCCCATGCAGGAGCACAACACCTTTGCGCACGCCAGCCAGCACGCCGGCAAGATGCACGCCTGCGGCCACGACGGCCACACCGCCATGCTGCTCGGCGCCGCGCAGCACTTTGCCAAGCACCGCAACTTCGACGGCACCGTCTACCTGATCTTCCAGCCGGCCGAAGAGGGCGGCGGCGGCGCGCGCGAAATGATCAAGGACGGCCTGTTCGAGCAGTTCCCGGTGGAGTCGGTGTTCGGCATGCACAACTGGCCCGGCATGGCGGTGGGCACATTTGCCGCCAGCACCGGCCCGGTGATGGCGTCGAGCAACGAGTTCCTCATCACCATCCGTGGCAAGGGTGCTCACGCCGCACTCCCCCACAACGGCATTGACCCGGTGCCGGTGGCGTGCCAGATGGTGATGGCGTTTCAGACCATCATCTCGCGCAACAAGAAGCCGGTGGACGCCGGCGTGATCTCGGTCACCATGATCCACACCGGCGAGGCCACCAACGTGGTGCCCGACAGCTGCGAGATCCAGGGCACGGTGCGCACCTTCACCTATGAGGTGCTCGACATGATCGAGCGCCGCATGCAGGAAGTGGCCGAGCACACCAGCGCGGCCTTCGGCGCCACGGTGGAGTTCCAGTTCAAGCGCAACTACCCGCCCACAATCAACCACGCCGCCGAAACCGCGTTCGCGCGCGAGGTCATGGCCGACATCGTGGGCGCTGATCGCGTGGTGGACCAGGAGCCCACCATGGGCGCCGAAGACTTCGCCTACATGCTGCAGGCCCGCCCCGGTTGCTACGCCTTCATCGCCAACGGCGACGGCGCGCACCGCGAAATGGGCCATGGCGGCGGCCCCTGCATGCTGCACAACCCGAGCTACGACTTCAACGACGACCTGATCCCGCTGGGTGCCACCTACTGGGTGCAACTGGCTGAAAAGTGGCTGAGCCGACCACGCCCGGGGGCGGCGGCTTGATCGCACCCAGCGACGCCTTCTCCCCGTCGTACGCCCGGGCCCGGGTGCAGTTTCTGGAAGCGGCAGCCGGCGCAGGCATGGCCATCAGCAGCCACAACCATCCCCTGCCAGGTCGCGATGGTGAGGTGCTGGCCACGGACGTGGCGCTCGATGGCGACCCCGATGCCGAGCACCTGCTCATCGTCAGCAGCGCCTGCCACGGGGTGGAGGGTTACTGTGGTTCCGGCGTGCAGGTGTTTGCCGCGTTTGACGCCGAGTGGCGCGAGCACGCACGCGACGCCGGCGTGGCCGTGCTCTACATCCACGCCCTCAACCCACACGGTTTTTCGTGGGTGCGCCGCGTGACGCACGAGAACGTCGACCTCAATCGCAACTTCCAGGACTTCGGCCAGCCGCTGCCGGTCAACGAGGCCTACGCCGACTTGCACGAGCTGCTGTTGCCCGCGCAATGGCCACCCGGCCCGGAGAACGACTCAGCCATTGGTGCCTACATCCAGACGCATGGACTGACGCGCTTTCAAGCCGCGGTGTCGCAAGGCCAGCATGCGTTTGCGGACGGCCTGTTTTACGGCGGCACCGAAGCCACCTGGAGCAACCGCACGCTGCGCCAGGTGCTGCGCCGCCACGGCCAGCAGGCCCGCCACCTGGCGTGGTTCGATCTGCACACTGGCCTGGGCGAGAGCGGGCTGGGCGAGCGCATCTGCGCTTGCCGTGACGATGCGGTGGCGCTGGCGCGTGCCCGTGACTGGTGGGGCGGCGGCGGCCAGACGCCGGTGACCTCCATCTACGACGGATCTTCCACGTCGGCCCTGCTGACTGGCCTGATGTGGAACGCCGCGTACGAGGAATGCCCGTAGGCGCAGTACACCGGGATCGCGATGGAGTACGGCACGGTGCCGATCGAAGAGGTGATCGATGCGCTGCGCGGCGACCACTGGCTGCACCTGCACCCCGAGGCGCCCGAGGCCTTGCGTGCCGAGATCAAGGCGCGGGTGCTGGCGGCTTTTTATGTGGATTCGCAGGAATGGAAGGCGAGGGTGGTGGTGCAGGCGCGGCAGGCTTTGTTTCAGGCTGTGGCTGGTTTGGCTTCTTCTTGATGGGTTTGTTGTCGTGGCGAGCCGGGTCTCGGCCCGGCTCGCCACGACAGAAGAAACCCACCACTGAAGCCTACAATTTCAGAACCAAATAAAGCAGAAGCAGCCATGACCACCCCGCCCGACCTCACCTCCATCCCCCCCCGCGACAAGGCCGAGATACTGGCCCAGGCACTGCCCTACATCCGCAAGTACCACGGCAAGACCATGGTCATCAAGTACGGTGGCAACGCCATGACCGACCCGGTCTTGCAGCAGGACTTTGCCGAAGACGTGGTGCTGCTCAAGCTGGTCGGTATCAACCCGGTGGTCGTGCACGGCGGCGGGCCGCAGATCGAAACGCTGCTCAAGCGCCTTGGCAAACAGGGGCAGTTCATCCAGGGCATGCGCGTGACCGACCCCGAGACCATGGAGGTGGTGGAGTGGGTGCTGGCCGGTGAGGTGCAGCAAGACATCGTGGGTCTGATCAACCAGGCCGGCGGCAAGGCCGTGGGCCTGACGGGGCGTGATGGCGCCATGATCCGCGCGCAGAAACTGCGCATGACCGACCACAAGGACCCGAATCTCGAACACGATGTGGGCCAGGTCGGCGACATCGTGAGCATCGACCCCAGTGTGGTGAAGGCCTTGCAGGACGACGCCTTCATTCCCGTGGTCAGCCCGATCGGCTTTGGCGAGAACAACGAGAGCTACAACATCAATGCCGACGTGGTGGCGGCCAAGCTGGCCACCGTGTTGCAGGCCGAGAAGCTGTTGATGCTCACCAACATCCGCGGCGTGCTTGACAAGGAAGGCCGGTTGCTCACCGAACTCACGCCACGGCGCATTGACGAACTGGTGGAGGATGGGACCATCTCCGGCGGCATGCTGCCCAAGATCGCCGGTGCGCTGGACGCCGCCAAGAGCGGTGTGAACGCCGTGCACATCATCGATGGTCGGGTGCCGCATGCGCTCTTGCTGGAAGTGCTGGGCAATGAGCCCTTTGGCACCATGATCAAGAGCCACTGACCCATGGGCGGACGCCATCGCATGGTGCGGGATGCGATTGCCCACTGACCTCAGATACCCCGCCCCCGTTGGGTCCGGGAAGTTGCAGCGATGTGCGAAAATTCGTAACAGGAAGACAAGCCAGGGCCGGCACAGCGGCCACCGGCACCCATTCGCCCCCACCGATCGGACCGCCTGCCCATGACCTCCAATGCCCCTGAGTCTCCGTCCCCGGAAGACGCCGCAGCGCTTGAAGCCGCCAGCGTGATCGAAGCCGCTGCGCATGCCGAGGGAACAGGGCGCAAACGGCCCAAGCCCGGTGAGCGGCGCGTGCAGATACTGGAGGCACTGGCCACCATGCTGGAGCAGCCGGGCACCGAACGCATCACCACCGCGGGCTTGGCCGCGCGGCTCGAAGTGAGCGAGGCCGCGCTCTACCGTCACTTCGCCAGCAAGGCCCAGATGTTTGAGGGCCTGATCGAATTCATCGAGCAGTCGGTGTTCGGCCTCGTCAACCAGCTGGGCGAACGCGAGCCCGACGCCAACGCGCGTTGCCGCAAGCTGGTCACGCTGCTGCTGCAGTTCGGTGAAAAGAACCCTGGCATGACGCGCGTGATGGTGGGCGATGCACTGGTGTTCGAAAACGAACGACTGCAACAGCGCATGAATCTCTTCTTCGACAAGATCGAGTCGGTGCTGCGGCAAAACCTGCGCGAAGCGGCGGTGGTGGCCGGCGTGGCCACGCCCACGGTGGACGCGCAGGCCGATGCGTCGGTGGTGACCGCTTTCTGCGTGGGCCGGCTGCAGCGGTTTGCGCGCAGCGGCTTCAAACGCTCGCCCAGCGAAAGCCTTGAGCACAGCCTTGCGCTGCTGCTGCCGGTGGCGCGGCGCTGACCCACCCCGTGATGCCCCGCGCGCCCTGGGTGCCGGTGCACCTGGCCGAGGGCCTGACGGTCTGCTTGCACCCTTCGGGCGTGGCCTTCCTGCCCGAGCACGCCGCGCTGCTCGTGGCCGACATGCACCTGGGCAAGGCCGCGAGCTTTCGCCGCCTGGGCGTGCCGGTGCCGGCCGGCTCCACCGCCACCACGCTGCAAGCATTGGGCGACGCACTCGCTTCACTCGGCAGCACCCCGGTGCAACACCTTGTGTTCCTTGGCGACCTGCTGCACGCCGCGCGCGGGCGCAGCCCGGCGCTGAGCCAGGTGGTCGAGCAGGCACTCACCGCGTGGCGTGGCAAGTGCCCCGGTTTGCGCGTGCACCTGGTGCGCGGCAACCATGACCGCGCTGCGGGCGACCCGCCACTCGAATGGCGCATCGAACTGCAAACAGAACCTTGGGTGATGGGGTCCTGGGCCCTGTGCCACGAACCCCAGCCTGTGCCTGGCGCCTACACCCTGGCCGGACACTGGCATCCATGCGTCGCCTTGAGAGGCGGTGCCCGAGAGCGACTGCGCCTGCCGTGCTTCTGGTTCGGCGACCCGGCCCACCATGCCGTCGGTGTGCTGCCCGCCTTCGGAGACTTCACCGGCATGCACCCGATCAAGCGGCGCCCGGGTGACCGGGTGTGGGTGGTGGCGGACGAGGCGGTGCGTGAAGTGCCAGAGAACCTGCGCTGAGTTTTTAGGGCCTCGGGTCTAAACAAAGTCCCCATAAAAAGCGCCGGCTGTGCGCACGGGCCGGGTTTTGCGGTAAAAATAGAACGACCGTTCGATTATTCGGAAAACCCCACCCGCCACGCATGAGCACCACCCCCTCCACCCGCCGTCCCCGCGCCGACACCTCGGCCCAAAAGCCCCTGCAAAAAGGTCAGCAGACCAAGGCCGCCATCGTGGATGCCGCGCTCGGTCTGGCCACGCAGATCGGCTTGGAAGGCCTGTCGATCGGTGCGCTGGCCGAGGTCATGCAGATGAGCAAGTCGGGTGTGTTCGCGCACTTTGGCTCGCGCGAAGAGCTGCAGATTTCGGTGGTGCGCGAGTACCACGCTCGCTTCGAGGAAGAGGTTTTCTACCCCGCCATCAACGCGCCGCGTGGCCTGCCGCGCCTGCGCGAGCTTTTCAGCAACTGGATGAAGCGCACCTCGGTCGAGATCGACTCGGGGTGCATCTACATCAGCGGCGCGGTCGAGTTCGACGACCGGCCCGGCCCGGTGCGTGACGCACTCGCGAGTTCGGTCAACACCTGGCTCAGCGCCATGCGCCGCGCGGTGGAGATCGCCATTGAAGAGGGTCACCTCGCAGCCGACACGGACGCGGCGCAGATGGCGTTCGAGGTCCACGCGCTGATCCTCGCGCTGCATTACGAAGCGCGCTTTCTGCGCAGCCCCGACTCGGCCAGCCGCGCCGTGCGCGCGTTCGAGAACATCGTCACCCGCTTCGGCAACCCGCAGGCGTCCGCGCCCCGCAAGTCAGCCACCAAAACCCCAGCCGCTGCCAGCAAGCAGGGCTGAGTTCCCTTTCGTCTTTCGCAAACCCAGCTCAGGAGTCTCCCCATGCCCGTTTACAACCCGCCCCTGCGCGACATGCAGTTCGTGATGCACGAAGTGCTCAAGGTCACCGACGACCTCAAGGGCATTCCGGCCCACGCCGACATCGATGCCGACACCATCAACGCGGTTCTGGAAGAGGGCGGCAAGTTCGCTTCGCAGGTGATCTTTCCGCTGAACATCAGCGGCGACACCGAGGGCTGCAAGCTCGACCAGAAGACGCACGAAGTCACCACGCCCAAAGGCTTCAAGGAAGCGTACAAAACGTATGTGGACGGCGGTTGGGCGGCGCTCTCGTGCGACCCTGCGTTCGGTGGCCAGGGGCTGCCACTGGTGGTGAACCAGTGCATGTACGAGATGATGAACTCGGCCAACCAGGCCTGGACCATGTACCCGGGCCTCACCCACGGCGCCTATGCCTCGCTGCACACCTTTGGTACCGACGAACAGAAGGCTACCTACCTGCACAAGATGACCAGCGGTGAATGGACCGGCACCATGTGCCTGACCGAACCACACTGCGGCACCGACCTGGGTCTGATGCGTACCAAGGCCGAGCCGCAGGCCGATGGCACCTACAAGATCACCGGCAACAAGATATTCATCAGCGCCGGTGAGCACGACATGGCCGAGAACATCATCCACCTGGTGCTGGCCCGCTTGCCTGACGCGCCTCCCGGCATCAAGGGCGTGAGCCTGTTCATCGTGCCCAAGTTCAACGTGAACAAGGACGGCACGCTGGGCGAGCGCAACGGCATCTACTGCGGTGGCCTGGAGCACAAGATGGGCATCCACGGCAACGCCACGGCGCAGATCGTGATTGACGGTGCCATCGGCACCATGGTCGGCCAGCCCAACAAGGGCATGCAGGGCATGTTCGTGATGATGAACGCCGCGCGCCTGGGCGTGGGCAACCAGTCGCTGGGTCTGACCGAGGTGGCCTACCAGAACGCGCTGGCCTATGCGAAAGATCGCATCCAGATGCGCAGCCTGACCGGCCCCAAAGCCAAGGACAAACCGGCTGACCCGATCATCGTGCACCCCGACGTGCGGCGCATGCTGCTGACCGCCAAGGCCTACGCCGAAGGTGGTCGCGCGCTGGCCATCTTCTGCTCGGTGCTGCTGGAGAAGGTGCACGGCCACCCCGACGAGAAAGTGCGCAAGGACAGCGACGACATGCTCTCGTTGCTCACGCCCATCACCAAGGCCTTCCTGACCGACAACGGTTACAACGCTGCAACCCAGTGCCAGCAGGTGTTCGGTGGCCACGGCTACATCAAGGAATGGGGCATGGAGCAGTTCGTGCGCGATGCCCGCATCAACATGATTTACGAAGGCACCAACACCATCCAGAGCCTGGACCTGCTGGGCCGCAAGGTGCTGGGCAACAACGGCGCCACGCTCAAGAAGTTCGGCAAGCTGGTGGGCGCGCTGGTGATGGAAGAGGGCGTCAACGAAAAGATGGCCGAGTTCATCAACCCGCTGGCGATCCTGGGCGAGCAGATCACCAAGTTCACCACCGAGATCGGCTTCAAGGGCCTGCAGAACGCCGACGAAGTGGGCGCCGCCGCGGTGGACTATTTGCGCGTGGCCGGCCACCTGGTGATCGGTTACTTCTGGGCTCGCATGGCACAGGTGGCGCTGCGCGAGATCGCCGCCGGCAACACCGACCCGTTCTATACCGCCAAGCTGCAGACCGCTCGCTTCTACTTCGCCAAGCTGTTCCCCGAGACCGCGACGCTGATGCGCACGGCCCGTTCGGGCAGCAAGGTGTTGATGGACACCGACGCGGCATTGGCATAAACCCCGGATTTCCAACCACCACCAGGAGACTTCCATGATCAAGACCGTTGTGAGCACCCTTGCCCTGTCGCTGGCTTCGCTGTCCGCGTTTGCGCAGATGTCGCCCGTGGGCCTGTGGAAGACGATCGACGACGACTCGAAGAAAGAGAAGTCCCTGGTGCGCATCAAGGAAACCAACGGTGTCTACAGCGGCACCATTGAGAAGCTGCTGGACCCCACCACCAAGCAGGACGAGGTGTGCGACAAGTGCACCGACGACCGCAAGGACAAGCCCGTGCTGGGCATGACCATCCTGCGCGGCCTCAAGGTCAGCGAAGGCGATGCCACCGTGTTCGAGGGCGGCACCATCGTCGACCCGAACAACGGCAAGGTCTACCGCACGCGCCTCAAGCCGGTGGACGACGGCAAGAAGCTGGAAATGCGCGGCTACATCGGCCCGTTCTACCGAACCCAGGTCTGGTTGCGAGTCGAGTGACCACGAGCCTTTCCCCATTCATGGAAAACCAATGAACCGATTTCAAGTGAAGAAAGTCGCCGTGCTCGGCGCGGGCGTGATGGGTGCGCAGATCGCTGCGCACCTGGTCAACGTCAAGGTGCCGGTGGTGCTGTTCGACCTCCCTGCCAAGGAAGGTCCGAAGAACGGTATCGTCACCCGCGCCATCGAGAACCTCAAGAAGCTCAAGCCCTCGCCGCTGGGTGTGGCGAGCGACGCCGACCTGATCGGTCAGGCCAACTACGAAGAGCACATGGCGCAGTTGAAAGACTGCGACCTGATCATTGAGGCCATCGCCGAGCGCATGGACTGGAAGCTCGACCTGTACACGAAGATCGCGCCCTTCATCGCACCGCACGCCATCGTCGCGTCCAACACCTCGGGCCTGTCGATCACCAAGCTCAGTGAAGTGTTGCCCGAGGCGATCAAGCCGCGCTTCTGCGGCATCCACTTCTTCAACCCGCCGCGCTACATGACGCTGGTGGAGCTGATCGCCACGCCCACCACGCAGCCGCAGATCCTCGACGATCTGGAAAGCTTCGTCACCAGCGGTCTCGGCAAGGGTGTGGTGCGCGCCAAGGACACGCCCAACTTCATCGCCAACCGCATCGGCATCGCCGGCATGCTGGCCACGATGAAAGAGGTGGGGAACTTCGGTCTCACGTATGACGTGGTCGACGACCTCACCGGCAAGCGACTGGGCCGCGCGAGCAGTGGCACCTTCCGCACCGCCGACGTGGTGGGCCTGGACACCATGGCCCATGTGGTCAAGACGCTGCAAGACAATCTGAACGAAAGCTCCGATCCGTTCTACGGCAGCTTCGGCACGCCGCCGGTGCTGAAGAAGCTCATCGAACTGGGCAACCTGGGCCAGAAGGCCAAGGCCGGCTTCTTCAAGAAGGTGGGCCGCGACATCCTGCGCTTCGATCTGGACAGCGAAGACTACGTGCCTGCTGGTGAAAAGGCCGACGAGGTCTACGGCCGCATGCTCAAGCGCCCGGCCGCCGAGCGCCTGAAACTGTTGCGCAACGCCGAGGGCCCGCAGGGCCGGTTCCTCTGGGCGATTCTGCGCAACAGTTTCCACTACGCCGCCGTGCACCTCGCCACCATCGCCGAGACCGCGCGCGACGTCGACCAGGCCATGCGCTGGGGCTTCGGCATGAAGCAGGGTCCGTTCGAGCTGTGGCAGGAAGCTGGCTGGCTGGAGGTGGCCAAGATGGTCCAGGAGGACATCGATGCGGGCAAGGCGCTGAGCAGCGCACCGCTGCCGGCGTGGGTGTTCAAGGGCCCGGTGGCCGAGGCCGGTGGCGTGCACACCGCGCAAGGTTCGTGGAACCCCACTACGGGCACGTTTGATGCGCGCCGCCAACTGCCGGTCTACCAGCGCCAGCATTTCCCCGAGCTCCTGCTCGGCGAGGCCGGCGCCAAGTTCGAGACCGCGGGCACGACCATCGAAGAGAACGATTCGATCCGCATCTGGACACTCGACGGTGAGGTGCTGATCGCCAGCATCAAGACCAAGATGCACGCCATCAGCCCCGAAGTCTGCGAAGGCCTGATGGCCGCCGTGGACCTGGCCGAGAAGGAATACCAGGGTCTGGTGGTCTGGTCGGGCGACGAGCCCTTCAGCGCCGGCGCCGATCTGCAGGCCATGCTGCCGGCCTTCATGGCCGTGGGCGTTGGTGCCATTGAAGACGCCGAAGGCTTCATGCAGCAGACCATGCTGCGCCTGCGCTACGCCAACGTGCCGGTGGTCTCCGCCGTGCGCGGTCTGGCACTCGGCGGTGGTTGTGAGCTGGCCGTGTACAGCGCGCGCCGCGTGGTGCACATGGAGAGCTACATCGGCCTGGTGGAGGTGGGTGTTGGTCTGGTGCCCGGCGCCGGCGGCCTGACCTACATTGCCCGCCGCGCGGCCGAAAACGCCGAGACCTCCACCGGCAAGGATCTGCTGCCCTTCCTCACCGAAGGCTTCACCGCCGCGGCCATGGCCAAGGTGGGCACCAGCGCGCTGGAGTCACGCAGGCTGGGCTACGTGCTGCACTCCGACGTGATCGTGCCGCACAAGGACGAGCTGCTGTTCGTGGCCATCAACGAGGCCAAGAGCCTGTTCAACGGTGGCTACCGCGCGCCGCACAAGCGCCTGTTCCCGGTGGCGGGCCGCGACGGCAAGGCCACGATTCTGGGCAGCCTGGTCAACATGCGCGACGGCGGCTTCATCAGCCAGCACGACTTCCACATCGCTTCGCTGATCGCGAACGTGGTGACGGGCGGTGATGTGGAGCCGGGCACGCTGGTGAGCGAGGACTATCTGATGACGCTGGAGCGCCGCGCGTTTTGCTCGCTGATCGTGCATCCGAAGACGCAGGAGCGGATTCTGGGGATGTTGAACACGGGCAAGCCGGTTCGGAATTGATGTGATGTTGCTGGTGTGCGTGCTCCCATCCCGGTCTTCCCCCAGAGGGGGAAGAAGCGGATCCCGATTGACTCCTTCCCCCTCTGGGGGAAGGTAGGGATGGGGGCTCTTCGCCAGCCAATCAACCATGCAAAACCAGGCCACCCCCAAAGCCAGAGTCAACGCCCGCGCCTTGCGCCGGGACATGACCGACGCCGAGCGCAAGCTGTGGTCGGGGCTTCGGGGTGAACAACTGGGTTTCAAGTTCCGCCGTCAACATCCACTGGGCAACTACATTGCCGACTTCGCCTGCCTCGAACCCAGGTTCATCGTCGAACTCGATGGCTCGCAGCATGCCGACAACCAGGCCTACGACCTTGTGCGGGACGCGTTCTTCAAGGCCCAGGGCTTTGCCGTGATGCGCTTCCCGTCCAACGCACCGTTTCAGAACCTTGATGGCGTGCTGAGCGCCATCCTTCATCAACTCAACATGTTGGCGGGCGTTGCCCCCATCCCTGCCTTCCCCCAGAGGGGGAAGGGGCCAGACACCGCTGAAGGAGCGAACCCATGAGAAAACAAATCCAGGACGCCTACATCGTCGCCGCCACCCGCACCCCCATTGGCCGTTCGCACAAGGGCTCGTTCAAGCACCTGCGCCCGGACGACCTGCTGGCCCTCGCGCTCCGATCGGCGCTCAGCCAGGTGCCCACGCTGGACCCCAAGGCGATCGAAGACATCATCTGCGGCTGCGCGATTCCCGAAGCGCAGCAGGGCCTGAACGTGGCGCGCATCGGCGCCATCCTGGCGGGCCTGCCGCACAGCGTGGGCGGCATCACCGTCAACCGCTTCTGTGCCTCGGGCCTGTCGGCCCTGCAGATGGCGGCCGACCGCATTCGCGTGGGCGAGGCCGACGTGATGATCGCCGCCGGCACCGAGAGCATGAGCATGGTGCCCATGATGGGCAACTCGCCCAGCCTCTCGCCCACCATCTTCACCAACACCGACGACGTGGAGAGCTACGGCATCGCCTACGGCATGGGCCTCACGGCCGAGAAGGTGGCGCAGCAGTGGAAGGTCTCGCGCGACGCGCAGGACGCGTTCGCGGTGCAGTCGCACCAGCGCGCGGTGCTGGCCATGAAAAACGGCGAGTTCACCGACGAGATCACGCCGGTGGAGGTCACCGAGCGCAGCGTCGATCTGGAGAGCGCCGACGTCACCACCACCACCCGCACCGTGAGCCTGGACGAAGGCGCGCGGCCCGACACCTCCATCGAAGGCCTGGCCAAGCTGCGCACCGTATTCGCCGCGCGCGGCTCGGTCACGGCAGGCAACAGCTCGCAGACCAGCGACGGCGCGGGCGCGCTCATCCTGGTGAGCGAAGCCGCCCTGAAGCGCTACAACCTCACGCCGCTGGCGCGCTTCGTCAGCTACGCCTCGCGCGGTGTGCCGCCGCACATCATGGGCGTGGGGCCGATCGAAGCCATTCCCGCTGCGCTGAAATACGCCGGCCTGAAGCAGGACGACATCGACTGGTTCGAGCTCAACGAGGCCTTCGCCGCGCAGTCGATCGCGGTCATGAACACGCTGGGCCTGGACCCGAGCAAGGTGAATCCCATGGGCGGCGCCATTGCGCTGGGCCACCCGCTGGGTGCCACCGGCGCCATCCGCGCCGCCACCGTGGTGCACGCGCTCAAGCGGCACAACAAACGCTACGGTATGGTCACGATGTGCGTGGGCATGGGTCAGGGGGCTGCCGGAGTGATTGAGCGGGTCTGACGACCCACCCCCGCGCCGCGCCGTCGGCGCGTCACCCCCCTGAACGGGGGGCGATGCCTTGGGCCAGCGGAGCCGGACCCTTGGCATCCCTGGTTGTGGGGTTGTTTCGCACCGGAGGGGCTGTCGCTTGGTGGACGTTGAATTCTTCCTGTCTCCAACACACTCTGGCGATGACCACGATGCATTCATTCGACGCAGCCATCGCCTTGCAACCGCTGGGAGAGGGTCGCTTCGCAGGCGCCACCACGCCCGCCTACGCCAACATGGTCGGCCCGTTCGGTGGAGTCACGGCCGCCACCGCGCTGAATGCCGTGCTGCAACACCCGGCCCTGCTGGGGGAGCCGGTGTCGCTCACGGTGAACTACGCCGCGGCGCTGGCCGATGGCCCGTTCGAGGTGATCGCGCGAGCCGCGCGCACCAACCGATCCACCCAGCACTGGGTCATGGAGATCGTGCAGGCGGGCGGGACCGTGCTCACCGCCACCGCTGTGACGGCCGCGCGCCGCGAAACCTGGAGCGTGGACGAACTGGCCGCGCCCGACATGCCCACGCCCGACGCGGTGGGCAAGCCCAACATGGTCGCGATGGTGGAGTGGGTGCGGCGCTACGACATCCGCATCACCGAGGGCGCGATTCCCACCGCGTGGGATGGCAGTGGCGACGCCAGCCGCAGCACACTGTGGGTGCGCGACGAACCCGCGCGCCCACTCGACTTCTGCAGCCTCGCCGCCATGGCCGATGTGTTCTACCCACGCGTGTGGCTGCGCCGTGCCACGCGCGTGCCGGCGGGCACGGTGTCGATGACGGTGTACTTCCACGCCGGTTCAACGCAGCTCGCCACTGTTGGCACAGGCTGGCTGAAAGGGCAGGCCAGCGCACAAGCCTTCCGCAACGGCTTCTTCGACCAGACCGCCCAGGTCTGGAGCGAAGCTGGCCAGTTGCTGGCCACCACCCATCAAGTGGTGTACTTCAAGGAATGACCCGGGCTCAGGGCCTGCCGAGGAACAGGTAGAGCCCGGTGTAGCCCTTGGGCGCACTCACGATGCTCAGGTAAAGCGGGCCGATACCGGTGTCCGCGCCCACGAACAGGCTGCCTGCGCCGCGCAGTTTGCGCAGCGTGATGTCGCTGCGCTCGGTCCAGGCGTTGCCGGCTTCGAGCGAGCCACCCACGAACAGCGCGCGCGCCACGCCCACCGAGTAAGGCAGGCGCTGGTAGTAGGTGAGTCGGCCAAACAGCAGGTAGTTGCCTGCCACCTGCGCCGTTCGGTAACCCGAGAGGTTCTGGAAGCCACCGAGCGAATATTCGTCGATGGCGGCCAGCGGGATCTGGTTGGTGTAGGCCAGCCGCCCACCGAGGTTGAAGCTGTGCACGCCCCAGCTCTTGACCGCGGTGAACGAGCTCTCCAACCGGGTGAAGTCGCTCGTTGCACCGCCATCCACCTGGCGCCGCCCCCACGAAAGTTCGGCCCGCCCACGGTAGCCACGCGAGGGGAAGTTGGCGAAGTCGAGCTGGTCGGCGATGACGGCGGCGCGCAGGCCGCGCTCGGTCCACCGCACCGTGCCCACCCCGGCGGGCACCGCGGCCGACAGCAGCTCGGGTGTGGCGCGGCGTGCACTGGCCACCAGACCCAGCCGCGCCTCCCCGACCGTGCCGCGCAGCCCGATCGGCCAGCCCAGGTCGGCGCCGACCCTGGCCCCCTGTCGCTGCACCAGCGCCAGCGCGTCCCCGGTGTCGCTGAAGAGCTCCACCTTGTTGACCGTGCCATCCACATACGCCGCCACGAAGCGGTCGCCGTCCGCGCCCAGCGGCTGGTAGATCTCGGAGAACAGGCCCACGGTCTCGCCGAGCTGCACGCGGTTGCGCCACTCGGCGCCGCTCTCGTTGAGCCAGTGGCGGTTGTGGCTGATGCGCAGGTTGAACGCGCCTTCGCCCTGGAAGTCGGTGCGCAGGTCCAGTCCCACGCGCAGGTAGTTCGGGCCCCAGGCGTTTTCGCGCAGGTCGATCGTCAGGTCTTCCGTGCCGTTGTCTTCGCGCCGGCTCAGGGTGTAGTCGATGCGCTCGTAGTCACCGCTGGCCGAGAGCTTTTGCAGATCGGCCTCCAGCCGGGGCACATCCATGCGTTGGCCGGGTTCGGTGTCCAGCGCTTTGGCCAGGCGCGCAGCGCGCTCCTCGCTCACGCCTTCAAAGCGGATCGCGCCCACACGGCCCACCCGGTCGGCGTTGGCCAGGGCCTGTGCACTGCGCGATTTCACCCAGCCCGCGTAGCGCGGCTCGTCCACCGCGAAACGCTCCAGCGCCTGCCTCACCGTGCCCGCGTAGTCGTTGCCGATCTTCACCAGCAAGGCGGCCTTGTCGAAGTCGCTGGACGTGAGCTTGCCGAGTTGCGGTGCGAGCAGCAGGTCTTTCGGTGTGAGCGTGGCGATGCTGGCCTGCACGTTCTGCTCGGTCAGGATGTTGACCATCTGCGTCGTCACACCCAGCACCGTGCCCAGCGTGTCGCGCCCGGCCAGCGGCGTGCCGATGTTCACCGCGATGATCACCTCGGCACCCATGGCGCGCGCCACGTCCACCGGCAGGTTGTTCACCAGCCCGCCGTCGCCCAGGATGCGTTCGTTGATCGACAGGGGGGAGAACACGCCGGGCACCGACATGCTGGCGCGCAAGGCCGCGGCCAGATCGCCCCGGTCCATCACCACCGCGAGGCCGGTCTCCATGTCGGTGGCCACCGCGCGAAACGGCGTGGGCAACTGGTCGAACGATTCGAGATGCCGTGTCGAGAGCGTGTAGCGGCGCAGCAGCATCTCCAGCGAGCGGCTGGACACCGCGCCGGTGGGCAGGCGGAACTCGCCGTCGCGGAAACCCAGCTGCAGCACCGGCGAGAGCTCGAAGTCTTCCTCCTTGCGGCGCTGCGACAGCAGCTGGCGTGGCTCGCGGCTGTTGAACAGGCCACCCCAGTCCACCCCCACGATCTCGCGCTCCAGGTCGTCCGCCTTCATGCCGCTGGCGTACAGCCCGCCGATGATCGCGCCCATGGAAGTGCCCACGATCATGTCCACCGGCACCCGCGCGGCTTCCAGTGCCTTGAGAACGCCCACATGCGCAAACCCGCGCGCCCCGCCGCCCGAGAGCACCAGGGCCACGCGCGGGCGCTCGCTGGCGGTGGTGCCTTGTGCGGCCGAGGGCAGTGGCACGAGCAGGGTCGCCACCGTGGCGAAGATCAGAAGGATGGATCGGGAGCGCATGAAACACCTGTGTGCGGAAGCGGCGTCCAGGCGCCGGGATGCGGCCAAGTGTAGGCGGGGCACCCGCTGAAAGCCGGCGCCGATACACGCTGTCACGCAGCCGTCAGGCCTTGGGAGTGCGACCCAGAAAAGCACGCCCGTTCGTGGTAATTTGCGGCTTCCCTTGCAGCCCTGCGCTGACCCCCCTTTGCCCCAATTGCCACCGAGAGACACCCCATGAGCGACATCCTCGTCCACACCGAAGCCGGCGTCTGCACCCTGACGTTCAACCGCCCCGACAAGAAGAACTCCATCACCGCCGCCATGTACAGCGCCTTGGCCGACGCATTGCAGGCCGCGCAGGACGACGCATTGGTGCGCTGCGTTGTGTTCCAGGGCAACGAGGCCATCTTCAGCGCCGGCAACGACATTGCCGACTTTCTGAACAACCCGCCCGCCACCACCGACTCACCCGTGTTCCGTTTCCTGCGCGGCATCGCGCAGTTCCCCAAGCCGCTGATCGCCGCCGTCTGTGGCCCGGCCGTGGGCGTGGGAACCACGATGCTGTTCCACTGCGACCTGGTCTACGCGGGCGACAACGCCGCCTTCTCCATGCCCTTCGTCAACCTCGGCCTGTGCCCCGAAGCCGCCAGCAGCCTGCTGGTGCCGCAGATGCTGGGCTACCACCGCGCCGCCGAGGCGCTGCTGCTGGGCGAACCCTTCATGGCCGAGGCCGCGCTCGAAGTCGGCCTGGTCAACCGCGTGCTGCCACCACTGGAGGTGGCCGGCTACGCGCAGACCGTGGCCCGCAAGATGGCCGCCAAACCCATCAGCTCGCTGATCGAGACCAAGCGCCTGATGAAGCAGGGCCAGCTCAAGCAGGTGATGGCCGTGATGGCCGAAGAAGGCGTGAGCTTCGGCCGCATGCTCGGCGAGCCGGCGGCCAAGGAAGCTTTTGGCGCGTTCATGGAACGGCGCAAGCCGGATTTTTCAAAGGTGTGAACGGCGAGCCCCCCCATGACCGACCCCACCGAACAAGCCAAGGCCCATTTCTTCGAAGGCAATGCCTTGTTCGAAGCGGGGCAGTTGAACGAAGCCGCAGCCCGCTACCAGGCTGCCCTGGCGCTGGTTCCCGGGCGTCCCTCCATCCTCGCCAACCTCGGCGTCACGCAGTGCCGGCTGGGCCAGTGGACACAGGCCGTGACCACGCTGTCCCAGGCCACGAAGGCGGACCCGGCGCACCGCGACGCCTGGATCGCGCTCGGGCTTTCACACGAGGCGCTGTCGCACTGGAGCGAAGCTGCGCACGCCCTGCACCAAGGCATTCGCCTGGGGGCGAACACCGGGCAGCTGTGGTTGTCGCTGGCCATGTGCCGCATGCGCCTGCAGCAGCCGGTCGAGGCATTGCACGCGCTCGACCAGGCCGTTGCCATCGAGCCCACCCTGGCCGAAGCGTGGAGCCAGCGTGGCAGCCTGATGCGCGACACCGGGCGCCACGCGGAGGCGGCGCGGTGCTACGAGCAGGCGCTCGCCCACGGTGGCGACGAATCGCTCAACCGCTTCTACCTCGCGTCGGTGCGGGGTGATGCCGCGCCGGCCCACCCGCCGTCCCTGTATGTGGAAGCCCTGTTCGACGAGTACGCCGACGACTTCCAGACGCACCTGGTCGAGCAACTGAACTACCAGGCGCACAACACCCTGCTGGCGCCGCTGCGCGCCAGTGGTCAGCGTTTCGAGCGCGTGCTCGACCTGGGCTGCGGCACCGGCCTGTGTGGCCGCCTCATCCAGGCGCAGGCTGGCGCGGTGGATGGGGTGGACCTGTCTGGCGCCATGGTGGCCCAGGCCCGGGCCAGCGGTGTTTACCGGCGTGTGGTTCATGGCGACCTGCTGGCGTTTTTGCGCGAAAGCGCCGAGCCGGTGGATCTGGTGATGGCGGCCGACGTGTTCATCTACGTGGGCGCGCTCGATGCGGTGTTCGAGGCGGTGCGCGAGCGCCTGCAACCCGGCGCGTGTTTCGCGTTCTCGGTCGAGCTTGCCGGCGACGGCAGCAAACTCAAGCTGCTGCCCAGCCTGCGCTACGCCCACTCACCCACCTACATCGACCGGCTCGCCGCGCTCAACGGCTTTCGCGTGCGCCAGAGCTGGCAGGCCCCGCTGCGCGAAGACCAGGGCCAGCCGGTGATGGGTTTGTATGTGCTGATGGAGCCAGTGGCCAGCGCCTGACCTTGCTCAGGCCACCTTCGACGGGCTGTACCTGAACGACGCCCGGATCACGCCGTGGTCGCCGGTGCCCAGGGCTTTGTGGTCCTCGAAGTTCAGGTGATCGTTGTTGATCACCAGGCCGTCGAACAGCCACTGGCGTTTCTTGCTGTGGTCGTAGAACTCCTGGCTCACAAGGATGTGGTCGAGTGACTCGCGCACGTCCTGGTGAACGTGGGTGTAGTACACGTCGCGGGTGTCGCGGTATTCCTGCAGGGTTTGCGCGGTGTAGAGCGATGTGTCCCCGCCGCCGGTGCTGATGCCCACCAGGTAGCGCGGCTGCTCGGTGAGGATGTTGGCGGTGTTGCTGTGCTGGCCGTCGTTGATGTCGCCCAGCACGATCACCGGCGTGTCGTTGCCCTTCATCTGCTCCGAGAGCAGGAAGCGCAGCGCCGTGGCCTCGGCGGTGCGCCGGATGGTGGACAGCGCCGCGCCCAGGCCGATGGTGTGTTTTCCATAGAGCGCTTCGTTGGCCTCGAACCACTTCTCGTGGTGCACCTTGGTCGGCCCTTTCGACTTGAAGTGGCACACGTACACATGCACCTCGGGTCCCGGGCTGCGTGGCCGGATGGTGAAGTGCAGCACCGGCCTGGAGAAGCCCTGGATGCTCACGCTGATGGCGGGTGTCTGGGGGTCGTCGCCGGTGGAGCGCAGCACGAAGCCGGGCGGGAACTTCGTGATCCATTCGGGCTGGCCCGTGAGCAAGCGCTTGCGCACGAGCGCGCCACAGTCGATGCGCTTGCCGTTGGAGCCGGGCGGGGCGAGCAGGTCGTAACGGTCCACCACACCGGCCGATGTCAGTGCGCGCTGCACCGACACCGGGTTCCACATTTCCTGCAGGCCGAACACGTCGGCGTCGAGCGACTGGAGCTGGTGCGCGGTCCAGCCGATCTTGCGGTCGTACTCGGCCTGCGTCCAACCGGTCTGGTCGGTGTACATCGGCAGGCCGGGCTCGTTCAGGTTGTAGAGGTTGAACGAACCGATGCTGAGTTGTTTCAGGTTCATGGCGGACCCTCCTGACGGTTGAGGCCACCACTGTGCGCGCATTGCGCAAAAACACCACCCTCACCTGGGGGAAGGCGCCAGGCGGTTCAGGCGTTGCGCCGCGCCACCCAGTACGCCGCGCCCTCGGCGCCGTAGCGCTCGGCGTGCGGCACATGCGCGTCGAGCTCGAAGGTGTCGCCCACCAGCAGGTGGCGCGTGTGTCCGTCCACGGTGAGCCACATCTCGCCGCGCGCGACCAGCGCGTTGGCGGCAAAGGGGTGGCTGTGGGTGTCGAGTTCGGTGAGCGGTGCCCATTCACGCTCCAGCACTTCGTCGAAGCCCTCGGCGAGGCGTTGTTGGCGGAAGCTCTCGAAGGTGGTGGTGTTCATGGAGCGGATTCTCCGCACCGTTGAGCGCAGGTCAAGCGCGCGGGTGACGGTGCGGCTAGGATGTTCAGCCTGCATCAACGCCATCGTCTGGAGACCGCCATGTCCTTCATGTTGCTGATCATCGAACCCACCACGCAGCGTGCCGCGCGCACCGAGGCCGAAGGCCGCGAGGTGTACGGCCGCATGCAGCGTTTTGGCGAGGCCTTGCAGGCGCAGGGCAAGCTCAGGGCGGTGGAGTCCCTGGCGTCGCAGTCCAGCGCGGTGCGCGTGTCCACTGCCGGGGGGCAGGCCAAGGTGGTGGATGGTCCGTTTGCCGAAGCCAAGGAAATGGTGGGCGGGTTTTTCCTGCTCGACTGCGCCAGCCGGGATGAAGCGGTGGCCATCGCCCGCGAGTGCCCGGCGGCCGAGTGGGCGACGGTCGAAGTGCGCGAGGTGGGACCCTGTTACCAGTGAGCCTGTCGAAAACACCGCGGCTGCTTCGTCGTACCGCATGGAGCCCTTGACACCACCCAACCCACCAGGAGAACCCCATGCGATTCATGATCATCGTCAAGTCCTGCGACGAGTTTGAAGCCGAGACCAGCCCCGTGTCCGATGAAGCGCTCATGGCCGAGATGGTTCGGTACCACGAGGAGCTGGCCCGGGCCGGCGTGCTGCTCGACGGCTCAGGCCTGCACCCCAGCCGCCAGGGCTGGCGCGTGCACTACAGCGCCGACGGCGGCAAGCGCATCGTCGATGGCCCGTTTGCCGAAGCCAAGGAGCTGATTGCCGGCTACACCCTGATCCAGGTGCGCACTCGCGAGGAAGCCCTGGAGTGGAGCCGCCGTTTCCCCAACCCGGCTGGCCGGGGCAAGGAGGCCGTGATCGAGCTGCGCCAGCTCTACGAGATGGAAGACTTCCCGCCCAGCCAGCCGCTGGAGGATTTCAAGAAGCTCGATGCCACCCTGAAAAACTGAACAGGAGACCCACCATGCTGCGCCAGATATTCGTCAACCTGCCCATCAAGGACATGGCCAAGTCACAGGCCTTTTTCAAGGGTCTGGGCCTGAGCTTCAACCAGCAATTCACCAACGAGCAGGGCGCCTGCCTGCAGATTGCCGACAACATCTACGCCATGTTGCTGGTGGAGCCGTTCTTCCAGGGCTTCACCAAGCTGCCGATCGCCGACGCGAAGAAGACCACCGAAGTGCTGATCGCGCTCTCGTGCGACAGCCGCGACGAGGTGGATGCCCTCGTGGCCAAGGCCGTCGCAGGTGGGGCCACCACGCCCAATGCAGCCATCGACCATGGTTTCATGTACCAGCACGGTTTTGCCGATCTGGACGGTCATCAGTGGGAGGTGTTCTGGATGGACGAAGCCGCCGCGCCCCAACAGATGTAGATTCCCGCGCATGCATTCCGGCGTCCACCAAGCCATTGCCACCGTCTGGCGCCTGGAGTCCGCGCGCATCACGGCGCATGTGGCGCGCGTGGTGCGCGATGTGGGCGTGGCCGAAGAACTCGCGCAGGACGCGATGCTGGCCGCGCTCGAACACTGGCCCAAAGACGGCGTGCCCGACAACCCCGCCGCCTGGCTCATGACCACCGCCAAACGCCGCGCGCTGGACCACCTCCGCCACCGCCAGATGGCCGAGGCCCGGCACGTCGACATCGCCGCCGACAGGGAGGCGCTGGGCGCCACCCACGTGCCCGATTTTGTGGATGCGCTTGACGAGGCCATGCAGGACGACATTGGCGACGACCTGCTGCGCCTGGTCTTCACCGCCTGCCATCCCGTGCTCTCCACCGACGCGCGCGTGGCGCTCACGCTCAAGCTGCTCGGCGGCCTCACCACACACGAGATTGCACGCGCCTTTCTCGTGCCCGAAACCACCATCGCGCAGCGCATCGTGCGCGCCAAGAAATCGCTGAGCGAGGCCGGCGTGCCTTACGAGGTGCCGCGCGGTTCGGCGCTGGGCGAGCGCCTGGCCTCGGTGCTGGAGGTGGTGTACCTCGTGTTCAACGAGGGCTACACCGCCACCAGTGGCGGCGACTGGATGCGCCCGGCCCTGTGTGACGAGGCCTTGCGTCTGGGCCGCATGCTGGCCGGCATTGCCCCGCAGGAGGCCGAGGTGCACGGCCTGCTCGCGCTGATGGAAATACAGGCTTCGCGCGCCACGGCCCGCACCGACGCGCAAGGTCGCCCTGTGCTGCTGGCCGCGCAAGACCGCAAGCGCTGGGACGCCTTGCTCATCCGCCGGGGCCTGGCCGCGCTGGCGAGTGCCCAGGCGCTGGCGCCAATGGCTGGGCCGTACCAGTTGCAGGCCGCCATTGCCGCCTGCCATGCCCGCGCGGTCCGCGCCCAGGACACCGACTGGGCGGGCATTGCCGCGTTGTACAGCGAGCTGGCGCGGGTGGCGCCCTCGCCCGTGGTGGAGCTCAACCGCGCGGTGGCCGTGTCCATGCACGCCGGCCCGGCGGCGGGGCTGGCCATCGTGGACACCCTGCTGGATGACAAGGCCCTGCGCCATTACCACTGGCTGCCCGCCGTGCGTGCCGATCTGCTCGCCCAGCTGGGGCGCCGCGCAGAGGCCCGCGCCGAGTTCGACCGCGCCGCTGCGCTGGCCGGCAACGAGCGCGAGCGAACTTTCCTGCTGGAACGGGCGCAGAGCCTGCGCTGATCTGTGGTCCTTTTGCACGGGTGAAAGCCCTCATGGCGCGGCGCGCACCTGCCGGCCACACTGGATCAAAGAAGAACAACGCGCCTTCATGGACCCCCACCCCACCACCCGCACCGATACCGACACGCTCGTCATCGGCGCAGGCCCCGCCGGGCTGGCCACGGCGGCCTGCCTGGCGCAGCGCGGCGTGCGGGCGCTGGTGATCGATCAGGCGCACGAGGTGGCCTCCAGCTGGCGCCACCACTACGAGCGCCTGCACCTGCACACCGTCAAGACCCATTCGGCGCTGCCGGGTTTGCCGTTTCCAGCGGACGCACCACGGTATGTGTCGCGCCAGGGGGTGGTGGACTACCTCACGGCCTACGCGCAGCACCACGGCATCGCACCCGAGCTGGGCGAGGCCGTGGTGGGCATCGAAGCGGCGCCGCAGGGCAGTGGCGCCCGGTGGCTCACGCGCACGGCGCGTGGCCGCGTCATCGCATCCCGCCAGGTGGTGCTGGCCACCGGCGCCAACCGCCAACCACGCGCACCCACGCTGCCACACCAGGAGATCTTTGGCGGGCGCGTGCTGCACAGCCGCGAATACCGCAATGCCAGGCCGTTTGCTGGCCAGCGCGTGCTGGTGGTGGGCATGGGCAACACGGGTGCCGAGATCGCGCTGGACCTGGTGGAGCATGGCGTGCGCGCCGCGCTCTCGGTTCGCTCGCCCATCAACATCGTCTACCGCGACGTTCTGGGCCGGCCCACCCAGCTCTCCAGCATCCTGCTCAGCCGCCTGCCGCCCGCGCTGGGCGATGCCGCGGCCACCTTGCTGCGCAACCTCAGTGTGGGCGACCTCGGCCGCTACGGCCTGCACACCGCCAGCGTGTCACCGCTGCGCCAGCTGCGCGAAGACGGCAAGACGCCGGTGATCGACGTTGGCACGGTGGCGCGCATCAAGAGCGGCGACATCCAGGTCTACCCCGGCATCCAGACCCTGCTGCACGGCGGCGTGCGCTTCACCGACGGCACCGAACACCCGTTTGACACGGTGCTGCTGGCCACCGGCTTCGAGGCCGCCCTGGGCGAGCTGTTCCCCACCACACCCCTGCCGCTGGACGCGCGCGGCATGCCCGCCGATGTGGTGGGGCAGGGCGCGCTGGCCGGGGTGTGTTTCGTGGGCTTTGACGTGCGCCAGCCCGGCGGTCTGCTGCGAGCCATCGCAGGGCAGGCCCAGCGGGTGGCCGACCACATCGCCACACAGCCGTGACGCCAACCGGATTGAGCAAGGATCAGCACATGCCGACCACCGACACCCTCGAACGCTTCATCGCCCTGGTCGAGAGCAACGACCACGTCCAGGCCATCGAAACCTTCTATGCGCCGCACGCCTCCATGCAGGAGAACCAGGCCGCGCCGCGCGTGGGGCGCGACCTTCTGCTGGCGGGCGAGCGCAAGGTGATGGCGCGAGCGGCCTCCGTTGACTCGCGTTGCGTGCGCCCGGTGTTCGTGAACGGTGACCACGTGGTGATCCGCTGGGTGTTCCGCTTCGTCTGGCAGGACGACTCGGTCACCGAGATGGAAGAACTCGCGCACCAGCGCTGGGAGGGCGAGCGCATCGTGCAGGAACAGTTTTTCTACGACCCGGCGCAGCGCACACCCCAGTCGCCTCCGGGCGCCGCCATCTGAGCCCTCAGCGCTGACCGATCTTCACGTCGCCGAACAGCTGGTTCATGCCGCGCGGCTGGCTGCGCCAGTACTGCGGTGGGGCGTCCACCTGCGCACCGAGGCTGGCCGCTGCGTGCCAGGGCCAGCGCGGATCAAACAGCATGGCGCGCGCCAGGGCCACGAGATCGGCGCGACCGCTGGCAATGATCTCTTCGGCCTGCTCGGGCTCGGTGACCAGGCCCACGGCGATGGTGGGCAGGCCCACCTCGCGTTTGACCTGTTCGGCCAGTGGCACCTGGTAGCCGGGGCCGAGCGGAATCTGCTGCAGTGGCGAAATGCCCGCGCTGGAGACATGCATGAAGTGGCAGCCGCGCCTTTTGAGTTCGTGGCCGAACACCACGCTCTGTCCGGCGTCCCAGCCGCCGTCCACCCAGTCGGTGCCCGAGAGGCGCATGCCCAACGGCATGTGGGCCGGCAGCGCGGCGCGCACGGCGTCGAACACCGTCAGCGGGAAACGCATGCGGTTCTCCAGCGAGCCGCCGTATGCGTCGGTGCGCTGGTTGGAAATGGGTGAGAGGAACTGGTGCAGCAGATAACCGTGCGCCGCGTGCAACTCGATCGCGTCGATGCCGATGCGCTGGGCGCGCAGGGCCGCGTCCACAAACGCCTGCTGGATGCGCTCCAGGCCCGAGGCGTCGAGCGCGTGTGGCGCCGCCTCGTGCGCGAGGTGCGGAATGGCCGAGGGCGCCAGTGTTTCCCAGCCGCCGTCCTCTGGCGCGATGAGCTGGCCGCCTTCCCATGGCGTGCGGCTGGAAGCCTTGCGCCCCGCGTGCGAGAGCTGGATGGCGATCGGCATGGCCGAGTGCTTGCGCACTTTGGTGAGAACCTCACCCAGCGCGAGTTCGTTCGCTTCGTTCCACAGACCCAGGTCGGTGGGGGAAATGCGACCTTCGGGCGTGACCGCCGTGGCCTCCAGGATCAGCAGGCCGGCACCTGAGAGCGCGAGGTGTCCGAGGTGGATCAGGTGCCAGTCGGTGGCGTTGCCCTGGTCGGCCGAGTACTGGCACATGGGCGCGATCACGATGCGGTTTTTCAGGTGCAGCGGGCCAAGGGCGAAAGGCGAAAACAGCTGGCTCACGGTGGTTCCTTGAAGCGGAGAAGAAAGGTGAATGGCGGACTCAGGCGCCGCTGATCGGGTCGAAGGTGAGGTGCTCGCGCACCCAGGTGGCCGCGTTGGCATACACCTCGCCCTGCGCGCCCACGGCCACGTAGTCGGGGTGGCGCACTTCCAGTGGGCCTTCCAGGGTGGCGAGCAAGGCCACGGTGTCGGGCGGCACCTGCACCAGGCGGCTGCGCTCCACCTTGCGGTGGCGCCCCGGTCCGGCTGCTTCATAGGTGCGCGCGAACAGGTCTTTCTTGATCGGGTAGGCCGTGCCGTCGTCCAGCATCACGACCCAGTCCCGGCCCGGGTCGGCCGTGAGTTCGCCCCAGGCCACAGAAAAGGTCTCGGTGCCTCGCGGCTCGCGAATGGCCACCGTGAAGCGGCGCGAAGCCGTGCGCGGCGCGCCCCAGGCGGGCGGGATCTCGCTGGCGTGGCCGATGGCGATGCGTTGCTCGGGCACGGTTCAGCTCGGTTGGGGCTCGTTGAGGACTTGAAACGTCAGGCCTGCGCGCTCCTGCAGCCGCCGCACCAGCGTCAGGCCCATGGCCGCGCCGGGTGTCCACACGCCGCCGGGCGTCATGTCCCGGTCGATCTCGCGCGCCAGGCACAGCGCGGTTTCGCTGATGAGTTTGCAGGTGGAGCCGTAGCCCGGGTCGCGGTCGCCCTTCACGCTGGCCCGCAGGGTGCGGCCGTCTGCGGTCTGGCCGATGAACAGCACCTCGTAGCGGCCCTTCTCGCGTTGTTCTTTCGTCGGACCTTGCCCCGGCTGCGGCAGCGCAAAGCGGCGGATCAGCGCGCGCGTGGGGCCGAAGGCCAGCAGCGCGTTCTGCACCCGCGTGTTGCGCGCGAGCGCCCTGGCGCGCTTCTCCCCACTCGTTCCGCCGCCGGTGAGCATGCGTTCGCTGTACGTGAAATCGGTGCCCCAGGGATGGCCACGCAGCGCGTGGGTGCGGTGCACGTTCTTGGTGTTGATGGGGGCCATCACGAACGGCCCGCTCCACGACTGCGCGAGTTCGTCGAAAGCGGCGGTGCTGTCGTCGGGTTGTTGGGGGCCGCGAAAGCCCGGGGTGAGCGCAAACGGATCGGCCAGCGTGCGCGCCAGTGTCGGGTCGCGTCCGGCGGTTTCCAGCGTGGCCAGCAGGCTGGCCGCCGTGCCGCCCGAGAAGCCGCCCTTCATCACCTTCACCCGGCCGTGCACGCGCACCAGCGGGGCGCGCAGGCGCTGCATCGCCTCGTGCTGCAGGTAGACCACACCGAGGTCAAACGGGATGGAGTCGAAGCCACACGAGAACACGATGCGCGCGCCGCTGGCCGCCGCCGGACCTTGCAGGCGCGGGATCATCTGTGCCATCCAGCCCGGCTCGCCGCACAGGTCGACGTAGTCGGTGCCGGCCTGCGCGCAGGCGTCCACCAGTGCCTGGCCATGCCGCTGGTACGGCCCCACGGTGGTGATCACCACGCGGGCCCGCGCCACCAGCTGCAACAGCGCCGGCGGGTCGTTTGCGTCGGCCACCAGCAGCGGCAGGGCAGGGCTGATACCGAGCTCGTCGCGCACCTGGCTCAGCTTCTCCCGACTGCGCCCGGCCATGGCCCAGGTCACATCACCGCCGGTGCCCTGGGTGTTGTGCAGGTACTCGGCCACCAGCCGTCCGGTGAAGCCGGTGGCACCGAACACGATGATGTCGAAGGTTTTGTCCATGCGGCATGGTCGCAGAAACGCGGGGTTCACACCCTCTCTCTCAGGGTATGCACGGAGCACCGATGTCGAACCGGAGACAGCTCTTCACATTTTCACAAAGCAAGTGCTTGTTGAAATTCGGCGGCACTGCTATGGTTTGTGTCCATGAACCTGGACATTCCCGAACCCCTGGCTGCGGAGGCGGGCAGCGATGCACCGCGGCGCTCGCGTGGGCGGCCGCGCAAGACCGCCGATGAGCGCGACGACGGCAACCGGCGGCGCGAACTCGTCACCGCGGCGGCGCGGCTGTTTCGGGCGCAGGGCTTTGCCGGCACCAGCACGCGGGACATTGCCACCGCCGTGGGCATGCGCTCGGGCTCGCCCTTCTACCATTTCGAGAGCAAGGAAGCCCTGCTGGCTGCGGTGATGCTGGAAGGCATGCAGGGCGCGCTGCAGCGGCAGAACGCCGCGCTGGCCGGCCTGCCGCCGGGCGCCGGTGTGCGCGAGCGCCTGCGGGTGCTGGTGCGCAACCACTTCGACGTGCTGCTCGGCCCCGACAGCGATTTCATTCCCGTGATGCTCTACGAATGGCGCTCGCTGGACGCCTCGCAGCGTGGCGAGGTCAACCGCCTGAAAGACCAGTACGAGGCCGATTGGGTGCCGGTGCTGGCGGCGCTGCACGCGCAAGGCCAGCTCGGCAGCGATCCGGTGCTCGCGCGGCTCATGATCTTTGGCGCGCTCAACTGGTCGGCCCAGTGGTACGCACCGCCTTCGGGCCGCAGCGCCAAGGCGCGTGCGCGCGCCTCGCTCGACGACCTCACCACCTCGGCCTTGCAACTCTTTCTGAAGGAACCGACATGACCACCGAACACAAGCACTACCGATCGGCGTTTGCCCCTGGCCTGTTGCAGGGCCGCGTGATTGTGGTCACTGGTGGCGGATCGGGCATTGGCCGCTGCACCGCGCACGAGCTCGCCAGCCTGGGCGCGCACGTGGTGCTGATCGGCCGCAAGCTGGAGAAGCTGCAGGACACGGCCGGCGAGATCGTGGCCGACGGCGGACGCGCGAGTTTCCACGCCTGCGACATCCGCGATGAAGACGCGGTGCGCACCGTGGTCACCGCCATCGTCGGCGCGCACGGCCGCATCGACGCGCTGGTGAACAACGCGGGCGGCCAGTACATCACGCCGCTGGAGAACATCAGCGCCAAGGGCTGGCAGGCGGTGATCGACACCAACCTCACCGGCGGTTTCCTGATGGCGCGCGAGTGTTATGTGCAGAGCATGCAGGAGCGGGGTGGCGCAATTGTCAACATCGTGGCCGACATGTGGGGCTCGATGCCCGGCATGGGGCACAGCGGCGCAGCACGCGCGGGCATGGTGAATTTCACCGAGACCGCCGCGCTGGAGTGGGCACGCAGCGGCGTGCGCGTGAACGCGGTGGCGCCGGGCTACATCGCCTCCAGCGGCATGGACCACTATCCAGCAGAGGCCGGCCCCATGCTGCGCGAGATGCGCGACACGGTGCCGGCCGGGCGCTTCGGCAACGAGGCCGAAACCTCGGCCGCCATCGTCTTCCTGCTCTCGCCCGCCGCCAGCTTCATCAGCGGCAGTGTGCTGCGCGTGGACGGCGCGCGCCCGCAGGTGCGCATGGGCTGGGGCCAGGTGGCCGCCCCCGTGGCCGTGCAGGACCGTGATGCGGTGAAGCCCTTTGATGGGTTTCATCGTTATGTGACGCCGAAGGTTTTTCAGGATGTTTGAATCGTCTTTCAACCCCCAGAGTCCGCAGGCGCGACAGCGCCGCGAAGCCATGCTCGCGCGCATCGCGCAGCTGCGCGCGCTCGAAGACCGCGCCGCACAGACCTCGGCCAAATCGAAACCTGTGTTTGACAAGCGCGGCCAGCTGCTGCCGCGCGAGCGCGTGGCCCTGCTGCTGGACCCGGGCGCGCCCTGGGTGCCGCTGTGTTCGCTGGCCGGCTACCTGCAGGACACGAAAGACCCCGAGAAGTCGGTGCCCGGCGGCGGCATGGTGGCGGGCATGGGCTTCATTGCCGGTGTGCGCTGCATGGTGGTGGCGAGCGACTCCGGTATCGAGGCCGGTGCCATCCAGGCGCGAGGGCTGGAGAAGATCCTGCGCGTGCAGGACATTGCGCTGCAGAACAAGCTGCCCTTTGTGCACCTGGTGGAAAGCGCTGGTGCCAACCTCATGAAATACAAGGTCGAGGGTTTCGTGCACGGCGGGGCGCTGTTCAGAAACCTGGCGCGCCACTCGGCCGCTGGACTGCCGGTGATCACGGTCCAGCACGGCTCGGGCACGGCGGGTGGGGCCTACATGCCGGGCCTCTCCGACATCGTGATCATGGTGCGCGGGCGCTCACGGGCTTTTCTTGCCGGGCCACCGTTGCTGATGGCCGCCACGGGCGAGGTGGCCACCGAGGAGGAACTGGGTGGGGCGGAGATGCACACCGGTGTGTCGGGGCTGGGGGAGTATTTGGCGGAGGATGACCGGGAGGCGTTGGGGATTGCGCGGCGGTTGATGGGGCAGTTGGCGGCGCGGGCCCCCACCCCAGCCCTACCCCAGGGGGGGAGGGGGCCGGAACTCCCTCCCCCCTTGGGGGAGGGCAGGGGTGGGGGCCACGAGCGCCAACCCCTCCTTCCTGGCGAAGAACTCCTCGCCCTCATGCCTGCGCACCACCGCGAGCCGGTGGACATGCGCGAGGTCATCGCCCGCATCGTCGATGGCTCGGAGCTGCTCGAATTCAAGGCGCTCTTTGGCGCCGCCACGCTGTGCGTGCAGGCCCGCATCCACGGCCACGCGGTGGGCATCATCAGCAACAACGGCCCGATCGACGTGGCCGGCGCGAACAAGGCCACGCACTTCATCCAGTGGATGTGCCAGCTCGGCCACCCCATCGTCTACTTGCAGAACACCACCGGCTACATGGTGGGCAAGGACAGCGAGCAGGGCGGGATGATCAAGCACGGCAGCAAGATGATCCAGGCGGTGACCAGCGCCACCGTGCCGCAGATCACCATCCAGTGCGGGGCGTCGTTTGGCGCAGGCAACTACGGCATGTGCGGGCGCGGCTACGAGCCTCGTTTTCTCTTCAGCTGGCCGCAGGCCAAGACGGCGGTGATGGGCGGTGAGCAGGCCGCGCGCACGATGCAGATCGTGGCCGAGGCTGGCATGGCGCGCAAAGGCATCACGCCCGACCCGGTGCAGATGCAGGCGCAGTTCGACCAGATCGTGAACGTGTTCGAAAGTCAGGCCGACGCTTTTTACACCAGCGGCCTGGTGCTCGACGACGGCGTGATCGACCCGCGCGACACCCGTGCCGTGCTCGCCTTCTGCCTGGACACCTGCACTGAAGCAGCAGCGCGCGAACCCCGACCCATGCAGTTCGGCGTGGCGCGCATGTAAGCACCCATTCAAAACAACAGGAGACAAGCCATGCAATTCACCCACGAACACCGCGAGATCCAGAAGACGCTCAAGCGCTACATCGACGAACACATCAACCCGCATGTGGACGAATGGGAAGCGGCCGAGATGATGCCCGCGCACGAGATCTTCAAGGGCCTGGGCGATCTCGGCCTGCTCGGCCTCACCAAGCCCGAGGCGCATGGTGGCGCGGGGCTCGACTACTCCTACAGCATGGCCATGGCCGAAACGCTGGGACACATCCACTGCGGCGGTGTGCCCATGGCCATCGGCGTGCAGACCGACATGGCCACACCCGCGCTCGCGCGCTTCGGCAGCGAAGAACTCAAGCGCGAATTTCTCGCGCCTGCCATTGCGGGCGACATGGTGGGCTGCATCGGCGTGAGCGAGCCCGGTGCCGGCAGCGATGTGTCGGCCATCAAGAGCGTGGCGCGCAAGGACGGCGACGACTACGTGATCAGCGGCCAGAAGATGTGGATCACCAACAGCCTGCAGGCCGACTGGATGTGCATGCTGGTCAACACCAGCGACGGCCCTGCGCACAAGAACAAGAGCCTGGTGATGGTGCGCATGCGCGAGAACGGCAAGCTCGTCAAAGGCATCGAGGTGGCGCAGAAGATCAAGAAGATCGGCATGAACAGCAGCGACACCGGACTCATCTACTTTGACGAGGTGCGTGTGCCGCAGAGCAACCGCATCGGCCAGGAGGGCGCGGGCTTCATCTACCAGATGCAGCAGTTTCAGGAAGAGCGCCTGTGGTGCGCGGCCAGCACGCTGGAGAGCCTGACCAACTGCATTGGCTGGACGGTGGAGTGGGCGCAGGAACGCAAGCTCTTCGGCGCCAGCCTGGCCGACCAGCAGTGGGTGCAGTTCAAGCTGGCCGAGCTGAAGACCGAGGTGGAGAGCCTGCGCGCGCTCACCTACCTGGCGTGTGAACGCTACGTGGCCGGCGAAGACGTGACCGAGTGGGCGACCATGGCCAAGCTCAAGGCCGGGCGCCTGAACCGCACCGTGCCCGACACCTGTTTGCAGTTCTGGGGCGGCATGGGCTTCACCTGGGAGAACAAGGTCTCGCGCATGTACCGCGATGGTCGGCTGGCCTCCATCGGCGGTGGGGCGGACGAGGTGATGTTGGGGATATTGGCGAAGACGATGGGCATCACAAAAAGGCCAGTGAAGTGAGCCAGACCTTCCTGATTGAGCGGCGGGGCGACACCGAGCGCTGGACCCTCAACGACCCCGCCACGCGCAATGCCCTGAGCGACGCCATGGTGCTCGGCCTGTATGAAGCCACCCTGCGCGCGCAGCAAGACGACACCCTGCGCGTCATCGTGCTCACCGGCGCGCCCGGCGCCTTCACCGCGGGCGGCAGCCTCGGCAACTTTTCCAGTGCCATCGGCCAGCCGCTCAAGCCCGGCGAAGACGACCCTTTGATCGCCCTGAACCGGGGCTTTGGCGATGTGTTGCACGCGCTGTGCGCGCTGCCGCAACTGCTGGTGTGCGCGGTCGACGGCGCGGCCATGGGGGGTGGTTTTGGCCTGGTGTGCTGCGCCGACCACGTGATCGCCACCGAGCGCTCGGTGTTCGGCACACCCGAGGTGACGCTGGGCCTGCCGCCCGCGCAGATCGCGCCCTTTGTGTGGATGCGTCTGGGCGAGGCCAAAGCACGCCAGTGTTTGCTGCAAGGCCTGAGCTTTCGCGCCGAGGCCGCGATGCAGCTGGGCCTGGTGGACGAGGTGGCCGACGACGGCGAACTCGAGAAAGGCCTGCAGGAACGTCTTGAGCGGCTCAAGCGCGCCGCCCCCGGCGCGGTGGCCAGCACCAAACGCCTGCTGCAGCGCCTGCGCGGCGATGTGCCCGACCTGCGCGATGAAGCGGCCATGGCCTTTGCCGCCGCACTGCGTGGCCCGGAGGCGGCGGCGGGCCTGGCCGCGTTTGCCCGCAAAAAACCAGCACCCTGGGCCGACAAGCCATGAAGCGCCTGCTGATTGCCAACCGCGGCGAGATCGCCCGCCGCGTGATCCGCACCGCGCACGCCATGGGCATCCAGACCGTGGCCGTGTACGCCGACCCCGATCGCCACGCGCTGCATGTGTTTGACGCCACCACCGCGTTTGCGCTGGGTGGCACCACCTCGGCCGAGTCGTATCTGTGCGTGGACCGGTTGATTGAAGCCGCGCGCGCCACCGGCGCCGATGCCGTGCACCCCGGTTACGGCTTCCTCAGCGAAAACGCCGACTTCGCGCAGGCCGTGATCGACGCCGGCCTCACCTGGGTCGGCCCACCGCCGGCGGCCATTCATGCGCTGGGCAGCAAGTCGGCCGCGAAAGCGCTGGCGCTGTCGCAGGGCGTGCCCTGCCTGCCCGGCTACTTTGGTGCCGACCAGCGCGAAGACACCTTGGTGGCCGAGGCGCAGCGCGTGGGCTTTCCGCTCATGGTGAAGGCGGTGGCCGGGGGTGGCGGGCGCGGCATGCGGCTGGTGCTGGACGCGTCTCAGTTGCTGCCCGCACTGCGCAGCGCGAGGTCGGAAGCCCTGAGCGGCTTTGGCAACGGCGACCTGCTGATCGAACGCGCGCTTCTGCGCCCACGGCATGTGGAGGTGCAGGTGTTTGCCGATGCGCACGGCCACTGCGTGCACCTGGGTGAGCGTGATTGTTCGGTACAACGCCGACACCAGAAGATCATCGAAGAAGCGCCGAGCCCGGCGGTGTCGCCAGCCCTGCGCGAAGAGCTGGGGCACTGCGCGGTGGCGCTGGCGCAGGCGGCGGGGTATGTGGGGGCGGGGACGGTGGAGTTTCTGCTGGAGGGCAGCGCTTTCCACCTGATGGAGATGAACACCCGACTGCAGGTGGAGCACCCCGTCACCGAAGCACTCACCGGCCTGGACCTCGTCGAATGGCAACTCCGCGTCGCGCGCGGCGAACCCCTGCCGCTCACGCAAGAGCAGATCACGTTCCAGGGCCACGCCATCGAAGTGCGCCTGTGCGCCGAAGACGACCACCACACGCCACACACCGGCCGCGTGGGCCGCTTCACCGAACCACCGACGGTCCCCGGCCTGCGCTTCGACCACGCGCTGGAAAACGGCAGTGAAGTCACACCGCATTTCGATTCGATGCTGGGCAAGCTCATCGCCCACGCAGCCACCCGCGCCGAGGCGATCGATCGCCTTGCCCACGCGCTGGACCACACCCAGGTGCTAGGCCTGCCGACCAACCGCGCGTTTCTCGCGGCCTGCCTGCGCCACCCGGTGTTTGGGGCGGGCGATGCGCTCATTCCGTTTCTGGCCGAGCACGGCGAAGACCTGCGCAGCCACCTCGCCGCCCAGCGCGCGCCAGGTCAGCCCGCGCTGGTGGTGGCCATGCTCGCCGTGCAACACGCTGCCGCGCCGCCCGCATCCAGCCTGGCCGTGCCGTTCACCCGGCCGCTGCGCTTCGGCCTGCCGGATGCGGTCTGCTCGCTCGACGTGCAGGAACTCGGCGCCGGGCAGCTGCGCATCAGCCACGGTGAGACCACGCACAGCGCCCACGTGGAAGCCCTGGCCGGTGGACAGCTGCGCGTGCTGCTCGACGACCGCCAGTGGCTGGCCAACGCCGTGCTCACGGCGCCAGGCCGCTGGCATGTGCAGGTGCAAGGTGCTGGCGCCACGGTGGACGGCTGGCTCACCGAGCTGAGCCACCACCCGGCCCAGCGTGCCGGCGGCAGCGAGCGCGCGCGCGAACTGCGCGCCCCGTTCAACGGCAAGCTCATCGCCGTGCACGCCCAGCCCGGCAACGCCGTGGCCAAGGGCGCGCCGCTGCTGGTGATCGAATCCATGAAGCTCGAACACACACTGAGCGCGCCGCGCGACCTGACCGTGGAGAGCCTCTCGGTCGCAGCGGGTCAACAGGTCGCGCCCGGACAATTGCTCATCACGTTTGCAGCATGAACACGACGCAAGACTTCACCCCCGAAGACCGGACCGCGCTGCTCGACACCGTGCAGCGCTTCGCCACCCAGGCCATCGCGCCCCATGTGAGCGCGTGGGACGAGGCCGGGGAGTTCCCGCGCAGCCTGTACCACCAGGCGGCCGCACTCGGCCTGCTCGGCCTGGGCTACCCCGAGCACCTGGGCGGCACACCCGCGCCCTGGAGCGTGCGCAACGCCATGTCGCAAACGCTGGCGCGCTTCGGTGGCAGCGGCGGCGTGATGGCCAGCCTGTTCACCCACAACATCGGTCTGCCGCCCGTGCTGGTGCACGGCACAACCGAGCAGCAGGCCGAAATCATTCCGCCCGTGTTGCGCGGCGAACAGATCGCGGCGCTGGGCATCACCGAGCCCGGCGGCGGGTCGGACGTGGCCGCGCTGCGCACCACCGCACGGCTGGAAGGCAACGAATACGTGATCGACGGCGAGAAGGTGTTCATCACCTCCGGCATGCGCTGCGACTGGATCACGCTGGCGGTGCGCACAGACCCGCACAGCAAAGGTGCCGGCGGCATCAGCATGATCGTCGTGCCCTGCAACACCCCCGGCATCTCGCGCAGCAAGCTGCACAAGATGGGCTGGCACTGCAGCGACACGGCGCACCTGCGCTTTGACGGCGTGCGAGTGCCCGCGCGCTTGCGCCTGGGGCCCGAGGGCGCGGGCTTTCGCATGATCATGGGCAACTTCAATGGCGAGCGCCTCGCCATGTCGGCCATGGCGCTCGGCTTTGCACAGGCCTGCTATGACGAAGCCCTGGCCTGGGCCCGCCAGCGCAGCACCTTCGGCGCGCCACTTATCGAACGACAAGTGATCCGCCACAAGCTCATGGACATGCAGATGCGCATCCAGTCCACCCAGGCCTGGGTGGACGCGCTCGGTGCGCGGGTGGACGCAGGAGACGATGGCGCCGACTGGGTGGCCAACGTTTGTCTTTTGAAAAACCACGCCACCCAGACCATGCAGCACTGTTCTGATGCCGCCGTGCAGATGCTCGGCGCCATGGGCTACATGCGCGGCACCGTGAGCGAGCGCGTGTACCGCGAAGTGAAGGTCATGATGATCGGCGGCGGTGCTGAAGAGATCATGAAAGAGCTGGCCGCACGACAATGGAATCTATGAGCAAGACAACAACGACCTCACCACCCGCCGCTGTCGAATTCGAGCCCGAATTCATCGACGCGCTCAAACAGCTGTTTGAAGAAAAGATCGTGTTCAACCAGGTGCTGGGCCTGAAGATCGCCACCATCACGCCCGACAAGGTGACTGCCCGCATCGACATGAAGCCCCAGCTGGTTGGCCACTACAGCCACAACCGCATCCACGGCGGCGTCATCAGCGCCTGCCTCGACGCCATGGGCGGCCTGGCCTGCATGGCCGCCATCGGCGCACGCCACATGACGGAGCCGCCCCTGCAACGCCTGCACCGCTTCAGCAAACTCGGCACCATCGACCTGCGCATCGACTACCTGCGCCCCGGCATCAGCGAGCACTTTGAGTTGCGAGCCGAAGTCATGCGCCTGGGCTCGCGCGTGGCGAGCACGCGCATGGAGTTTCTGGGGGCGGACGGCAAGCTGTTGTCCACCGGCGCCGGCGCGTATATCGTTTCTTGAAGTTCCCCCAACCCACCCCAAGGAGACAGCCATGATCAAAGTCAGCGTGATGTACCCCAACACCCCGGGCGCGCGTTTCAACCACGAGTACTATCGCGACAAGCACATGCCGATGGTGCAGGCCAAGATGGGCGCGGCACTCAAGTCCTACACGGTGGACAAAGGCCTGGCCGGTGGTGCCCCCGGCGCACCGGCCACGTATGTGGGCATGTGCCACCTGTTCTGCGACTCGGTGGAAACCTTCCAGGCCGGCTTCGGCCCACATGCCAAAGAGATCATGGCCGACATCCCGAACTACACCGATATCGCGCCGGTGATGCAGATCAGTGAGGTGGTGGTGGGGTGATTGCGACGGCGCCTACATTTTTTGAATTGCTAACTTTCCGCAGCTTCTCTGCGTTACCTGGATGGATGCCGCTGAGATGAACGTGAACAGAGCGCACTACCAGGACACGATCACTGAATTCCTGCAGACCTCTCCAGACGCAATCTGCGGAGTTTTGGCCAGTCGCAGCGACTTTGCTGTTGAACGTCCGCAGATGCAGGCATGGCGGGAACAGGTCGATTTGCTACAACCCGTGCTTGCGCCTTATGCAGGTCGGGGTCATGTGTTCTTCGAGTTTGTACTGCCCCGCATCGGCAGACGCGTCGATGTCGTGTTGGTCATTCAACAACTTGTGTTCGTGCTTGAATTCAAGGTTGGTGAAACCGAGTTTCAACGCCATGCGATTGATCAGGTCTGGGACTACGCGTTAGACCTGAAGAACTTTCACGAACCATCGCACGGGGTGCCTATCGTGCCGGTGCTGGTCGCAACGCGAGCCCCCACAAGTGACTTGCGGTACGAGTCACCCGCTGGAGACGAGGTGTACTCACCTCTGAGGGTCGGTTCGCAGCAGTTGGCGCCATTGCTGGACTTGTATCTCGCGGGTGTTGCTGGCGTACCAATTGAGGGTGCTGCGTGGGGGGCAGGTCGCTACAGTCCAACCCCCACAATCATCGAAGCGGCGCGAGCGTTGTATAGCGGACACTCGGTCGCCGACATATCAAGAAGCGATGCAGGTGTATCCAATCTGACCCGTACCTCCAATTACCTGAGCGCCGTTATTGCTGACGCCCAGCAACACGGTAGAAAGGTTGTCTGCCTATTGACCGGTGTACCAGGTGCCGGCAAAACGCTGGTTGGTTTGGATATAGCTACACAGCACATGGATGCGACCAGTGCGCTGCACAGCGTTTTCTTGTCGGGCAACGGTCCGTTGGTTGCCATACTCCGCGAAGCGTTGGCCCGGGACCACGTTCAGCGCGAACGCCAAGCTGGTCGGTCGCTCACAAAGAGCGTGGCTCGTCGCCAAGTAGAGACCTTCATCCAGAACGTCCACCACTTCCGGGATGATTGCCTCGTCAATCCAGGCGCGCCACCCGAGCATGTAGCCATCTTTGACGAAGCGCAACGCGCTTGGAACCGCGAGCAGACCGTTGCTTTCATGACGCGCAAAAAGGGGCAGCCTGACTTCGATGCATCGGAGCCCGAATATCTCCTGTCATGCATGGATCGACACACCGACTGGGCTGTAGTCCTCTGCCTTGTAGGGGGAGGACAGGAAATCAATACTGGAGAGGCAGGAATTTCTGAATGGATCGATGCGTTGCGTACACGCTACCCGCATTGGTCCGTGCACATATCGCCGCGCTTGCAAGAATCAGAGTATGCGTCGGGAGCTGCACTCGAAGCACTCCAAAGCCATGATCTGGTTCATCTCGATGAGGCGCTACACCTCAGCGTCTCGATGCGCTCGTTCCGAGCTGAGCGGGTATCGGACTGGGTTAAGTTCGTGCTCGATCTAGAAGTTCAGAAGGCTCAGGACACCTTGCGGGATCTGCTCCCGCGCTACCCGATCGTGGTGACTCGTAACCTTGCCTCTGCTAAGGCGTGGGTCAAGGCGAATGCGCGGGGTAGCGAGCGCTTCGGCTTGGTCGTGTCCTCCCAAGCGCAGCGGCTCAAGCCACATGCCATCGATGTGCGGGTTCCAGTGGATCCAGTTCATTGGTTCTTGAGTCCTAAGGACGATGTGCGCTCGTCCTACTACTTGGAAGATGCGGCTACCGAGTTCCACGTACAAGGTTTGGAGTTGGACTGGGCCTGCGTCGTATGGGATGCAGACTTTCGCAAGGTGGACCAAGCCTGGGATCACTGGTCATTCGTAGGTAGTCGTTGGCAACGGGTGCGCAAGGCTGAGCGACAAACCTATTTGAAGAATGCCTACAGGGTTCTTCTCACTCGCGCCCGTCAAGGAATGGCGCTCGTGATACCCGGAGGCAGTGAGGAAGATCCCACTCGAGATCCGAGCTTCTACGACGCGACCTATTCCTATCTTCAATCGATCGGCGTTCCGACCTTGGATTGAGTCGGAGTGGGCTTCTCCCGGCTATGCGGCCTCACCCCCCACCAAGCCACCCCCACCGCCACCGCAAACCCCGTGTACCCCGCCACAAACACCCACCAAGGCGCTTCCCAGTACAACAGGCGCGACAACCAGTGCTCGATGAAGCTTTCGCGGTAGCCGCTTTGGCCGGCGAGGCGGCGCAGGTCTTGTTCCCACACGGTCAGGGGGCATAGCTGGCCGAGCCAGGCCTGGGCGGCGATGAAGACCATCAGGGCCAGGTGGGTGAGGCGCAAGCCGAAGTGGCGCACCCAGCGCCAGCCCAGGGCGCCGCCGATCAAGACGAGGGGCAGCAGGCCGACCACGAACAGCACGATGCCCACGTGCAGCGCGAGGATGGCGTCGGCGAGCCACAGGGCTGTGGCGGGGCTCAGGTGGGTCATGCGGCCATGGTACGGGGGCAGGCGAAAAAAAACCGCCAGCACACAAGGTGTTGGCGGCTGCACGCATGGCCTGCCGAAGCAGGCAACGTGTCATTCGTTGATCACACAGCGTTCACTTGCCGGTGTCGATCTTCATGTATTCAGAGACGACTTTCCAGCGGTTGTCCTGCAGTTGCGAGAGGCGCGTGGAGTTGCTGCCCAGGCGCTTGGTGGGGCTGAAGGTCATCTCGGCGCTGCCGAAGATGTCGGGCGGGATGGTCATGGTGTCCATGGCCTTGATGAAGCTCTCGGTGGTCAGGTTGTTGCCGGCCTTGCCCGCGGCGCGCAGGAAGGTGTCCACCAGCGAATAGCCATACACCGAGAACACGGTGGGGTCTTCGTTGAACTTGGTCTTGTACTTGTTGGCCCAGAAACGGATGGGTTGCGAGGCTTCGTCGGTGTAGGGGTTCTGCACCGTCATGGTGGCGTACAGGCCGTTCATGGCCGGGCCGCCGAGCTTGTGGATCAGGTCGGTGTAGGCGGCACTCGACCCGATGAAGGTGGGGTTGAAGCCCAGGCGCTTGGCCGTGGCAATGCCGCCGATGGTCTCGCGGATGATGGTGCCGAGCACGACCATGTCGCAGCCGCTGGCCTGCAGTTTCTGCATCTGTGAGGCGAAGTCGGTGGCGCCGCGCTTGTAGCTGGTTTCTTCCGCCAGCGTCATGCCGATGCCCTTGAGGCCGTCCTCGGCGCCGCGCTTCACTTCCAGGCCGAACTCGTCGTCCTGGTACATGGTGCAGACCTTCTTGGCGCCTTTTTCCTTCACCAGCTTGGGCACGGCGATCTTCATCTGGTCGTAGTAGGTGGCGGCAAAGCTGTACTTGAGCTTGTGGAAGGGCTCATACATTTCGCGTGCGGCCGTCACAGGGAAGAAGTTGATCACGTTCTTCTGGAATTGCACCGGCATGGCGGCCATGTTTTGCGCGGTACCGATGTGGCCGACCATGGCGAAGATCTTGTCCTGGTTCACCAGCTTCTGCGCGGCCAGCACGGCGCGGCGCGGGTCGTAGGCCGAGTCTTCCACCAGCAGCTTGATCTTGCGGCCGTTGATGCCGCCTTGTTCGTTGACCTCGTCCACGCGCAGCATCATGCCCAGGCGCACCTGCTTGCCAAAGCCGGCAATGGGGCCCGAGAGATCCTGAATGGAGCCCAGGACGATTTCGTCCTTGCTCACGCCTTGCGCCTGCGCCAGCGCAGCGCCGCTGCCCAGGGCAAGCAGGGCGGCAACCAATGTCAGTCGGGTTTTCATCTTGTGTGTCTCCTGGGGTGGTGGTCGGGTGAGGGGTAGAGAACGGGGTCAGCTGTACATTGCGTTGATCTGCGGCTCGTACTTGGTCTGCACCAGCTTGCGTTTGAGCTTCATGGTGGGCGTGAGTTCTTCGTCTTCTGCGCTGAGCTGGGTGTCGAGCAGGAAGAACTTCTTGATCTGTTCCACCCGGGCAAATTTCTTGTTCACGCGATCGATCTCGGTCTGGATCAGCGCCTGCACTTCGGGCGCCTTGGTGAGGCTGGCGTAGTTGGAAAACGGCACATCGTTGTCCTGCGCATACTTCTCCACGTTTTCCTGGTCGATCATGATGATGACGGTGAGGTAGGGCTTCTTGTCACCGATCACCACGGCGTCTGTCACGTAAGGCGAAAACTTGAGTTCGTTCTCCAGTTCGCTTGGCGTGATGTTCTTGCCGCCTGCGGTGATGATGATGTCTTTCATGCGGTCGGTGATGCGGAAAAACCCTTCCTCATCCACCACGCCCACATCGCCCGTGTGCAGCCATCCCTCGGCGTCGATGGTCTCGGCGGTTTTCTCGGGCAGGTTCAGGTAGCCCATGAACACGTTGGGGCCGCGCACCAGGATTTCACTGGTCACCGGGTCGAGCTTGACCTCGTTGTAGCTGGCCGCGGGGCCGATGCTGCCGGGCTTGATGCGCTCGGCCGGAATGCCGGTGGAGGCGCCGCAGGTTTCAGTCATGCCCCACACCTCCAGCATGGGCACGCCCAGCGCCAGGTACCAGCGCACCAGCTCGGGCGAAATGGGTGCCGCCCCGGTGACGAGAAAGCGTGCCTTGTGGATGCCGATGAGCTTGCGCACGTTGTTGAGCACCAGCGTGCGCGCGACATGAAACTGCAATCGCAGACCGCCGGGCACCGGCTTGCCGGCCATCACCAGATCGGCCACCTGCTGGCCCACGCCGATGGCCCAGCCGTAGGCGGCCTGCTGGATCTTGCCGGCTTCTTTGAGCGTGATCATCACGCCCGAATAAAACTTTTCCCACACGCGCGGCACGGCGGTGAACACCGTGGGCGCGATCTCGCGCACGTTCTCCGGCACAGTCTCGGGGTTCTCCACGAAGTTGAGCTTGGCCCCGGTGTAGAGCGAAAAATATTCGCCGCCCATGCGCTCGGCAATGTGGCACAGCGGCAGGAAACACATGCACTCGTCGCTCTCGCTGCGGGCAATCAGCGTGTTGTAGCCCCGCACGGTGTAGACCAGTCCCTTGTGCGAATGCATGGCGCCCTTGGGGCGGCCCGTGGTGCCCGAGGTGTAGACCAGGATCGCCAGTTCGTCGGGCTTGCAGGCGGCCACGCGCGCCTCCAGCATGCCGGGGTGCTGCTGCAGGTGGGCACGGCCCAGCTCGCGCAGCTGCATCAGGCTGATCACCTGCGGGTCGTTGAGCTCGCGCAGGCCTTCCATGTCTTCCACGACTATTCTGCGCAGGCGAGGCAGGTGCTCGCGCACCTCCAGTGCCTTGTCCAGCTGCTCGTCGTTTTCCACGAAGAGCACGGTGGTGCCCGAGTCGGCGCAGAGGTACTGCACCTGCTCGGCCGCGTCGGTGGGGTAGATGCCGTTGGAGATGCCGCCCACACTCAGCACGGCGATGTCGCACAGCACCCACTCGATGGTGGTGTTGGAGAGGATGGACGCGGTCTCCCGCGCCTCAAACCCGATGGCCATCAGGCCGTGGGCGATCTCGCGCACCGCGTCACCGGTCTGGTTCCAGCTCCAGCTGCGCCAGATGCCGAACTCCTTCTGCCGCATCCACACGTTGGGCCCACGTTGCTTCACACCGTTCCAGAACAGAGCCGGAATGGTGTCGCCTTCCAGCACCACCTTGTTTTGCGGCTGGATGCCGGAGAGGTCCCAGAGGTTGCTCATGTCTTATCTCCAGTTCTTCTTCTTCTTCCAGCGCCGGTCGGCGCGCACGCCTTCCTCCTTCATGCCGAGGTAGAACTCCTTGATGTCGTCCTTCTCGCGCAGGTGGGCGCAGGTGTCTTCCATCACGATGCGGCCGTTTTCCAGCACGTAGCCGTAGTCGGAGGCATTGAGGGCCATGTTGGCGTTTTGCTCCACCAGCAAGATGGTGGTGCCGCGCTCGCGGTTGATGCGAACCACGATCTCGAAGATCTCCTTGGTCAGCTTCGGGGAGAGGCCCAGGCTGGGTTCGTCGAGCAGGATCAGGTCGGGGTTGGCCATGAGCGCACGGCTGATGGCCAGCATCTGCTGCTGCCCGCCCGAGAGCAGGCCGGCATCTTGCGCGGCGCGCTCGCGCAGGATGGGAAAGTAGTTGAACACCGCCTCCATGTCGCGCGCCACGCCGTCGCGGTCCTTGCGGGTGTAGGCGCCCATCAGCAGGTTGTCGCGCACCGAGAGCAGGGCAAACACCTCGCGCCCTTCGGGCACATGGCTCAGGCCCTGCTGCACGATGAAGGCCGGGTCTTGCGCGGTGATGTTCTCGCCCTTGAACTCGATCGAACCCTTGCGCGGGTCGATGATGCCGCTGATGGTTTTCAGGATGGTGGTCTTGCCCGCGCCGTTGGAGCCGAGCACGGTGGCGATCTCGCTGCGGCGCACCTGCAGGCTCACGCCGCGGATGGCCTTGATCGGGCCGTAGGCGCTCTCGACGTTGAGCAGTTTCAGGACCGGTGCGTCTGTGGTGGCAAAGCTCATGCTTTCACCCCCACGGTGACAGGCTTGTGGTTTTCGCGGCGCAGGCTGGAGACGTCGTCCATCGAGCCCAGGTAAGCCTCGATCACGCCGGGGTCGCTCTGCACCTGCGCCGGCGTGCCCGAGGCCAGCTCGGTGCCCATGCTCATGGCCAGCACCCGGTCGGAGACCTTGGAGACCAGGCTCATGTCGTGCTCCACCATCAGCACCGTGATGCCGAGTTCGTTCTTGATGTCGGTGATCCAGAACGCCATGTCTTCGGTCTCCTCCACGTTCAGCCCTGAGGACGGCTCGTCGAGCAGCAGCAGCTTGGGTTCGGTGCACAGCGCACGCGCGAGCTCCACTACCTTGCGCACGCCATACGGCAGGCCGGCCACCATGGATTCGCGGTGGTGCTGCAAGTCGAGCAGGTCGATGACGTGCTCCACCTTCTCGCGCGCCTCGATCTCGGCCGCGCGGGTCTTGCCGGTGAAGAAGAGTTCGCCCCACAACCCGGTCTTGCGGTGCGTGTGGCGGCCGATCAGCAGGTTCTGCAGCACGGTGGCGTGCTCGAACAGTTCGATGTTCTGAAAGGTGCGCGCAATGCCGAGGTTGGCGATCTGGTGCGGCGCCTGGTCGGTCAGGCGCAGCATGCCCTCGGGCCCGGCGAAGTCGATGGTGCCGGTGGTGGGCGTGTAGATGCGGCTGATCAGGTTGAAGACCGTGGTCTTGCCCGCGCCGTTGGGACCGATCAGGGTGAAAACCTCGCCACGCTTCACGTCGAAGCTCACGTTGTTGACCGCCAGCACGCCGCCGAAGCGCACGCTCAGGTTCTTGGCCGAAAGGAGGATGTCGTTCATGGTGTTCACTTCAGACGGTCGGACTTCTGGAAGCTCTTCTGCCGCTTGAACATGCCCTTGCGATAGAACGGGAACAGCTGGAAATACGCGCGGATCTTGAGCCAGCGGCCGTACAGGCCCATGGGCTCGAACAGCACGAAGGCGATCAGCACCAGGCCGTACACCGTGCCCTGCAGGCCGGCCGCCTGGCCAATGGCCGCGGGCAAGAAGTCCTTGCCCAGCGCAATGAGCTGCGGCATCACGATGAGGAAGATGGCACCGAGGAACGCGCCGTGGATCGAGCCCAGACCGCCGATCACCACCATGAGCAGCAGATCGATCGACTGGATGATGCTGAACTGCTCGGGCGAGAGGAACTGGATCTTGTGCGCGTACAGCGCGCCGCCAATGCCCGCGAGCGCGGCCGAGAGCGCGAAGCTCATGGTCTTGTAGCGCGCGAGGTGGATGCCCATGCTTTGCGCCGAAATCTCCGAGTCGCGGATGGCGACAAACGCGCGCCCGGTGCTCGATCGCATGAGGTTGGCAATGGCCAGCGTGGCCAGCACCGTGACCACCAGGCACAAGAAGTAGAACTCGTTGGTGGAGTCCAGCTCCCAGCCGAAGAGGCTTGGGTACTTCACCATCAGGCCGGAGTTGCCGCCGGTCACGTGCTCCCAGCGCGCCATGACCTCTTCAACGATGAAACCGAAGGCCAGCGTGGCCATGCCGAGGTAGATGCCCTTGACCCGCAGTGCCGGCAGACCCACCACCATGCCCACGGCGGCCGAGAGCAGGCCGGCGCAGGCCAGCGCCAGCGGAAACGGGATGCCCGCGTTGACCATGATGGCCTGCGTGTACGCGCCCACACCCAGAAAGGCCGCGTGGCCGAGCGAAAAGAGGCCGGTGAAGCCAGCCAGCAGCATCAACCCGAGGCCCACCACCGAATAGATCAGCACGAAGGTGAGTTGCGCGAGCCAGTACTCCTGAATCACCCACGGCGCGGTCACGAGAAAGAGGCCCAGCAGGCTGTACCAGAAGGTCTGCCCGCCGTGTTTGGCCAGGCGGATATCTTGGTTGTAGTCGGTCTTGAAAAGAAAGCGCATGTTTCTCAATCAGTTGGGGTCAGAGCACATCGCTGCGCGAGTGGTCTGACCCACAAGCCATTCAAACTTTCTTCCGCAGCTTTTCGCCAAACAAGCCATTGGGCTTGAGCACCAGCATGATCAGCACCACGATGTAGGGGGCCACGTCCTTGAAGCCTTCGGGCAGATAAAAGCCCGAGAAGGACTCGACGATGCCGATGATCAGGCCGCCCACGATGGCGCCGGGCAGGCTGGTGAAGCCGCCCACCACCGCAGCGGGAAAAGCTTTCAGGCCGATGAAGCCCATGTTGGCGTGCACGAATGTGATGGGCGCGAGCAGCAGGCCCGCAATGGCCGCCACCGAAGCGGCCAGGCCCCACACCAGGCCGTTGAGCCGTTTGACCGGAATACCCATGTAGTAGGCGGCGAGCTGGTTTTGCGACGACGCCTGCATGGCGATGCCCAGCTTGCTGTAGCGGAACATGGCGAACAGGCCCAGGCACAGCACGCCGGTGACGCCGATCACCACGATCTGCTCGGCCGACACCACCAGCGAGCCCATGCGCAGCACCTCGCCAGCGTAGGGCACGGGCAGTGTGTGGGTGTCGGTGCCGATGTTGGGAATCATGGTGATCAGGCCGCGCAACACGTAGCCCACGCCAATGGTCAGCATGACGATGGAGAACGCCGGCTGCCCCAGGATGGGGCGCACCACCGCGCGCTCCAGCACCACGCCAAACAGGCCCATGGCAATGATGGCGGCGGGCACTGCGAGCCAGAAGGGCAGGCCCATCACGGTCATGGCGGCCAGTGCGGCAAAGGCGCCCACCATCATCAGGTCGCCCTGGGCGAAGCTCACGGTTTCAGTGGCTTTGTAGATCAGCACGAAACCCAGGGCGATGAGTCCGTAGATACAGCCCTGGGCCGCACCGCTGATGAGCAGTTGCAGCAGTTGCACGCATGTCTCCTTGTTGTTCTCTCCGCGCCGTGGCAGCGGGGCGCCGCTGCCATCCGGGTTGCAAGCCGCCCCGGACGGTGTGGACAATTTATAGCTGTCTTGCCCGTGACTGCCGCTAGGGGTTGACCCCCATCCAGAGTCACTCAGGTGCCATCAGTATCCAGAGCATGAAGTCCATACGCATCGGCGCCGGCCTTGGCTTTTACGGCGACAACTGGGAGCCTGTGGCCGCGAGCATTGAGCGCGGCGGTGTGCAGTTCATCGCCAGCGATCACCTGGCCGAGCTCACGCTGGCCATCCTGCAGAAGGACCGCCAGCGTGACCCTGCGCTGGGCTATGCACGCGACGTGGTGCCCATGCTCATAAAGCTGTGGCCGCTCATGCGCGAGCGGGGCGTGCGCTTCGTGTGCAACGCCGGTGGGCTCAACCCGCGCGGTGCAGCGCAAGCGGTGCTGGCGGCGTTCAAGGCCAAGGGTTGGCAGGCCAAGGTGGCGGTGGTGACGGGTGATGATGTGTTGCAGCGCTTGCAGGCAGCCGACACCGGCTTCGACCACCTCTTCACCCACGAGGGTGTGGCTGGTGTGCGCGAGCGGCTGGTGTTTGCCAACGCCTACGTGGGCGCCCAGCCCATCGTGCAGGCGCTGGACGCGGGGGCCGACATCGTGATCACTGGGCGCGTGGCCGACGCTGCGCTCTTCCTCGGTCCGCTGGTACACGGCCTGGGATGGACGCTGACCGGCGCCACGAGCGAACGCGATCTCACCCGCCTGGCCCAGGGCCTCACCGTGGGGCATTTGCTGGAATGCTCGGGGCAGGGCAGCGGCGGCAACTTCGGCAGCCAGGGTGCGTGGCAGGCCATTCCCGATCTCGCGCACATCGGTTACCCCATCGCCGAGGTGTACGAGGACGGCACCGCCCTCATCACCAAGGCGCCCGAGACGGGAGGGCGCATCAACTTCGATACCCTGCGCCAGCAACTGCTCTACGAGGTGCACAACCCGCACGCCTATTTTTCGCCCGACGTGGTGCTCGACATGGGCCACATCACCTTGCACGACGAAGGTTTTGACCGCGTGCGCCTCACGGGTGCGCGTGGCACCGCGCCCACTGACACGCTGAAAGTGGTGGCCGGTTTTCGTGACGGCTACAAGGCCGAGGTGACCTGGGGCTTTTCCTGGCCCGACGCCTGGGACAAGGCGCAGGCCGCGCAGGCGACCATTCGCACGCTGCTGAAAGACAAGCGCATTCCCCACGACGAGCTGTACGTGGAGTACCCCGGCCTCAACTCGGCGCACGGCGCGCTCGCACCGCTGCCAAAGCCGGACGCGCTCAACCAGAGCAACGAGATCTGGACCCGCCTGGTGCTGCGCACGCAGGACAAAGCCGCCGCCGACGGCTTTGGCCGCCTGTTCCCCTGGATCGGCCTGAGCGGCCCGGCCTACACCTGCGGCTTCACGGGCCTGCACAACACGAGCGAGCTGCTGGGCATCTGGCCGACGTTGATCCCGCGCGACGTCGTGGAAGCAAGCGTGACCGTCGACATGCTTGGGGAGGTGGTTTCATGAGCACGATCCGCATCCCTTTGGTGCGCATCGCCCACGCCCGCAGCGGCGACAAGGCCGACTGGGTGGACTTCGGCCTGTTCGCGTGGAACGCGGTGGGCTACCAGCTGCTGGCGCGTGAAGTGACGGCCGAGCGCGTGCAGGCCCACTTTGCGCCGTGGCTGCCGGGCGAGGTGGACGCCTGGCCACTGCCCAACATCCTGGCGCTCAAGTTCGTGTTGCGCGGTGCGTTGCAGGGCGGCGGCGCGCGCAACCTGCGGCTGGACAACCTGGGCAAGGCGATGGCGGGCGCTCTGTTGCGGATGGAGATCGACGTGACACAGGACGAACTGGACGACGCGCTCAACGCTCCGCGCGTGGGGTGGTGGCCATGAGCGCCGTCACCACCGACAAACAAGGCGAGATCTGGATCGTCACCCTCGACCGCCCCGAGGTGCGCAACGCCGTGGACAGCCCCACCGCACACGCCCTGCACGCCGCCTTCCTCGCGTTCGAGGACGACGCCACCGCCAAGGTGGCGGTGTTCCACGGAGCGCATGGCCACTTCTGCGCCGGCTGGGATCTGCAATACGGAGCGCGACTCGCCGCTCAGGGCGAAACCAGTGGCCTCGACCTCGACTTCAACGCCAGCGACTTGCGCGCCCTCGGCCCCATGGGCCCGTCGCGCCTGCAGCTCACCAAGCCGGTGATCGCGGCGGTGAGCGGCGCAGCGGTGGCCGGCGGCATGGAGCTCGCCCTGTGGTGCGACCTGCGTGTGATGGAAGAAGACGCGTATTTCGGTGTGTACTGCCGCCGTTTCGGTGTGCCGCTGATCGACGGCGGCACAGTGCGACTGCCGCGCCTGATCGGCATGAGCCACGCGATGGACCTGATCCTCACCGGCCGCAAGGTGGAAGCCACCGAGGCGCTGCGGATGGGGCTGGCCAACCGCGTGGTGCCCAACGGTCAGGCGCGCGAAGCCGCCATCACCCTGGCGCGTCAACTGGCCGCATTCCCGCAGGCCACGATGCGCGCGGACCGCGAAAGCGCCCTGGCCCAGTGGGATTTGCCGCTGGGCGAAGCGCTCCTGCAGGAATGGCAGCGCGGCAAGGCGCGCATTCCCGATGCGCTCGAAGGCGCCACACGCTTCGCCGCCGGGCAGGGGCGGCATGGAAAGTTCTGACATCGACGAAGCCTCGGTGCGCGCCGCCACCGAAGTCTGGATCGCTACCTTCAATGCGTCCGACTTGCCGGGCATGTTGGCGCTCTATGACGCTCGGGCCCATCTGTGGGGTACCACCTCGCCCGTGCTGATCGCATCAAAGGAGGGCATCGCGGCCTACTTCTCTGCGGTCTTTGCGCTGCAACCCGCACCCGGCATGGCCTTGAACGACGTGCAGGTCAGGCTGTATGGCGACACCGCCATCAGCACCGGCGGCTACACCCTGGCGCTGGGCGCCGCCACGAACCGCCGTTGCATTCCAGCGCGTTTCAGCTTCGTCTACCGCCGCGTCGATGCGTGCTGGCTGATCGTGGACCACCACTCGTCGGCCATGCCGGCGCCGCTCGATTTGGATTGACGCCATCGGCCTTCAACGCTAGATTAACCACTTGGTTAAAACAACTGGTTAAATCAAGCGCATGTCTGTCCTGCCCGTGAAGAAGTCGATCTCCCCACGCCGGCGAACGGCCCCAACGAGCCAGCCGGACCGCCTCCAGGTCCCTGACCCGATCGACACGCGCACGCGCATCCTCGCCGCGGCCTTCCGATGCCTGTCCACCCAGGGCTACGCCGCACTCAGCGCCCGTGAGATCGCCCGGGACGCTGGCGTCAACCACGCCCTGATCAACTACTACTTCGGCACCAAGGACCAGCTCGTCATTGCCGTGCTCGATGCGGCCAACCAGCACCTGCTGCAGCGCCAGCGAGAGATGTATGCGGCGCCTGGCCGCTTTGCCGAGAAGTGGGCGCAGGCGCGCGCGTTCTACGAGGACGACGTGAACTCCGGCTTCGTGCGCTTGCAGGCCGAGCTGTACGCGGCCAGCCTGTCCAACCCCGGTCTGCGTGAGCAGTTTGTGCCGCGCATCACGGCCTGGAAACAGGTGGTGCTCGAGGCGGTGCGCGAGGCCTTGCAAACCTACGCGGTCGACTTGCCGCCTGCGTTCACCGCCGACGCACTGGCCAGCCTGATCTCTGAATTCTGGCTGGGCATGGAATTCGCGCGGCTCATCGGTGGCGACGTCGAAAAGGCCCGCCACGATCAGGCGCTGGACGCTGTTCAGCAGCTGCTCACGGCGCTTGATCTGGCGGCCGCACGGCCCGCACGCACACCCTTGGCAAAGGCAAGACAACCGAAAGGCTGACCATGGACACCCGCACAACCGATCCGAAGGCAACCGCGTCCGACTGGCCCGAGCGCTTCGACCGTATTGCCGGACCGCTGCCGCCCGCCGGCGCGCTCGATGCCACCAAACCCTATCCCTTCACCACCATCGAGCCTGCGCAGCAAGGCTTCGTGGACCGCGACGGCGTGAAGATCTGGTACGCCGTGTGGGGCACGCAAGGCCCGTGGATCGCGTTCGCGCCCCCGATCCAGTTCGTCAACACCTCGGTCTTCAAGGCCACCGTGCCCTACCTGTCGGAGCATTTCCGCGTGATCACGGTGGACAACCGGGGCAACGGCAAAAGCGATCGCCCGCGCGGTCAGGAGCACTACGACTTCGAGCTGTACCACGGCGATTTCGTGGCCGCGCTGGACGCGATCGGGGTGCAGAAACTCGCGCTGGTGGGGCTGTCGGCCGGCGCCATGATCGCGCTGCGCCTGGCGGGCGAGCAGCCGCAGCGCATCACGCACCTCATCACCGCTGGCGGTTTTTCCGAGACGGTGCAGACACCCGAGGAGCGCGCCCGCATGCTGGGCAAGGACAGTCAGTTCGTCCGCGAGCACTGGCCGAAAGTGCTCGACGCGTTTGTGGCGTCGATCTTCACCGAGCCCCATTCGACCAAGCACATCGAGGACGGCGTGCACTACGGCTGGGCCACCGACGGCGAGACCGTCGCCTGGGCGCGCAACGGCTGGTTCGGTCACGACGTGCGCGACTTCGCGCGCCGCGTGCAGTGCCCCACGCTGGTGATCCACGCCGACCAGGACCAGCGCATTCCCTACGCCAAGGGCCAGGCGATCCACGAGCTGGTGCCCGGCGCGTCCATGATCACCGTGGGCGCCGGTGGCCATGTGCAGCCCGCGCGCGATCCGGTGATGTTCAACCGCGCGGTGCGCGACTTCGTGGGCACGGCACCGCGGCACACCACGTGGACGCGCGCCATGGCGCGGCCGCGCCGCGCGCTGTTCATCTGCAGTCCCATTGGCCTGGGCCACGCGCAACGCGACCTGGCCATCGCGTGCGAACTGCGCAAGCTGCAGCCCGATCTGGTGATCGACTGGTTCACCACCGACCCGGCCGCGCGCTACCTGGAGCGCGAGGGCGAACGTGTGCATCCGATCTGCAAGCGCCTGGCCAACGAGAGCCGTCACTTTGAGCAGGAGGCCGGCGAACATGACCTCTCGGCTTTCTTTGCCCTGCGCACCATGGACGAAATCATGGCGCGCAACTTCATGACCTTTGTCGACCTGATGGAGGCGGAGCACTACGACGTGGTGATCGGCGACGAGGCCTGGGACGTGGACCACCAGTACCACGAGAACCCCGAACTCAAGCGCCAGCCCTTCGTCTTCCTGACCGACTTCGTGGGTTGCCTGCCGACCCAGGCGGGCAACGAACGCGAAGCCTTTCTGTGTGCCGACCGCAACGCCGACGACATCAAGCACGTGGCGCGGTACCCGCACATCCGCGACGCGGCGATCTTCGTGGGCAACAGCGAGGACGTGACCGAGCAGCCCTTTGGCCCCGGCCTGCCCGGCATCCGCGAATGGACCGATCGCAACTTCTGCTACTGCGGCTACGCCCTGCCGTTCGACCCGACCACGTTGGCCGACACCGAACGCCTGCGGGCCGCCCACGGCTACCGCAGCGACGAACGCATCGTGATCGCCACGGTGGGGGGAACCGGGGTCGGGCGCCACCTGCTGAACCGCATCACCGAGGCGTTCCCGCGCATGAAACAGCAGGAGCCCGGGCTGCGCCTCATCGTGGTGGCCGGCCCGCGCATGGCCGCCGATGAGTTGCCGCGCCTGGACGGGCTGGAGGTGAAGTCGTACGTGCACAACCTGTACGAACACCTGGCGTGCTGCGACCTTGCGCTGGTGCAGGGCGGTCTGTCGACCACGATGGAACTCGTGGCCACGCGCCGGCCGTTCCTGAGCTTTCCGCTGCAAAACCATTTCGAGCAGTGCGTGCACGTGCGCCGCCGGCTGTTCAATTACGAGGCCGACCGATCGCTGGACTACCGCGATCTGTCGCCCGAGCGCCTGGCCGAGCAGGCGCTGGCCGCCATGCACCAGCCAGTGCGCTACCGGCCGGTGGAGACCGATGGCGCGATGCGCGCCGCACTGCGCATCGCGCAGGCACTTGAAAACCGGCACTGGGCGGGCTGAGCGCACCCGCGTCTGGACTCACTTCCCGCCCCCGCCTGATCCGTTTAGCATCCCGAGGGGTCTCAGACCCAGGGAGTTGAACCATGAGTGATGTCTTTCTGAGCTACGCGAGCGAAGACCGCGAGCGGGCCGGGCGGCTGGCCACCGCGCTGGGCCACATGGGCTGGTCGGTGTGGTGGGACCGCAAGATCATCGCCGGCCAGGCCTTTGACCAGGCCATCGAGCGCGAACTGGAAACTGCCCGCTGCGTGGTGGTGCTCTGGTCGGTGAATTCGATTGCTTCCGAGTGGGTGAAGAACGAAGCGGCCGCGGCTTCCGAGCGCGGCGTGCTGGTGCCCGCGCTGATCGACAACGTGAAGCTGCCGCTGGAGTTCCGCCGCAAGCAGGCCGCCGACCTGTTGGGCTGGCAGGGCAACGAACTGCACCCGGGCTTTCAGGCGCTGTGTCAGGGCGTGGCCCATGCCATGGGCGGCGCGGCACCAGCGCCGCGCCCTCGACTGGTGGTGCACCCCGCAACCAGCCGCCGCCGCTGGGCGGTGCCGGCCCTGGCCGCGCTGGCCGTGGCCCTGGGCGCGGGGCTGTATGGCCTGGGGTCATGGCGATCCACGCCCGCGACCACGCCGGCGGTTGTGGCCGTGGCGCCCGCGCCCGCCAGCGCGCAGGCCCCGGTCAAGCCACCGGCTCTGCAGCCGCCGGCTGCAAAACAGCCTGGCGCCCCCGCCCCCACCCCGGCCGACATGCCGGGCCTGGCCGATCTGGTGGTGGGCACCTACCGCGGTGACGTGATTGCCGATTCCAAAGGGCCGTCGCGCAGCGACATCGAGGTCACCATCACCCGCATCGACCGCGCCACTGTGCGCGTGAGCTCGGACTACCGGCGCATCGAAGCGGTCGAGGTCAACCTGACCCGCAACGGCAACCAGATCTTTGCCGCAGACGGCAGCTCGCCCTTCATCGTGGACCTGGACCGCTCGCCGCCCACCCTGGTGTTCGATCCCCGCAGCGAACTCGCCTACCGCGGAACCCGAACGCCCTGACGCGATTGCCATGATGGGGGCATGACGCCATCCGACCCCACTGCTCACACAGGGCTTGCGTTGTCATCGGCCTTGCGCCGAATCGAGACCGCACCAACCAGGATCCTGGCCGGGCTGACGTGGGCTCAGTACACCACGCCTGGCAGGTCCAGGCCTTCCTTGGGGATGGTGCGGGGCCGGCCCTCCATGTCGATGGCCACATAGGTCAGGCTGGCTTCGGTGACCTTCACGTACTGGCCCTGGGCCGAGAAGCGCTCGGCGAACACCTCCACCTGCACCGTGATGGACGTGTTGCCCACCCGTGTGACGTGTGCGAAGAAGCTCAGGATGTCGCCCACGCGCACCGGCTGCTTGAAGATGAACTGGTTCACCGCCACCGTGGCCATGCGACCGCGCACGTAGCGCGCGGGCAGCACGGCACCGGCCAGGTCGACCTGCGCCATGACCCAGCCGCCGAAGATGTCGCCGTTGGCGTTGCAGTCCGCCGGCATGGGAATGACCTTCAACACCAGTTCCCTGTCGTGGGGCAGGGTGGTTTCCGGGTTCGGGCTTGTTTTGCTTGGCATGGTCACAATCTCTGTACAACAGTCTTCATTCTCCCGCATGCGCCCCGACAACCCCTCCCAAGCTTCCATTGCCCTGCCCGCGAGCCCCGGTGCCTCTGGCGGCAAACCCCAGCGCTCCGACTGGGCCACGCTCAAACGCCTGTTGCCCTACCTCTGGCAATACAAGGTGCGCGTGGTGCTGGCGCTGGCGTTCATGGTCGGCGCCAAGATGGCCAACGTGAGTGTGCCGCTGCTGCTCAAAGAGCTGGTCGACGCCATGAGCATCAAGCCCGGCAGTGCGGAGGCCATGCTGGTGGTGCCGCTGGGTCTGCTGCTGGCCTACGGCGGCCTGCGCCTGTCCACCAGCGTGTTCACCGAACTGCGCGAGCTGGTGTTTGCCAAGGCCACCGAAGGCGCCACCCGCAGCATCGCGCTGCAGGTGTTCGGCCATTTGCATGCGCTGAGCCTGCGCTTTCACCTGGAGCGCCAGACCGGCGGCATGACGCGCGACATCGAGCGCGGCACGCGCGGCGTGCAGTCGCTCATCTCGTACTCGCTCTACAGCATCATCCCCACGCTGATCGAAGTGACCATGGTGCTGGCGCTGCTGGGCACCCGGTTCGACATGGGCTACGTGTGGATCACGCTGGTGGCGCTGGTGCTGTACGTGAGCTTCACCGTGGTGGTGACCGAGTGGCGCACCAAGTTCCGCCGCGAGATGAACGAGCTGGAGTCCACCAGCCAGACCCGCGCCATCGACTCGCTGCTGAACTACGAGACGGTGAAGTACTTCAACAACGAAGCGTTCGAGGGCCGCCGCTACGACGAAGCGCTGGAGAAACTGCGACGAGCCCGCATCAAGAGCCAGACCACGCTGTCCATGCTCAACGCCGGGCAGCAGCTGGTGATTGCCGTCGCGCTGGTGCTCATGCTCTACCGTGCCACGCAAGGTGTGGTGAGCGGTGAGATGACGCTGGGCGATCTGGTGATGGTCAACGCCTTCATGATCCAGCTCTACATCCCGCTGGGCTTCCTGGGCGTGCTGTACCGCGAGATCAAGCAGAGCCTGACCGACCTGGACAAGATGTTTGTGCTGCTGGAGAAAGAGCGCGAAATCGCCGACGAACCCGGTGCCCAGCCACTGGCCCTGGACGGCCCGCCGGCGGTGACATTCGAGAACGTGCGTTTCTCCTACGAGCCGGCGCGCGAGATCCTGCACGGCATCAGCTTCGAGATTCCGCCGGGCAAGACGGTGGCGGTGGTGGGGCCGTCGGGTTCGGGCAAGAGCACGCTGGCGCGTCTGCTCTACCGGTTCTATGACGTGACCAATGCATCGAACGGTGCCGAGCCAGGCCCGCACGGCTTCGGCCGCATCGCGATCAACGGGCAGGACATCAAGGGCGTGACCCAGTCCAGCGTTCGCCAGGCCATCGGCATCGTGCCGCAAGACACGGTGCTGTTCAACGACACCATCGAATACAACATCCTCTACGGTCGTCCCGAGGCCGGACACGACGCGGCGGTGCAGGCCGCGCAGGCTGCGCACATCCACAGTTTCATCGAGAAACTGCCACTGGGCTACCGCACCATGGTGGGCGAGCGGGGCCTCAAGCTCTCGGGCGGTGAAAAGCAGCGGGTGGCCATTGCCCGTACCTTGCTGAAGAATCCACCCATCGTGATTTTTGATGAGGCCACCTCGGCGCTGGACTCGGCGAACGAGCGGGCGATTCAGGCCGAGCTGAAATCAGCCGCGCGCAACAAGACCACGCTGGTGATTGCGCACCGTTTGTCGACTGTTGTCGACGCGCATGAAATTCTCGTGTTGGTGAATGGGGAGATTGTTGAGCGGGGGACGCATTCGGATCTCGTGTCGCGGGGTGGGGTTTATGCGGGGATGTGGGCTTTGCAGCAGAGTGGGGCGGATTGACTGCTTTTGATGTGGTGGTTTTGCTTGCGTGGCGAGCCGGGTCTCGGCCCGGCGGCCGACTCACTTTCTTTTGCTTCGCCAAAAGAAAGTAAGCAAAGAAAAGGCGAGCCGAATTCGCTGTCCCTACGCTGCGCTTCGGGCACGCTGCGTTGCTCGGATCGCCCGGGGGGCGCACAAACTTGTCCGCTGCGCGGCCTTCGGACATGCGCGCCCCCTGTCCGGGCGCTCCTGCGCTACTCGCCAGCGAATGACGGCATGGGGAGGTGTTCTCCGGCTAGTTGGTTGGTGGGGGTGCCCTCACCCCTGCCCTCTCCCAGAGGGAGAGGGAGTGAATGCGGGGAGTGCTTCCCTCTCCGGAGCACGTGCCTTGCCCCCTCTCCCTCTGGGAGAGGGCTGGGGTGAGGGCCCGCATACAGAAACCCAGGCCAACGAGCCCGCCGTCAGACCGGGCTGAGCAGCACAGGGGCGCTCGGACAGGGGGCGCGCATGTCCGAAGGCCGCGCAGCGGACAAGTTTGCGCGCACCCCGAGCGACACGAGCAGCGCAAGGAAGCCCGCAGGGCCCCGGTCTTCGGCTCGCCTTTCTTTTGGGTACTTTTCTTTGGCGAAGCAAAGAAAAGTGCCTCGGCCGCCGGGCCGAGACCCGGCCTGCCACGACAACAAACCCACCACTTCAAACACAAGAGTCAGAAGTGAATCCCCCGCATCATCTGCTGCATGGCAACAGCCTCAGCCGACAACTGCGACTTCCCTCCCTTGTCCCCCTTGGCCGCCGACGAATCCGGGAACATGCGAAAGCTCGTGTTCATCACGATCTGCGCCACGCGCGGCACCATGGCGTGCATCACCTGGCCCGTGATGCCCAGGCGGGTTGCAATGCGCACCGGCTTGAAAATGCAGGCCTGCGCGATCATGTCGGCGGCTTCTTCCGGCGCCAGCGTCGGCACGTTCTTGTAGATCTGCGTCGGCGCGATCATGGGCGTGCGCACCAATGGCATGTTGATGGTGGTGAAGCTGATGCCCTGGTCGGCGAACTCGCTGCTCGCGCAGCGTGTCCACGCGTCCAGCGCGGCCTTGCTCGCCACATAGGCCGAGAAGCGCGGCGCGTTGGTCAACACGCCGATGGAGCTGATGTTGACCACATGGCCCTTGCGCTTGGCCACCATGCCGGGCAGCAGGCCCATGGTCACGCGCAGGCAGCCGAAGTAGTTGAGCTGCATGGTGCGCTCGAAATCGTGGAAGCGGTCGTAGCTGCCTTCGATGGCGCGACGGATCGATCGGCCGGCGTTGTTGATGAGGAAATCCACGCCGCCGTGGTTGGCCACCAGCAGTTGCACAAATCGGTCGGCATCGGCCATGTCGGCGATGTCGGCAGGGTAGGCGATGAACTGGTAGCCCTTGTCTTTCGCTTCCTTGCAGGCTTCATCCAGTTTGTCCTGGTCGCGTCCGCAGATGATCGTCACCGCACCCGCCTCGGCAAACTTGTGCGCTGCCGCCAGACCAATCCCCGAGCTGCCACCAGTGACCAGCACCACCTTGCCCGCCACGGTGCCCTTGAGGCTGCGGTCGATGTGCAGGTCGGGGTCGAGATGGCGTTCCCAGTAGTCCCACAGCCGCCAGGCGTAGTCCTTGAAGTTGGGGCACGCAATGCCGCTGCCCTTGAGTGCGGCGAGTGTCTCGCGGCAATCAAAGCGCGTGGGGTAGTTGACGAAGGTCATCATGTCCTCGGGCAACCCGAGGTCCTGCATGATGGCCTTGTAGACGCGGCGCACCGGTGCCAGCGCCATCAAACCTTTCTTCACGCTCTTGGGAATGAAGCCCATCAGCGCGGCGTTGATGAACAGGTTCATCTTGGGCGCGTGCGCCGCCTTGCTCAGGATGTCGAGCACGTCGCCCACGCGGTAGCCCATCGGGTCCACCAGGTGGAAACAGGCGCCACTGCTGCGCTTGAGGTGGCTGATGTGGTCGAGTGCATCGACCACGAAGTCGACCGGCACGATGTTGATGCGCCCACCTTCCAGGCCCACGCTGGGCATCCACGGCGGCAGGATCTGGCGCAGGCGCTGGATCAGCTTGAAGAAGTAGTAAGGCCCGTCGATCTTGTCCATCTCGCCGGTCTGGCTGTCGCCCACCACGGCGGCGGGGCGGTACACGCTCCACGGCACCTTGCATTCCTCGCGCACGATCTTTTCGCTCTCGTGCTTGGTCATGAAGTAGGGGTGGTCCAGGCCCTCGGCCTCGTCGAACATGTCTTCGCGGAACACGCCCTCATACAGGCCAGCCGCGGCAATCGACGACACGTGGTGAAAGTGGCCTGCACCGATGGCCTTGGCGAACTCCACCGTGTTGCGCGTACCGTCCACGTTCACCGTGATCTGGCTCTCGGCGTCGGCTTCCAGGTCGTACACCGCAGCCAGATGGTAGAAGTGGTCGATCTGGCCCTTGAGCGATTTCACGTCGTCGGCCGAGACGCCCAGCTTCTTGGTGGTGAGGTCGCCAAACACCGGCACCGCACGCGCCGCACCCACTCCCCAGTACTCGCGCATACCCGCCACCTTTCCTTCGCTTTCCTTGCGGATGAGGAAGTGCACCACCGCGCCCTTGCGCTGGAGCAGCTTGCCCACCAGGCGCTTGCCGATGAAGCCGGTGGCACCGGTGACGAAGTAATGCATGAAGGTCTCCTGAAACAGATGGTGGTGTGAGCGAGGCGAAGTCTCTGCATTCTTGTCCACGAACCTGTGTGGCCCATTCCGCAAAAACCCGCGTACGCCGCGCCGGCATTAGTCTTGCGCCCCTACACAGGGCCTGCAGCCAGCCCGTACAGTGGCGCCAATCGGGCGTCAAGCCTGACCATCCATCTCAACCCACAGGAGCACCCATGGTCAAGAAGATCCAGAAGAATGGCGGCGACAACAAAGCCGCTGCCCAGGCTTTCAATTCCCCGCTGTCCGGCGCCATCAAGGATTCGGCCCAGCAGATCTGGCTGGCTGGCCTCGGCGCGTTTGCCAAAGCCCAGGAAGAGGGCGGCAAGGCCTTCGAGTCTCTGGTGAAGGAAGGTCTGTCGATCCAGCGCAAGACCCAGGCCGTCGCCGAAGAGCGCATCTCCGAAGCCACCAACAAGGTCAGCAGCATGGCCACCGACATTTCTTCCAAGGCATCGGGCCAGTGGGACAAGCTCGAATCGATCTTCGAGGAGCGCGTGGCCAAGGCATTGAACAAGCTCGGCGTGCCCTCGGCGCGCGATGTGGACGCGTTGATCAAGCGCATCGATGCGCTCAACCAGCACGTGCAGCAGCTCGGCGGAAAAGCGCCGGCCAGGACAGCGGCGCGCCAGGCCGCGCCGGCGAAGAAGGTGGCTGCCGCCAAGCCTGCAGTCAAGGTGGCCGCCAAGCCCGCAGCCCGCAAAACCACCCGAAAGTCGGCCGCTGCCTGAGCGCCATGCACGGCACCATGCGGCCTGACGGCGGCATTCGGCACAGGGGCGTTCGCGCCCCTTTTTTGCGCCCGCCGTTCATGCTGCAATGCAGCACTTTCAGCGACACCTGCGGTCTACACTCGAACGCATGAAGACCCCGCGCGAAGCTCACCCCGCACCGCACCCGCGCAACGCCAGGAGCCGGCCGGTCAAGCCCGAGCGCCCCCGCATTGCGCTGGCCCTCGCTGGTGGTGGACCGCTGGGCGCGATCTACGAAATCGGCGCGCTCTGCGCCCTGGCCGACAGCCTCGAAGGACTGGACCTCAACCACTGCGACCACTACATCGGCGTGTCCGCGGGCGGTTTCATCGTGGCGGGGCTGGCCAACGGCATGACACCTCGGCAGCTCTGCGAAGCCTTCATCGAAGACCGCCAGGGGGCCGACCATTTTGATCCCGCCTGGCTGCTCAAACCCGCCTGGGCCGAGTTCGGGAGTCGCCTGCAGCGCCTGCCGGGACTGCTGGGCAGTGCCCTGTGGGCCTGGGGCGTGCAGGGGAAGGACTTCACCAATGCGTTCGAGCGCCTGGGCGCGGCGCTGCCCACGGGCTTGCTGGACAACGAGGGCATCCACCAGCAGATCGAGCGCCTGTTCAGCCAACCTGGCCGAACCAACGATTTCCGCCGCTTGCGCGCCCGCCTCACGCTGGTGGCCACGCAGCTTGACACCGGCGAGGCCGCACCGTTTGGCAAGGCGGGTTGGGACCACGTGCCGATCTCGCGGGCGATCCAGGCCAGCGCCGCTTTGCCCGGCCTGTTTCCGCCAGTTGAGATTGACGGTCAACACTATGTGGACGGAGCGCTCAAGAAAACCCTGCATGCCACCGTGGCGCTCGACGAAGGCGCGGGGCTGCTGTTGTGCCTGAATCCGCTGGTGCCGTTTCGGGCGCACGCGGTGGGCGAACAAACCGATCACATTCCGTCGCTGGTCGAAGGTGGCTTCCCGGCGGTGATGAGCCAGACCTTCCGCTCCATGATCCATTCGCGGCTCGAACTGGGCATGAAGAACTACGAGCGCCTCTACCCAGGCAGCGACATCGTGCTCATCGAGCCCGACCAGCGCGACGCCAAGCTGTTCACCGCCAACACCTTCAGCTACCGCCAGCGCCGCGAGATCGCCGAACACGCCTACCAGCAGACGCGCAAGATGCTGCGCGAGCGACAGGTCGAACTGACGCCCAAGTTGGCGCGCCACGGCGTGACGCTGAACACAGCGGCGCTGACCAACGCCGACCTGCACCTGGTGAAAGAGCCGTCGGTGCCTGCCCAGACCGCGATGGGCCGACAACTGCACGCCACCCTGGACGACCTGCAGCGCCAGCTCGGCACACCGGCCCTGGGCCGCTGAGCGCCATGGCCAAGAAAGCCCCGCGCCGCACCGCCGAGCGCATTCTCGAGGTCACGCTCGAACTCTTCAACCGCTTCGGCGAGCCCAACGTGTCGACCACGCTGATCTCGGCTGAACTGGGCATCAGCCCGGGCAACCTGTATTACCACTACCCGGCCAAGGACGAGCTGATCAACTCGCTGTTCGAGCGCTACGAGAAGGCGCTGGGTGAGTTGCTGGGCGCCAGCGAAGGCGTGCGCAACGTGGAGGACGCCTGGTTCTTCCTTCACTCGTTGTTCGAGATCATCTGGGAGTACCGCTTTCTTTACCGCGACCTCAACGACCTGCTGTCGAAGAACCGTTTGCTGGAAACCCATTTCCAGGACGTGCTGAAGCACAAGACGCGCGCCATCCGAAGTTTGCTCGCGGCCCTCAGCCGCAACAGCGCGGTGACCATGGACGCGCGCGAAATGGAGCCCACCGCCGACAGCATGGTGGTGGTGCTCACCTACTGGTTGAGCTTCGAGTACGTGCGCGATCCGCGCCACGCGCTGGAGCCGGACAACGCGCAACAGGCCTTGATGCGCGGCGCCTACCATGTGCTCAACCTGCTGGCGCCTTACCTTGAGAGCTCGCAGCGGCAGCACCTGATCCATCTCACCGCGGCTTACAGCCCCAGTGCCTGACGCACGAGGAGACAACGATGGACACCTGGACCTCTTTCCCCTGGACCGTGACACCCCGGTTCGACAGCAACCAGCTGCAGCACCAGTGGGATCGGCTGCACTTGGGCGATGCAGAGCCCTGGCCCGAGCAAGCCGGCGTGCTGGAGGCCTGGGCCCAGTTTCACAACGGGGAGTTCCAGCGAGCCGCCCTCAGTGGCCTCGCGCTGGGTGACGCGGGCATGAACGTGGCCAACAAAGCCACCTGCATCTATGCCAACTACCTGGAGCCACGCGAGCACGCGCGCCAGCAGCTGTTGATGGACACCGCGGCACGGGCCGAAGCTCTGCAGAAGCGAGAGCCGGACAACGCCGGCGCCTGGTACTGGCAGGCCTATGCGCTGGCCCGCTACAGCCAGTGCATCAGTGTGGCCAAGGCGCTCACGCAAGGGCTGGGCGTGAAGATCCGCCGTGCACTGGAGACCACCATCGCGCTGGCGCCGCGCCATGCCGATGCGCACCTCGCGCTGGCCGGCTACCACGCCGAGGTGATCGACAAGGTGGGTGCAGTGGTGGGGGGCATCACGCACGGGGCCAGCAAGGACGCAGGCCTGGCGCTGTACCAGAAGGCGCTCGCGCTCAACCCCGATTCGGCCATCACCTTGTCGGAGTACGCCAACGGCTTGCTCATGCTGGATGGTCACAAGCGGATGGAAGAAGCCCGCCATCTGCAGGATCGCGCTGCTGCGGTGCAGGCGCTCGATGCCATGGAGCGGCTGTACGTTGCCTCCGTACGGTTGACGCTGGAAGGCTAGGGTCACGCCATAATCGCGCCCCATGGAAACCAAGTGGCTCGAAGACTTCGTCAGCCTGGCTGAAACCCGCAGCTTCAGCCGCTCGGCTCAGCTTCGCCACGTCACCCAGCCCGCGTTCTCGCGTCGCATTCAGTCGCTGGAAGCCTGGGCCGGCACCGATCTGGTCGACCGCTCCTCGTACCCCACACGCCTCACGCCGGCAGGCCAGACCTTGTACGACCAGGCGCTGGAAATGCTTCAGGCCATGCAGAGCACGCGCGCCATGCTCAGGGCTCACACGGCGGCAGCACAGGACGTGATCGAGTTCGCCGTGCCGCACACGCTGGCGTTCACGTTTTTTCCGTCGTGGCTTTCCAGCCTGCGCGAGACCTGTGGCCCGATCAAGAGCCGCCTCATCGCCTTGAACGTGCACGACGCGGTGCTGCGTCTGGTCGAGGGCAGCTGCGACCTGCTGATCGCCTATCACCACGAGTCGCAGCCCATTCAGCTCGATGCCAACCGCTACGAGATGCTGCCGCTGGGCCGGGAGCTGCTGGCGCCCTATGTCAAGCCCACTTCCACCGGTGCGCCCGCCTTCTCACTGCCGGGTCTGGCAGGTCATCCGCAGCCCTACCTGGCCTATGCGCCCGGCGCGTACCTCGGCCGGGCGGTGGACCAGATGCTCAAGCAGAGCAGCGTGCCCATGCACCTGGATCGCATCTACGAGACCGACATGGCCGAAGGCCTCAAGGCCATGGCCCTGGAGGGCCACGGCATTGCCTTCCTGCCGGCCAGCGCAGTTCGCAACGAGGTGGCCACCCGCAAACTGGTCTCGGCCGGCGGCGGGTTGGAGACCGCCCTGGACATCCGCATCTACCGCGAGCGGCCGGTGGCGCGCAAGGCCAAAGGCCCGGTAGAGAAGTTCTGGAACGACTTGCGCCAGCGGTTGGAAGCGGCTTGATTCCTTCTTTGGCGGGTGGTTGCTAGCGCGGATCGCCATTGCAGACCATTGGGGTAAATTCGGACATGAACGGTTTGCATGATCGGCTCTGCAATCGGCATTGGCGTTTGTCCAGGCCCCTCGTTACATTCACTGACCTCGTTGCCCGCAGGGTGGGAATTCCCGGGTGGAACGGAGTTTGCGTGCGTAGCATCATGCAAGTGGTGTGCCCGTGTCCGAGGGGCCGCGCATCAAGCTGAAGATCGTTGGGTTTATCGTTTTTTTACAAGCAAGGAGATCGTTATGAAGAAGCACCTGCTCGCATGGGCCGTAACCGCATTGGCCGCCAGCAGCGCCCTGGCCCAGACCGGCGACACGCTGGCCAAGATCAAGGCGTCCGGCAGCGTGTCCCTGGGCGTGCGCGAGTCGTCCGGCCTGGGCTACACCCTGGGCAACGGCAAGTACGTCGGCTTCCACACCGAAATGGGCGAAATCGTCCTGTCCGACATCCGCAAGCAACTGGGCCTGACCTCACTGGAAGTGAAGTACCAGCCGGTCACCTCGCAGAACCGCATCCCCCTGGTGCAGAACGGCACGGTTGATCTGGAGTGCGGCTCCACCACCAACAACGCCACGCGCCAGAAAGACGTGTCGTTCGCCGTGACCACCTACGTGGAAGAAGTTCGCATTGCGGTCAAGGCCAACTCCGGCATCAACGGCATCAAGGACCTGGCCGGCAAGAACGTGGCCACCACCACCGGCACCACCTCGGTGCAGACGCTGCGCAAGAACGAGCGCGCCGGTGGCATCGACTTCAAGGAGGTCTACGGCAAGGACCACGCCGACAGCTTCCTGCTGCTCGAATCGGGCCGTGCCGATGCCTTCGTGATGGACGGCTCCATCCTGGCCGCGAACATCTCCAAGGCGAAAAATCCCGCCGATTTCAAGATCGTGGGTGAGGTCCTGTCGGTCGAGCCGATCGCCTGCATGCTGCGCAAGGACGACCCGGCCTTCAAGAAGGCCGTGGACGACAGCATCAAGCGCCAGATTGCCGATGGCTCGCTCGCCAAGCTGTACGACAAGTGGTTCATCCAACCGATCCCGCCGGCCAACGTGAAGATCGGTCTTCCGATCTCCGACGCCACCAAGGCGGCCTGGGCTGCGCCGAACGACAAGCCGATGGAAGACTACGTCAAGAAGTAAGCGCGCAAGCTCCAGCCACGCCCCTTCAAGTGGATCATTTGAAGGGGCGTTTTCGTGGTCGCCCACGGTCGTCGTGGCGCTGCGTTGACAAGAAAAAGAAAGGGCTCCTATGAGCTGGGATTGGCAGGTGTTCTGCGAGGACACCATCGAACGGCAGCCGGTGCAGGGCTGCTTTGGCAAGGGCGGTGACATCACTTACCTCGACTGGATGCTGTCGGCCTGGGGCTGGACGGTGTCGGTGGCGCTGCTGGCCTTGTTGCTCGCACTGGTGATCGGGGTGGTGATCGGCACATTGCGCACGCTGCCCGACCGGCCCATGGTGGTGCGTCTGGGCAATGCCTGGGTGGAGTTGTTCCGCAACATCCCCTTGCTGGTGCAGATATTCCTCTGGTACCACGTGCTCCCCTCGATGTTTGTTGCCTTGCAGGGGGTCCCCGGCTTTGTACTCGTGGTGTTCGCCCTGGGCTTTTTCACCTCGGCGCGTATCGCCGAGCAGGTGCGCTCGGGCATCCAGGCCCTGCCACGCGGCCAGCGATACGCGGGCATGGCCATGGGCTTCACCACCTTCCAGTACTACCGCTATGTGCTGCTGCCCATGGCCTTTCGCATCATCATCCCGCCGCTGACCAGCGAAACGATGAACATCTTCAAGAACTCATCGGTGGCGTTCGCGGTGTCGGTGTCCGAACTCACCATGTTTGCCATGCAGGCGCAGGAAGAGACCTCGCGCGGCGTCGAGGTCTACCTCGCCGTGACTGGGCTCTACATCATCTCTGCCTTCGCCATCAACCGCATCATGGCGTTCATCGAGAAGCGCGCGCGCATACCGGGCTTTGTCGTGGCCGGCGGGACGGGGGGGCACTGACATGAACCTCAACCTCGACTTTTCTTTCTACAACTGGGACCTCATCAGCAACTTCGTGCTGAAGGGTCTGTACTTCAGCGTGATGCTGACTGTCGTGGCCACCATCGGCGGCATCATCTTCGGCACCGTGCTGGCGCTCATGCGTCTGTCGGGCAAGAAATGGCTTGAGGCGCCGGCCACGGTCTACGTCAACGGCATGCGCAGCATCCCGCTGGTGATGGTGATCCTGTGGTTCTTCCTGCTGGTGCCGTTGCTGATCGGGCGTCCCATCGGTGCCGAGGTGTCGGCGGTGATCACCTTCATTGCTTTCGAGGCGGCGTACTTCAGCGAAATCATGCGTGCGGGCATCCAGTCGATCCCGCGCGGCCAGGTGTTCGCGGGCCAGGCGCTGGGCATGAGCTATGGCCAGAACATGAAGCTGGTGGTGCTGCCCCAGGCCTTCCGCAACATGCTGCCAGTGCTGCTCACGCAGACCATCATCCTGTTTCAGGACACCTCGCTGGTGTATGCCATCGGCGCCTACGACATGCTCAAGGGCTTCGAGGTCGCGGGCAAGAATTTCGGTCGCCCGATCGAGGCCTACCTCGCAGCCGCCGTGGTCTATTTCGTCATGTGCTATGCGTTGTCGTGGTCCGTCAAGCAACTGCACAAGAAGATCGCCATCATCCGTTGATGCGCCCGTTAACCAGGAATTGCCATGATTGAACTCAAGAACGTCTCCAAGTGGTACGGCAGCGTGCAGGTGCTGACCGATTGCTCCACCAACATCCAGAAGGGTGAAGTCGTCGTGGTCTGCGGCCCGTCGGGCTCGGGCAAGTCGACCCTCATCAAGACCATCAACGCGCTCGAACCCTTCCAGAAGGGCGAGATCACGGTGGACGGCGTGCCGGTGCACGACCCCAAGACCGACCTGCCCAAACTGCGCAGCCGCGTGGGCATGGTGTTCCAGCACTTCGAACTGTTCCCGCACCTGTCGGTGACGGAGAACCTCACGATTGCGCAGATCAAGGTGCTGGGCCGAAGTCCCGACGAAGCCAAGACGCGGGGCCTCAAGATGCTCGACCGCGTGGGCCTGTCGCTGCACAAGGACAAGTTCCCGGGCCAGCTCTCGGGCGGCCAGCAGCAGCGCGTGGCGATCGCGCGCGCGCTGTCGATGGACCCGATCGTGATGCTGTTCGATGAACCCACCTCGGCGCTGGACCCCGAGATGGTGGGCGAGGTGCTCGACGTGATGATCGGCCTGGCCAACGAAGGCATGACCATGATGTGCGTGACGCACGAAATGGGCTTTGCGCGCAAGGTCAGCAACCGCGTGATCTTCATGGACGTGGGCGGCAAGATCCTGGAGGACTGCTCCAAGGACGACTTCTTCGGCAAGCCCGAGGCACGCCAGCCACGGACCAAGGACTTCCTCAACAAAATCCTGGCTCACTGAAGCGCCTTGAAAATACCGCCGGGGGGTTAGAGACGACCTGGCGACTCGTGCCTAAGCTTCATCCAGCTGCAAACCGGCAGAGGCCGCAACACCCCCCCCGTCCTGCCGGCGTGTTGCTCAACTGGAGAGCTCCATGGCACAAGTGTCTTCTTTTGCGCGGTTGGTTCTGGCGTCCGTTATCAGCCTGACAGGTCTCGCCCAGGCGCAGTCCGGACCTGTTCTGGACCAGCTTCGTGCTCAGGGAAAGCTGGTGTTGGCCCATCGGGAGTCGGCGGTGCCGTTCTCCTTTGTTGACGACCAGAAGAAGCCTGTGGGCTACGCACTGGACATCTGCCGCCGGCTGGCCGTGGCGGTGCAGCAGAAGATCGGCCTGACCCAATTGGCGGTCGAGTATGTGCAGGTCACGCCAGCCAACCGCATTGACATGGTGGCGCAAGGCAAGGTTCACATGGAATGTGGCTCCACCACCAACAACGCCGCCCGCCGAGACAAGGTGGCGTTCACCATTCCGCATTTCATCACCGGTGCGCGCTTGTTGGTCAAGTCGGGCAGCCCGGTGGACCGACTGGACCATCCCGCCCTCAAGACCGTGGTGTCCACCCGCAACACCACACCGCTGGCGGCTTTGCGTCGCCTCGATCTGGAGCGTTTCCTCAAGTTGCGTATTCTGGAAGCCGAGGACCACCAACAGGCGGTGGCCATGGTCGAGAGCGGCGAAGCCGACGCTTTTGCCATGGACGATGTGTTGCTCTTTGGCCTGGCTGCCGGGCGCCCCGACCCCAAGGCGCTGAAGGTGGTGGGCAGGTTCTTCACCACCGAGGCCTTGGCCATCATGTTGTCCAAGGACGATCCCGCTTTCAAGAAGATCGTTGACGATGAAATGCGTCGGCTCATCTACAGCGGTGAGATTCATGCCATCTACGCCACCTGGTTCGAGAAGCAGATTCCACCCAAAGGCGTGCCACTGAACCTGCCCATCAGCTACCTGCTGCGCGACTTCTGGAAGTACCCAACCGACAAGGTGCCTTTGTAGGCTGGTCGGTTTGCGACAATCGGGGCATGAACGCTGCGACTGTCACCCCCACCAACACCCTCACCATCACCCGGCCCGACGACTGGCACCTGCACGTGCGCGACGGCGAGGCCCTGCGCACCGTGGTGCCGCACACCGCGGCCCAGTTCGGCCGCGCCATCATCATGCCCAACCTCAAGCCGCCGGTGACCACTGCGGCGCAGGCGTTGGCCTACCGCGACCGCATCCGCGCTGCCGTGCCCGCGGGTATGAGTTTCGAGCCGCTGATGACGCTCTACCTCACCGACAACCTGCCCGCCGACGAGATCGCGCGCGCCAAGGACGCCGGGGTGGTCGCGCTCAAGCTTTATCCCGCTGGCGCCACGACCAACAGCGACGCCGGTGTGACCGACATTCGCAAGACCTACAAGACGCTGGAAGCCATGCAGCGCGCCGGTTTGCTGCTGCTGGTGCACGGCGAAGTGACCTCGCCCGACATTGACCTGTTCGACCGCGAGGCCGTCTTCATCGACCAGCAGATGATTCCCCTGCGCCGCGACTTCCCCGAACTCAAGGTGGTGTTCGAGCACATCACCACGAAAGAGGCCGCGCAATACGTGGCCGAAGCCAGCCCCTTCACTGCCGCCACGCTCACCGCGCACCACCTGCTCTACAACCGCAACGCCATCTTCACCGGCGGCATCCGCCCGCACTACTACTGCCTGCCGGTGCTCAAGCGCGAAACGCACCGCCAGGCCCTGCTGACTGCCGCCACCAGTGGCATCGACCGCTTTTTCCTCGGCACCGACAGCGCGCCACACCCGGCCCACCTGAAGGAGCACGCGGTGGGCTGCGCCGGCTGCTACACCGCGCACGCCGCGATCGAGATGTATGCCGAGGCCTTCGACACCGTGGGCGCGCTCGACAAGCTCGAAGCCTTCGCCAGCTTCAATGGCCCGGCCTTCTACGGTCTGCCGCGCAACAGCGGCACCGTCACGCTCAAGCGCGAGAGCTGGACCACGCCTGAGAGCTTCCGCTTCGGCGAGGCCGATCTCAAGCCGCTGCGCGGTGGCGAGGCGCTGCCCTGGCGGTTGCAGGCCTGAGTTCCTTGGGCTTGTCACCGGACTGGAGCGCGCCCTGGTTTGCGCCCGTGGCGGCCGAGGGGCTGGCGGTGGCCCAGGCGCTGGCTCGCGGCGTGGTGTTGCCGCAGGCACTCGATGCCCAGGGTGCCAGTCCGGTGCGCTTCGTGCCACAGGCCGATCTGCCCGCCGGCACGGCCTACGAGCAGTTCATCTTCGATACCCGCCAGGTGCCCACGCGCGAGAATCTGCACGATTTTTTCAACGGCCTGTGCTGGCTGCGCTTTCCGTTGACCAAGCAGCGGCTCAACCAGCTGCAGGCGGGCGAGATCGCACTCGCTGGCGTGCGCGAAGTGCGCGGACCGGTGCGCGATGCACTCACCCTGTTCGATGAAAACGCCGCGCTGCTGCAAGCCCCCCAGCCGCTGTGGGACGCCTTGACTGCGCGCGACTGGCAGCGCCTGTTCGTCACGCTGCGCCCGCTCTGGGCGCAGGCGCGGCTGGTGCTGTTTGGCCACGCGCTGCTCGAAAAACTCGTCACGCCTTACAAGTCGATCACCGCCCACGTGTTCAGCGAACCGGTGCCGGTATCGCTGGGTGACGACCTCGCTGCCTGGGACGCCTGGCTGGCCCGGTGCCTGAGCGCGCCGGTGTTGGTGGCCAAGCCGTTCACGCCCCTGCCCGTGCTGGGCGTGCCGGGTTGGTGGCCCGCCAACGATGATCCCGCCTTCTATGCCGACGCCAGTGTGTTTCGCCCCCGGCGTCCAGGCGCTCCCATGAACAATCCATGACCCTGCCGACATCACCTTCCTGGTCCCACCTGGATCTGGCGCAAGACGCCGACCGCGCCGAGCTCGCCGCCCACTTCCGTGCCACTGGCGTGCGCGACCTGGAGTGCCTGTTTGCCGACGTCACCGGCTACCCGCGCGGCAAGCTCATGCCGGCGGCCAGTTTCGCAGCCGGTGGCGAGCTGCGGATCTGCCAGGCCATTCCCATGCAGTGCGTGACGGGTGAGTACTCCTGCGACCCGATCTTTCCCGACAGCGACCCCGACGTGCGCCTGGTGCCCGACTTGTCTACGCTCAAGCTGGCACCCTGGGCCAGCGTGCCGCGCTACCTGGCGGTGCACGACTGCGTGGAGCTCGACGGCAGCCTCTGCGAATTCGCCCCGCGCTCGGTGCTGAAAAACGTGGTGGCGCGCTACCAGGCCATGGGGCTCACGCCGGTGGTTGCGCCCGAGATCGAGTTCTACCTGACCGCCGCCATGACGGACCCGGCCCAACCACTCACCGCCCCGCTGGGTCGCGGTGGCCGGCCCGAGGTGGGGCAGTCGGCCTTCAGCCTGAACGCCCTCAACGAACTCGCACCGTTCTGGGACGCCTTCCACGCCGCCATCGACGCGTTGGGCATCCGGGCCGACACCTGGCTGCACGAGGTGGGGCCGTGCCAGTACGAGATCAACCTGCTGCACGGCGACCCGGTGGCCCTGGCCGACCAGGCTTTCCTGTTCAAGACGGCAGCGCGCGAGATCGCCCTGCAGCACGGCCTGAACGCGGTCTTCATGGCCAAGCCCATCGCCGGCGAGGCCGGCAGTTCCATGCACCTGCACCAGAGCGTGGTGGATGCTGAAGGCCGCAACATCTTCAGCCAGGCCGACGGGTCCGCCAGCGACGCCTTTTTGCACTACATCGGCGGCCTGCAGGCTTTCACGCCCGACCTCATGCTCGTCTATGCGCCCACGGTCAACTCCTACCGGCGCTATGTGAGCGGTAGCCAGGCGCCCACCAACGTGGCCTGGGGGTACGACAACCGCACCGCCGGCCTGCGCGTGCCGGTGAGCCCGGCGGCGGCGCGCCGGGTGGAAAACCGGCTCGCCGGTGCCGATGCCAACCCCTACCTGGCCATGGCCGCCACGCTGTCGGCTGGCCTGGCCGGGCTGCAGGCGCGTTGTCTGCCGGGCGATCCGGTGCAAGGCAACGGATACGACCTGCCGCGCGGCCTGCCGCGAACTTTTTCCACCGCCCACGAACAAATGGCCCAGAGTGAACACGCGCCACGCCTGCTGGGTGAACGCTTTGTGCGGGCTTACCTGGCGGTCAAGGCGATGGAGCACGACAGTTTTCTGAGCGAAATCAGCGCCTGGGAACGGCGGTTTCTGTTGCCTCAAGTCTGACCATCGAGGTTGCGTGAAGGTCGTGTGGCTTGAAGAACCGCACAAGCCACCCCACTTATCATCCCGTTGTCTTTGACACTACCCGGAGTCCCCATGAAACGCATCCTGCTGTTCGTCCTGACCAACTTCGCCGTGATGGCGGTGCTGCTGGTCACCACCCGCATCCTGGGCGTGGACCGCTTCCTCACGGCCAACGGCCTGAACATGACGGCGCTGGCCGGGTTCTCGCTCGTCATGGGTTTTGGCGGCGCCATCATCTCGCTGCTGATCAGCAAGCCAATGGCCAAGTTCAGCACCGGCGCGCGCGTGATCAACCAGCCGCAGACGTCCGACGAAGCCTGGATCGTGGAGACCGTGCGCCGCTTCGCCGACAAGGCTGGCATCGGCATGCCAGAGGTCGCCATTTTCGAAGGCGCGCCCAATGCGTTTGCCACCGGAGCGTTCAAGAACTCGGCGCTGGTGGCGGTGTCCACCGGCCTGTTGCAGAACATGACCAAAGAAGAGGTCGAGGCCGTGATTGGTCACGAGGTGGCGCACGTGGCCAACGGTGACATGGTCACCATGACGTTGATACAGGGTGTGATGAACACCTTCGTGGTGTTCCTCAGCCGCGTGATCGGCTATGCGGTGGACAGCTTCCTGCGCAAGGGCGACAGCAACAGCAGCGGCCCGGGCATCGGTTACATGGTCACCACCATCGTGATGGACATCGTGCTGGGCTTCCTGGCCGCCATCATCGTGGCCTGGTTCAGCCGCCAGCGCGAGTTTCGCGCCGATGCGGGCGCCGCCGGCCTCATGGGTCGCAAGCAGCCCATGATCAACGCGCTGGCCCGCCTGGGTGGCCTCACCCCCGGCGAGCTGCCCAAGACCATGCAGGCGCTCGGCATCACCGGCGGCCTGGGCAAGTTGTTCTCGACGCACCCGCCGATCGAAGAGCGCATCGCCGCCTTGCAGCAGAGCTGATGGGCTCTGACCCAACAAAAAAGCGACCCGAGGGTCGCTTTTTTGCTGGGGGAACGCTGCGGGTGGCGCGGGGGCTTACCGTCGTTCCCAACGGTCGTTGTCTCGGTAGCCATCACGATGACCGTCCCGGTAGCGGCGGTCGTCGGGCCGGTAACCCGACCGGTAGCCGTTGATGTAGATCACCCCTGGCGAGACCTGGTAGCGCGGGTAGTACTGTGTGCCGATGGTGATGCGGGTGTTTTGCGGGTAGTACTCCACCTGAGGCTGGTACACGGGCGCGCTGTTGTAGACCGGCGGGGGAAGGACGTCCACCGGTGAAACGTTCAGGCGGATGTAGCGGCCCGGGTCCTGCGGTGTCTGCACGTTGTACTGGCGACCAGCGTATTCATAGACCACGTTGTAGGCCACGGTGCGGTTCTCATAGAACGTCTGCGTGCCGCACTGGCGGTAGGTTTCGGTGTATGGCTGACCAGGGCCTTCGATGCGGTCGCCCAGAATCGCGCCGCCGACCAGGCCGATCACGGTTGCCGCAGCACGGCCACCGCCATTGCCGATGGCGTTGCCGGCAGCTCCGCCGGCGATACCGCCGAGCAAGGCGCCTGCGCCGGATTTCTGGCCTTGGTAGGTCACGCGCTCATCGCTGCACACTTCGCGCGGTACAGCCACCTGCTGCACCACGGGCGTGCTGCTGATCACGCGGCCTTGCTCTTCCTGGGCGAGCGCCGTGCCACTGCCGGCCAGAGCGAGCAGGCCGGCCGCGATGGGGATGAGGGCTGGGGATTTCATGGGGAACTCCTGATGCGGATAGGTGGAAGTCTGCTACGGCGCGGTCAACCCGTGATGCACCGCGTGTAAAGAATCGTCACAAGGCGGGGATTTTTGCGGCATCTGTCGATTTTTTCCTGTCCTGAAGCAGGTCCTGGACCAGCGCTTCGGCCACTTTCAGGCCGTCGACACCCGCCGAGAGGATGCCGCCCGCATAGCCTGCGCCTTCACCTGCCGGGTACAGCCCCCGCGTGTTCAGGCTCTGGAAGTCGTCGCCGCGCGTGATGCGCAGTGGTGCCGACGTGCGGGTCTCCACCCCGGTGAGCACGGCATCGGCCATGTCGTAGCCCTGGATCTTGCGGCCGAACACCGGCAGTGCTTCAAGCATGGCCTCGATGGCGTAGGCGGGCAGGGCTGGCGCCAGATCGCCCAGCTTCACGCCCGGTTGGTACGAGGGCACCACCTCGCCCAGCGCACGGGACGGACGCCGCGCCAGAAAATCGCCCACCAACTGCCCCGGGGCTTCGTAGGTGGCACCACCGAGCTGGTAGGCACGGGTTTCGAGTGCGCGCTGCAGCACGATGCCGGCCAGTGGATGGTTCTGGCCAGCGGCGGCGAGTTGTGCGGCCTGTTCGGCGTAGCGCTGGCCGTCCGATTCACCGAAGGCCGCGGTCCACAGCGGCACATCCTGGGGAAAGGTTTGCGGGAAGTCGGCGGGCTCGATGCCCACCACCAGCCCGGCGTTGGCGTTGCGTTCGTTGCGCGAATACTGGCTCATGCCGTTGGTGACCACGCGCCCGGGCTCCGAAGTGGCCGCCACCACCATGCCGCCAGGGCACATGCAAAAGCTGTAGACCGCACGGCCGTTTTTCGCGTGGTGCACCAGCTTGTAGTCGGCCGAGCCCAGCAGCGGGTGGCCCGCGTGGCGGCCCCAGCGCGCACGGTCGATCACGCCCTGCGGGTGCTCGATGCGAAAGCCCACCGAAAACGGCTTGGCTTCCATGAAGACACCCGCGTCCCACAGCTGCGCGAAGGTGTCGCGCGAGCTGTGGCCCAGAGCGAACACCACGCGCTGCACCGGCATGTCGATCGTGTCTCCGGCGCCAAGCCGACGCACCTTCAGCGATGCGATGTGCTGCTGGCCAGCTTCGCTGGAAAGCGTGAGGCCGCACACCTGGTGCTGGAAGCGGATCTCGCCGCCCAACGAGATGATCTTCTCTCGCATGGCCTCGACCACACGCACGAGTTTGAAGGTGCCGATGTGCGGATGCGCGGTGTAGAGGATTTCGGTCGGCGCGCCCGCGTCAACGAACTCCTGCATGACCTTGCGGCCGAAAAACCGGGGGTCCTTGATCTGGCTGTAGAGCTTGCCGTCGGAGAACAGGCCGGCACCGCCTTCGCCGTACTGCACGTTGCTCTCGGGGTTGAGCACGTGTTTGCGCCACAGGCCCCAGGTGTCCTTGGTGCGCTCGCGCACCGGCTTTCCTCGCTCCAGCACGATCGGCTTGAAACCCATCTGTGCCAGGGCGAGTGCGGTGAACAAACCGCAGGGCCCCAGACCCACCACCACCGGGCGCTCGCTCTCGTCGGCCGGCCAGCCAGCGGGCGCCTGACCGGGTGGATGCCAGGCCATGTCGGGCGTGGGCTGAACGTGTGGCTTGCCAGCGTGGCGGGCCAGTAAGTCGGCTTCTTGCGCGGGATCGGCCAGCGTCACGTCGACGATGTAGACCGCGAGCAGGTCGGCCTTGCGGGCATCGAAACTGCGTTTGAAGACATGGAGGTGCGCGATGTCTGACGCAGGAATGGCGAGCACGGTGGCCGCCAGTTGCATCAGCGCGTCCACCGGGTGCGGCGGGGGCTCGCGGTCGAGGTCGGTTTCGGTGGGTGCGTCGGCGGCGCGGCGGTGCTCGGTGGGCACCTGGGCCAGGGGCAGCTTGAGTTCGGAGAGTCGGATCATGGCGGAGGTTGGCTTGTGGCGATCAAGCAGTCCAGGACAAAACCGGCATTGTCTGACACCTTCAGGAGTGTCATGACGGCACCGCTGGCTTCAGGCGGGATAATGCGCGGGTGAAGCGCGCCAGGCCGTCGCTGGCACAAGCCCGCAAGGGCACCCGAAAGGGAGTGCTGGAGGAACGTCCGGACTGCACAGGACAGCGTAGGAGGTAACACCTCTCCACCGACAAGCCGCAAGGCCCTAAGGTGAGGATCAGAGCAACAGAGACGAGCCGATTCAGTTCGGGTGAAACGGGCAATCTCTACGCGCAGCAATACCAAATAGGCCAGCCTGAGGCGACACGGTTCGCCGTGTTGAAGATCTTCGTGGTTCCGCGAGGAGAGCTGGCGGGTAGGTAGCACCGAGCCGGGTGGGCAACCCCCGGCCCAGATGAATGGCGGTCACATCCGGGCCTTCGCAAGAGGGCTCCGGATGCACAGAATCCGGCGTAACGGCGCGCTTCACACTTATACCGATGCTCAACTGGCGTGCAACAGGCACACCCAGGTTCAGAGCAGCCGTGGCATGTAGCCCGTGCGCAGGGCGTGCGCCCAGTCGGGCCGGCCGTTCTTGATGGCCAGTTGCGCGGTGGACTCGAAATCGTAAGGAACCGAGATCAGATCGACCTGCCATTGGCCTTGCAGGGTTTCTGCGATCGCGTACCGCGCATCCGGGCTGCCGTTTTCGACACGGTGGTATCTGGACAGCGGGTGTGCGCGGCTCACATCGTAGGCCGGCATGCCCACGGCGCCCGGGTTGACCACCAGCATGCCGCCCGGCAGGCGCAAGGCCCGCTGGACGTGGGAGTGACCGCAGGCGAGCAGTCGGATGCGGGCGGGCACGTGCTGGCCCAGCCGCTCGGCGATCTCGGAGCCCAGCGCCAGGCGCAGGCCTTCTCCCTCGGCCGTCTCGAGGAGGTACTCCACCGGACTGCGGGGGGTGCCGTGGCAGATGGCCACATCACCACCGAGGCGATCCGCCCACAGCTCGCCGGTGTGCAGGCGCGCATCGAGTGAATCGTTCAGCGAGGCAAGCCACCACCGCGCCGGATCGTCGAGTTCAGCGGCGGCGAAAGCGTCCGACGCGCTGCGCACGCCGGTGGCCGCCTGCAGCACCTGGGGATCGTGGTTGCCGGCGATCTGCAGCCAGGTCTGGCGCATCAGAAAGTGCGCGGTCTGCAAGGGCATCAGGGGGCCGCTGACCATGTTGCCCAGGTTGATCACTTCGTCCACTCCACCGCGACGCGCCATGTCGGCGATCACGGCATCGAGTGCCGGGAAATTCCCGTGCACGTCGGAGAGGATCGCCAGCTTCATCGTCCGGCTCCTAGAGGTTGAATCCGCCCAGGCTTTGCAGGCGCTCCACATGGGCCATCAGAGAGCGTTTGGCCACAGGCCAGAGCCGCTCGGGCACGTCGTCGTAGGCCAGCCGCACCCAATCGTCCGGTGTGCCTTCAGGCGCTTTCTGCAGGGCGCGCGCCACTTTGGCCTCGCGCTGCAACCGGTGCGCCTTGAGATGCGTAATGGCCACCAGCGCGCCGCCCTCGGCGGGTGCGCTGGTGTTCTCGGCGCTGGCCCGCAGATCACCCAGCACGTAGCCGTGCGCGGGCAGGATGAACTCCACGCCGTGGGTCCGGCAGCGGTCGGACAGTTTGTCGAGCGAATCGAGGTAGGCACCCATGCTGCCGTCGGGTGGGTCGATCACCGTGGTGCTGCCGTTGAGGATGTGGTCTCCGGTGAACAGCAGGCCGTCTTCAACCAGCAGCAGACACAGGTGGTTGGCCGCATGGCCGGGGGTGTGCACCACTTCCAGCGTGTGGGAGACGGTCGATTCGCCCGACTGCCCGAGCAGCACGATCTGCTCGCCATCGGCCAGCGAGCGTTCGGGCACGAAGCGGCTGTTCTCGCGCGCAGTCGGCTGACTGGGCAGTCCCAGGATGGGTGGGCGCTCCAGTCCGGCGGCCACACACAGGGACTGAAGCCGGGGGGCGCCGGGCGAGTGATCCGGGTGTGAGTGGGTGCAGACGATGGCCTGTATGCGGCCACCGGCGGCGCGCCAGAGCCGATCGATGTGCGCCGGGTCGTCCGGACCCGGATCGATCACGACATGGCCGCTGGCCGGGTCGCCCACCACGTAGCTGTTGGTGCCCGGTCCGGTCATGAAGCCGGGGTTGGGTGCGGTCAGGCGCTGCACGTTTCTCAGCAGCGGCACGGGCTGTTCGTGTTGCCAGTCCAGGCTGTGCGCGATGTGACCGTCGGGGCAGACCAGGGCGAGTTCGCCAAAAGGCGGCTCGTGTTCCATGTGGCGGGATTCCGCACCGTGCGTGATGCCGGCGCGCGGGCAACTGGTCCACAGCGGTTCATCGTTCACGGCACACGCGTCCAGCACCTCCTGCACCGAGGCATATCCCCGCAAGCGCTCCAGCGTGCGGATGGTGGGAAAGATGATGAAGAAGGTGCCGGCCTCGTGGCGCGCCAGTGCATCGGCGGCACGCACCCACACCGGCTCGAACTGCTCGGCCTCGTCGGCAACCGGGGCCTGGCCTTCGGGCATGCGGGCCACGAGGAAGGGCACGTCGAAGCGCCGCGGCAGGTCGCGGTCGGTGATCCAGTGGGCCAGCACGAACACACGCGCGCCGTCCAGCGTGAGGCCCTTCGCCTGGCACTGGGCCGCAAACGGGGCGTGGCGGTCCAGTGTCGCGATGTCGCTGTCATCCACTGGCGAACCATCGGCCCGGCGCGCCAGCAGCACGCCGAGCTCTTCAAAGCTCTCGCGGATGGCTGCAATGGCCTGTGTGAGATGCAGTTCGCTTTGCGTGGTGCGGCGCGTGGAGATGCCGTGGGACTGGGCATCCGCCGCGTCGATGCCACCGCCAGGAAACACGAAGGCCCCCGGCGCGAAGCTTGCCGTCATGGATCGGCGTGTCATCAAGACCTCGATGCCGGGGTGGGCCGGATCGGTGCTGTCGCGCAGCAACAGGACGGTGGCCGCCGCGCGCAGCGGGACGGGTGGGCGTTGGGGATGCAGGAGTTGGGTGGGTCTGACCATGGCGGCATTTTGGGGGATGGCGGCGTGCTTGTGGCATCGCCTGCGGGTCAGCGCCGATAATTGCCCGATGCACATTCGATTCACCAAGATGCAGGGGGCGGGCAACGACTTCGTGGTGCTCGACGAGACGCGTGGCCGACTGGGCCTCTCCGCGGCCCAATACCGCTTCCTCGCCGACCGGCACTTCGGCGTGGGTGCCGACCAGATTCTCAGCGTGCGGGCCTCCATCGAGCCCGGGGTGGACTTCGAGTACGTGATCCACAACGCCGATGGCGGCGAGGTGGAGCACTGCGGCAACGGCGCGCGCTGTTTTGTGCGTTTCGTGCACGACAAGGGACTGAGCCAGCGCAATCCGCTGCGGGTGAAGGTGGCCCATGGCGAGCTGGAGCTGCACGCCCACAATGACGGCCGGGTGACCGTGGACATGGGTCCACCCGTGTTCGCGCTGGACCGCGTGCCTTTCAATGCCCACGACCTGCAGCCCCAGCCCATGGGCAACTTCGAGCTGTGGCCATTGGCGTTGCCCTACGCAGGCGATGTGCCGGTGGCCGTGTTGTCCATGGGCAATCCCCACGCGGTGCAGCTGGTGGACGACGTGAAGAGTGCGCCCGTGCAGGCCTGGGGCCCCTTGATCGAGCGGCACGAGCGCTTTCCCCAGCGCGTCAATGCCGGCTTTCTCCAGGTGGTCAGCCGCACGCAAGTGAACCTGCGTGTGTTCGAGCGCGGGGCGGGCGAAACCCTGGCCTGCGGCACCGGGGCCTGCGCTGCGGTGGTGGCTGGCATCCGGTTGGGCCTGCTCAATGCACGCGTCGATGTGCACACCCAGGGTGGTGTGCTCACCATCGAATGGCAGGACAGCCACCGCCACGACAACGCCGTGTTCATGACCGGCCCGGCCACCACCGTGTTTGAAGGCGAGATCGACATTCCCGACATCGGCTGACCCCAGCCCCGACCCCACCGACCCATGAACACCAACAGCATCCCACCCATCACCGAAGACGACATCGCCAATTACCTGGCCAACACGCCCGATTTCTTCGAGCGCCACGCCAGCCTGCTGGCCGCCGTGCAGCTCACCAGCCCACATGGCCACCGGGCGGTGAGCCTGCAGGAACGCCAGGCCGAGATGCTGCGCGAGAAGATCAAGGGGCTGGAGCTCAAGGCGGCCGAGATGATCCGCAACGGCCACGAAAACACCACCATCGCCGACAAACTGCAGCTCTGGACCCGTGCGCTGCTGCTCACGCGCGAGCCAGTCGATCTGCCGGTGGTGGCGGTGCGCGAAATCGCCAACCAGTTCATGGTGCCCCAGGTGGCCATCAAGGTCTGGGGCGTGGCGCCGGCGTTTGAAGACCAGCTGTTTGCGCAAGGCGCCAGCGACGACGTGAAGGCCTTTGCCTCGTCCCTCACCCGGCCGTACTGCGGTGCCAACCCCGGGCTGGAAGCCGCAGGCTGGCTGGACGATCCATCGAGCGCCGCCTCGCTCGCGCTCATTCCCCTGCGCGCCGGCATTTCGCCGCAGGCGTTCGGCATGCTGGTGCTGGCCTCGGCCGACCCGCAGCGCTTTGCAAGCGACATGGGCACCGATTTCCTGGAGCGCATTGGCGAAATCACCAGCGCGGCCTTGTCCCGCCTTAGGCCCGAATAACGCCTCATGAACCTGCCGGTGCGCGCCACCTCCGCCACCCCGACGGGTGACGATGCCGAGCTGGTGCAGGCCTACCTGAACCATGTGACGGTGGAAAAGCGCCTGGCCGAGCGCACGGTGGTGCTTTACACGCTGGATCTCCAGCGCCTCACCGCCCACGCGACCGAGGTCCGGGTCGGTCTCAGGGAGGTTCAAAACGCCCACATTCGCCGCTGGATCGCGCAGATGCACAGCGCCGGGCGCAGCGCACGCGGCATCGCCCTCATCCTCTCGGGCTGGCGCGGTTTCTATGTCTGGCTGGGCCGCCAGGGCCTCATGGGGCACAACCCGGTGCAGGACGTGCGCGCGCCCAAGGCCGGCAAGCCGCTGCCCAAGGCGCTGGGCGTGGACGAAGCGGTGCAGCTCGCCACGCACGTGGAAGAGGCCGACCACCCAGCGCTGGAAGCGCGCGACGCCTGCATCACCGAACTGCTCTATGGCTGCGGCCTGCGCATTGGAGAGCTCGTCGGGCTGGACGTGGCGGCCAGTGGACACGCGCGCGGCTGGATCGATGCGCAGGGCGGGGAGGCGCACGTGCTGGGCAAAGGCTCGAAGCGGCGCAGCGTCCCGGTGGGCCAGGCCGCGCTGGCGGCGCTGGCACGCTGGGTTGAACAACGCAAGGTCTGGGCGGGCACCGACGCCGCCCTGTTCATCGGCTCACGCGGCCAGCGCCTCACCCCACAACACATCCGCGTGCGCCTCAAGCGCCGCTCGCGCCTGGCGGGCCTGGCCACGCCGCTGCACCCGCACATGCTGCGGCACTCGTTCGCCAGCCATGTGCTGCAGTCCAGCGGCGACCTGCGCGCGGTGCAGGAGTTGCTGGGCCACGCCAGCATCAGCACCACGCAGGTCTACACCCGGCTGGATTTCCAGCACCTGGCCAAGGTGTACGACGCCGCGCACCCGCGCGCCCACGCCAAGGGCAAACCGTCCAAGGGCTGAGAGCGCTCGGGGCGGGGCCGACAATACCCGCATGAAAACCATCCGCCTCAAGCCCGGCAAAGACCGATCCCTCCTGCGCCGCCACCCCTGGGTGTTCGACGGCGCCATCGCCAAAGGCGGCGGCGATGCGGGCGAAACCGTGCGGGTGGAGAGTGCCGAGGGGCAGTTTCTCGCCTGGGGAGCGTTCTCGCCCGCATCAAGCATCCGCGTGCGCGCCTGGAGCTTTGACGAAGCCCAGCGCATCGATGCCGACTTCTTCCGCGCCACGCTGGCGCGCGCCATCGCGCTGCGCACACGGCTGGGCATCGAGAGCGACGGCGTGCGGCTGGTGCACGGCGAGTCCGACGGCGTGCCCGGCCTCATCGTCGACCGCTATGGCGACACCCTGGTGGCCCAGTTCACAGCCTGCGGCGTGGAGCGGCACAAGGCGGTGATTGCCGATGCGCTGATCGAACTCACTGGTTGTGCGCGCCTGTACGAGCGCTCCGACACCAGCAGCCGCAAGCTCGAAGGCCTGCCCGAGGTCACTGGCTGGCTGCGCGGCACCGGCCCCACCGCGCTGGTGCTGCGCGAACACAGCTGGCAGCTCGGCCTGGACATCGCCCAGGGCCACAAGACCGGCTTTTACCTGGACCAGCGCGACAGCCGCCTGGTTTGCAGCCAGTACGCGCATCGCCTGAAGTTTGAGCACCTGCTCAACTGCTACAGCTACACCGGCGGCTTCACCGTGGCCGCGCTGGCCGGTGGTGCGAAGCACGTCACTTCCATCGATTCGTCGGCCCCTGCCTTGCAGCAGGCCGCGGCCAATGTGGCGCTCAACGGCTTTGACGCCGCACGCGGCACCTTCATGGATGCCGACGTGAACGCCTCGCTGCGCCAGTTCGTGGCCGAGGGCCGCCAGTTCGACGCCATCGTGCTCGACCCGCCCAAGCTCGCCCCCACCGTGGCACACGCCGAACGTGCCGCCCGCGCGTACAAGGACATCAACCGCCTGGCGTTCAAGCTGCTCGCGCCCGGCGGCGTGCTGTTCACGTTTTCCTGCTCCGGCGGCGTCGGGGTGGAGCTTTTCCACAAGATCGTGGCCTCGGCCGGGCTCGACGCTGGCGTGGACGGCGCGATCTTGCAGCGCCTGGGTGGCGCCAGCGACCATCCAATGACAGTGAATTTCCCCGAGGGCGAGTACCTCAAGGGACTCGTTGTCATGAAAAAACAGTAGGGTGTGCAGGCCGAGGAGGGCTCGCATACACTTGCGCGCTTCTTCCGATTGCCCACCCGATTGCTCATCACCGACACCGTCGCGCCCGCCATGTCCCTCATCCCCGCCACCATCCTCACCGGCTTCCTCGGCTCGGGCAAAACCACGCTGCTCAAGCGCGTGCTCAGCGAGGCGCATGGCCAGAAGATCGCGGTGATCGAGAACGAGTTCGGTGAAGAAAACATCGACAACGAGATCCTGGTGGCCGACACCACCGAAAACATCATCCAGATGAGCAATGGCTGCATCTGCTGCACCATCCGCGACGATCTGCGCGCCACGCTGCACGACCTGGCCGAGAAGAAGCGCAAGGGCGAACTCGATTTCGACCGCGTGGTGATCGAAACCACCGGCCTGGCCGATCCCGGCCCGGTGGCGCAAACCTTCTTCATGGACGATGAGGTGGCCGAGCAGTACCTGCTGGACTCCATCCTCACCCTGGTGGACGCCAAGCACGCCGCGCAGCAGCTCAACGATCGCCAGGAGGCGCGCCGCCAGGTCGGCTTTGCCGACCAGATATTCATCAGCAAGGCCGATCTGGTCAGCGACGAAGACCTCGATGCGCTGACGCACCGCCTCAAGCACATGAACCCGCGCGCCCCCATGCGTCCGGTGCATTTCGGCGAGGTGGCACTCAAGGAAGTGTTCGATCTGCGCGGCTTCAACCTCAACGCCAAGCTCGACATCGACCCCGATTTCCTCAAGGCCGACGAGCACGATCATGGCCACGAGCACCACGACCATGCTCACAGCGAGCATTGCGACCACCCGTCGCACCAGCACGATCACGACCATGGTCACGAAGGGCAGGGACACCACCACCATCATCATGACGATGACGTGAAGAGCTTCGTCTACCGCGCGACCCGGCCGTTCAATCCCGCCAAGCTCGAAGACTTCCTGGGCGCCATCGTGCAGGTCTACGGCCCGCGCATGCTGCGCTACAAAGGCGTGCTCGATCTGGAGGGCACGGACCGCAAGGTGATCTTCCAGGGCGTGCACCAGCTGATGGGCAGCGATCTTGGCCCGCCATGGGCCGAAGGTGAGCAGCGAACCAGCAAGATGGTTTTCATCGGCATCGACCTGCCGCGCGACATCCTGGAACAGGGCCTCGACCAGAGCCTGGTCTGACGTCCGCGCAACCGTGCTGTTTGTCTCGCTTCTCCAACGCCTGGGTTTCCCCTCCCGACCGGATTCCGGTAGCGCCGCTGCCACCTCGTTACAATCGCGCCCCATGCCGGTGGCCCGGCGGTCTTCCACGACAGGTGCTCGCCAGCGGCTGAGCCCCGGTTCCGGTAAGGGTATAACCAAACATCCGTCGGCCACGCCGACACAGGTTGATGCGGCCCCATCCCGCACACCGGACCCGGATCAAGCACCGTCAGGCACTGAGAGGAGACCCGTTGTGAAAGCCCCGGCTACCAAGTCAGCGAAATCAGCCAAGCCCGCCGCTGCGGGCACGAAGGGGCGCACTCCGGCGACCAAGGCCTTGGTGTCTGTGGCGCGAAAGCCTGCTGCCAAAAGCACTGTGAAGCCGGCTGTCAAGGTACCGGCGAAAGCAGCGGCCAAACCGTCTCCCAAGCCCGCCGCGAAAGTGGCGGCCAAATTGCCCGTGAAGGCCGCCTCCAAACCCGTGGCCAAGGCAGCTGCCCCATCGAAAGTACCCGCACCGTCCAAGAAAACCGCTTCGCCTCCCGCGAAAGCCGCAGCCAAACCCGTGGGCAAGCCCACGGTTGCGAGCAAGCCCACGCCTTCCCGCACACCCGCGGTCAAGCCCATTCCGGCGAGTACCGCCAAATCCAAGGCACAGCCCGCCGCCAAGGCGGCTGTTCCCACCGTGACCACTTCTGCTCCCCGGGCGGCATCTGCCGCCCCTGTCTCCAAAGTTGCCAGCGCCAAGCGCGCCCCGGCACCGGCCCCCGTGGTTGTTGAACCCACGCCTCGCCCATTGGGCAAGCGGGCCGCCAAGAAAGTCATGATGGAGCAGATGACCCAGGCTGCGGTGGTGCCGACCCACGCACCCGATGCCGCGAAAGCGACTTTTTCCCACACGAACGAACGTGCCGTCATGACCCCTCCCGTCCCCTCATCCATCCAGAAGGACCCCAAGCGGGCCAACAACTGGAAAACCCTGCCTGCTGATCAGTTGACCGATCAGGACGTGCAAGCCATGCCTGACAGCGAATACATGAGCGATCTGCAGTTGGCCTACTTCCGCCGCAAGCTCTCGCAACTCAAGGCCGACATGCTGGCCAACGCCGGTGAGACCACCGAGCACCTGCGTGAAGACACCGTGGTGGTGCCCGATCCTGCCGATCGCGCCACCATTGAAGAAGAGCACGCCCTGGAGCTGCGCACCCGTGACCGCGAGCGCAAGCTGCTCAAGAAGATCGAACAGGCGATCGTGCGCATCGACTCCGGTGACTACGGCTATTGCGAAGAAACCGGTGAGCCCATCGGCGTTGGTCGCCTCATGGCCCGCCCCACCGCCAGCCTGTCGCTCGAAGCCCAGCAGCGGCGTGAGCTCAAGCAGAAGATGTTCGGAGACTGAGCCCCTTCCACCGAGCCCGATCCCGAACCATCTCCGGCAACCACTGATCCATGTCCAAGGACGATTCCAACGGCGGCTTCCTCTCGAAGGTGGTGAAGTTCGTGCGCCACCCGACCACGAGCTGGGCCGATCTGGACACCCGTCAGGCCGATCGGGAAAGTGAGTACAGCAAGGCAGCGCTCAAAGAGATGATCGAGCGCAAGCGCCGCAACGACTTCGTGCGCAAGCGCGAATTCGACATGCTGCGCAAGATTCGCAGCCGCGAGGGCACGAGCCCCGAGGGGCCGGGCATGAGGCCTTCGTTCTTCCAGAGCAGCCTGCCCTCCAAGCCAGACGACCGTGCCGAGACACTGAAGAAGATCGACGAGATCGAAGCCCAGATGTCGATGCAGTGGTGGAAGACCAAGGGCCCGGACTCATTGGTCAGCACCGGATCCAGTCTCAACACCGGCGCCCACAGCACGGGCGGCACGCCGCTCAAGACCAAGGAAAACATGCCGGTGGTGCGCGCTGCGCCTGATGCCGTGGCGCGTCAGCGCAAGGCGCAGTACGACGAGACCGAGCCCGCACCCCTGCCCGTGAACGCACCGGCCTCTTCGGTTGCCACCCAGGCTTCGGGCGCACGCAATCCCGCTGCACAGACCCGGGAGGTCACGGAGAGCCTGAGCAGCAAGGTCACGCCTGTCACCCCGTCGCGCACCGGCCTGATGGCGCCGACGCAGTCCAGCGAGCTCTCCAGCTCGAATTCCCGTGGCGGCGGTTTTTCTGCGTCCCATTTCTACTCGCTCGATGTGCAGGAGATCGTTCAGGATCCTGATGTCGAGGAGGCCGCCATCCGTTTCGCCAACGGCGATGACGCCGGCGCCGAGCAGGGACTCATGGAGGTGTTGGGCGAAGGTGGCTCCAAGGTTGACGAGATCGACGACTGGCTTGCCCTTTTCGACCTGTACCGGGCCACGGGTCAGCTGGCCTCGTTCGAAAGCCGTGCCGTCGATTTCGTCAACCGGTTCAACCGGTCGGCCCCCCAGTGGTACGACATGCCCGAGACCGTGTCGTCCATGACCGGCAAGACCTTCACGCCCACCGCCAGCAACAACCGGGCGGTCTGGGTCAGCGAGGCTGAGCTTGATGCCCACGCGGTGGGAACCTTGCAAAACATCTTGCTGCGTGCCAAACAGCCCTGGGTCCTTGACTGGACGCCCATGGAGTCCATGGACCTGAAGGCGGCGCGTGCCTTGCTGGGCATCTTCACGCTATGGGGTGACCAGGATGTGGAGTTGCGCTTCCTGGGCTCGGCTGTTTTTCGCGACCTGCTCAAGAACTACACGCCCTCGGGACGCCGCGACGTCGAGCAGCTCTGGTGGGAGCTGCGCATGGCCGTGCTTCGCGTGATGAACCGGCCCGACGAATTCGAGTTGACCGCGCTGGACTTCTGCGTGACCTATGAAGTGTCCCCTCCCGGCTGGGAGAGGCCACGTTGCCATGTGACGTCCATCGCGGTCGATCGCACGGATGACGCAGGGCAGTCCGTCCTGGGCGAAGCCGTTCTGGAGGCGGTACCGTCGGTCTATCCGGGCGAATCGGTGCTCGAAGGACAATCATCTGAGTTCAACCAGCTGGGTCTGGTGGAGCTCTCGGGAGAGATCCGTGGCGACCCGCAGGGCACGCTGGACATGCTCGAACGCCGCCTGATGGGCGCCGACGTGCTGATCATTTCCTGCCGCAACCTGATCCGGGTGGATTTTTCTGCCGCAGGCACCTTGCTCAACTGGGTGTCTCAACACCACGCCGAACGCCGCCTGGTGCAGTTCGTGGATGCCCACCGCCTGGTGTCGGCGTTTTTCCACGTCATCGGCATCACCGAGTACGCCAAGGTCGTGGTCCGCAACGACTGATCCGCACGGCTCGGGTCGTGTAAGGCAGGTCCTACACGTTGTTTCAAACAGCGGAACCGGGCGCTGTTGCAGGGCCCCGGATCAACCCCAATTGAAGACCATGGAATCATTTCACGGAACCACCATCATCTGCGTGCGCCGCCAGACGCCCGAGGGCATGCAGGTCGCCATCGGCGGTGATGGGCAGGTCACGCTGGGCAACATCGTCGTCAAGGGCACGGCCCGCAAGGTGCGCAAGCTGCACCACGACAAGGTGCTGGCCGGATTTGCCGGCGCCACCGCCGATGCCTTCACGCTGTTCGAGCGCTTTGAAGCCAAGCTGGAGAAGCACCAGGGCCACCTGGTGCGAGCGGCCATCGAGCTCACGCGCGACTGGCGCACCGACCGAGTGCTGCGCCGTCTGGAAGCCATGCTCGCGGTGGCCGATCAGAGCGCTTCGCTGATCATCACCGGCAACGGCGATGTGCTGGAGCCCGAACACGGCATCGTGGCCATCGGGTCGGGTGGTGCCTATGCGCAGGCGGCGGCCAAGGCCCTGCTGGACCACACCGAACTCAGCGCTGAAGAGATCGTGCGCAAATCCTTGGGCATTGCAGGCGAGCTTTGCATCTACACCAACATGAACCACACGGTGGAGGTGCTCTGATGTCTTCAATGACCCCCCAGGAAATCGTCTCGGAACTGGACCGCTTCATCATCGGCCAGAAGGGTGCAAAGCGAGCCGTGGCCATTGCACTGCGCAACCGCTGGCGGCGTCAGCAGGTCGATGAAAAATTGCGGCCCGAGATCACGCCCAAGAACATTCTCATGATCGGTCCGACCGGCGTGGGCAAGACCGAAATCGCGCGCCGCCTGGCGCGGCTGGCCGACGCCCCGTTCATCAAGGTCGAGGCCACCAAGTTCACCGAGGTTGGCTACGTGGGCAAGGACGTGGACAGCATCATCCGCGACCTCGCCGAAATCGCGATCAAGCAGACGCGCGAAGTGGAAATGCGCAAGCAGCGCGTGCGCGCCGAAGATGCCGCCGAAGACCGCATTCTCGATATCTTGATCCCGCCGGCCCGAGGTGCGGAGCCGGTGACCAATGTGGTGCCACTGCCCGAGAGCACCGCTCGGCAGAACTTCCGCAAGAAGCTGCGCGAAGGTGACCTGAACGAGCGGGAGATCGAGATCGATCTGCTGGAGACGCGCCCGACCATGGAAATCATGGGTCCGGCCGGCATGGAGGACATGGCCGAGCAACTGCGTGGCATGTTCAGCCAGATCGGCGCTGGCAAACGCCAGACCCGCAAGCTCAAGATCGGTGAGGCCATGAAGCTGCTGATTGACGAAGAGGCGGGCAAGCTGGTCAACGAAGACGAGATCAAGACGCGTGCGTTGCACAACGCGGAGCAGAACGGCATTGTCTTCATCGACGAGATCGACAAGGTGACCTCGCGCAGCGACTCCGGCAGTGCCGAGGTGTCCCGTCAGGGAGTGCAGCGCGATTTGCTGCCGCTGGTGGAGGGCACGACCGTGACCACCAAGTACGGCGTGATCAAGACCGACCACATCCTGTTCATTGCCAGCGGCGCGTTCCATCTGGCCAAGCCGAGCGATCTGATTCCCGAGTTGCAAGGCCGCTTTCCCATCCGGGTGGAGCTGCAGTCGCTGTCGGTCGACGATTTCGAGGCCATCCTCACGCAGACCCATGCCTCGCTGGTGCGCCAGTACCAGGCGCTGCTGGCCACCGAGGGTGTGGCGCTCGAGTTTTCGCCCGAAGGCATCCGCCAGCTCGCGCAGATTGCTTGCGATGTGAACGAACGCACCGAGAACATCGGCGCGCGCCGCCTGGCCACCGTGATGGAGCACCTGCTCGACGAGGTGAGTTTTGATGCAACGAAGCTGCAAGGCCAGACCATCACCATCGATGCGGCCTACGTGAACGGGCGCCTGGCTGCGCTCAGCCGCAACGAAGATCTCTCGCGCTACATCCTTTGAGCGCGCGTCCGGGCCTGGACGCGGTCCGATGACGACGAAGGCCACCAACGCGCGCCGTTGGTCGGCCTATCTCCCTCTACGCACCCGTCTGGACGACCCCGGACACGGCAGGGTTTTGAAGCATCACATTCAGAGCCGGTTGTAAGTGCTTGCTTTTAATGCATTTTTGACGCTCAAACAGCTTCAAAATGTATCCTAAGTGGTTGATTTCATTGGAAAAAATTTCCATCCGCTGAGTTGCACGCCTTGGTTTTCCTGATAAAGTGGAAAAAAGTGCATTTAAGTGGTGAAAAGTGTTTTCCAAGGATTGATCGCGGTGTTTCAGGGTGCTTCTTCTCTCAGTCTCGACGCCAAGGGTCGGCTCTCGGTGCCCACCCGGCACCGTGACGTCCTGAGCGCGGGTGCGAGTCAGCTCACCATCACCAAACACCCCCACGGTTGCCTGATGATTTTCCCGCGCACCGCGTGGGAGCAGTTCCGCGATCGCATTGCCTCGCTGCCCATGCAGGCCCAGTGGTGGAAGCGCATTTTTCTGGGCAACGCCATGGATGTGGAGATGGACGGCACAGGCCGTGTGCTCGTTTCGCCCGAGCTGCGCGCAGCCGCCGGCATCAGCAAGGACGTGGTGCTGCTCGGCATGGGCGCCTACTTCGAGCTGTGGGACGCGCAGGTGTATGCGGCCCAGGAAGCCGAAGCCATGAAGGCCGACATGCCCGATGTCTTCAAGGACTTCTCTTTCTAAGGGCGATGGTGCAAGGCGCATGGATTCACCACACCGTCCTGTTGAACGAGGCCGTGCAAGCACTGGCGATCAACCCGGACGGCCACTACGTCGACGCCACCTTCGGGCGCGGGGGTCATTCGCGTCTCATCCTCGAGCAGCTGTCCCGTCAAGGGCGGCTGACCGTCTTCGACAAGGACCCGCAAGCCGTGGAGGCGGCGCAGGCCCTGGCCGCCATCGATGCGCGCCTGGCAGTGCGTCATCAGGGGTTTTGCAATCTCGGCGAGCTGGGGGCGGCCAGCGTGGACGGTGTGCTCATGGATCTCGGCGTGAGTTCGCCACAGATCGACGACCCCGAGAGGGGTTTTTCTTTTCGCAACGATGGCCCTCTGGACATGCGCATGGACACCACGCGCGGCCAGAGCGTGGCTCAGTGGCTGGAAACAGCCGATGTCTCAACCCTGTCGGAGGTCATCCGTGAATATGGCGAAGAACGGTTTGCTCAACCGATTGCAAAGGCGATTGATCGTCGCCGACAGGAACGGGGCCCTTTTCGAACCACCCGCGAGCTGGCCGAAGTCGTGGCTGGCGCGGTCAAAACCCGCGAGCCGGGCAAGGACCCTGCAACGCGCACATTTCAGGCTTTTCGGATTTTCATCAACGCCGAGCTTGAAGAGCTGCAACAAGCGCTAGAGGCCAGCCTGCAGGTGTTGCGTCCCGGAGGAAAACTGGTGGTGATCAGCTTCCACTCGCTCGAAGACCGCATGGTCAAGCAGTTCATGGCGCGCCATTCGCGCGCCGTGGTGGACCGTCGCGTGCCGTTTGCCGAGCCTGCGCCCATGGCGCTGAGCGGCTTGAAGCGTGTGATGCCGTCGGACGAAGAGGTCAAGGGCAACCCGCGTTCGCGCAGCGCCGTGATGCGCGTGGCCGAAAGAACCGAGGCTGCACCGTGATCCGACTCAACCTCGTGCTGCTGCTCGCCGTGATCGCCAGTGCGTTCTACCTGGTGCACACCCAGTACGAGTCGCGCCGCCTGTATGCCGCGCTCGACAAGGCGCAGGCGCAGTCGCGCAAGCTCGATGCCGAACACGAGCAACTGCAGGTGCAAAAGCGCGCGCAGGCCACGCCCGCCCGCGTTCAGCAGCTTGCCACGCGCCAGCTGCAGATGCGCCCGGTCACACCCGGCATCACGCAATACGTGACGGTGTTCGAGCCTGCAGCGCCGGCGGAGGGCGCCAGATGAGCCGCAGCATCAACTACAGCGCCAGTCCGCTGCTGGCCAGCAAGACGCCGGTGTGGCGCAGCAAGTTCATCGTGGCCGCGCTGGCGGTGGCCTTTGCAGGCCTGGCCGCTCGCGCTGCCTATGTGCAGGTGTTCGGCAACGACTTCTTCCAGCGCCAGGGCGAGGTCCGCTTTGCCCGCACGCTGGAGCTGCCGGCCAACCGCGGCCGCGTGCTGGATCGCAACGGCCTGATCCTGGCCTCCAGCGTGGTGGCGCAAAGCATCTGGGCCATTCCCGAAGACGTGGACCGCGCCGACCCCAAGCTGCGCCAGCTGGCCAAGCTGCTGGACATGCCATTGGCCGAGCTGCGCAAGCGCTTGCTGGTGGACGACAAGACTTTTGTGTGGATCAAGCGGCAGGTGGACGAGCCTGTGGCCAAGGAGATCGCGGCGCTGGGTATCAAGGGCGTCTATCAGCGCCGTGAGTACAAGCGCCAATACCCCGAGGGCGAAGCGGCTGCACACGTGGTGGGCTTCACCAACGTGGAAGACCGCGGGCAAGAGGGTGTGGAGCTGGCATTCAATCAGCAGCTCTCGGGCAAGAACGGTTCGCGCCGCGTCATCAAGGACCGTCTGGGCCGCGTGGTCGAAGACGTGCGCGACGTGGTGCCGCCCGTGGATGGCCCCGACCTGCAGCTCTCGATCGACAGCAAGGTGCAGTACTTCGCCTACCAGAAGCTCAAGGAAGCCGTGCTGACCCACAAGGCGCGCGCGGGCAGCGTGGTGGTGCTGGATACGCAAACCGGCGAGGTGCTCGCCCTGGCCAACTACCCCAGCTACAACCCCAACCGGCGCGTGAACCTCAGTGGCGAGCAGTTGCGCAACCGCGTGCTCACCGACAGTTTCGAGCCAGGCTCGACCATGAAGCCCTTCATCATCAGCCTGGCGCTGGACAAGGGCATGGTCACGCCCACCACGCCCATCAACACCGCGCCGGGCCGCATCACCATCGGTGGTTCCACGATCAGTGACTCGCATCCGAACGATGTGCTCACGGTGTCGCAGGTGATCCAGAAGTCGAGCAACGTGGGCACGGTCAAGATGGCCATGCAGATGAGCCCGCGCGAGATGTGGGAAACCTATGCCCAGGCGGGCTTTGGGCAGAAGCCGCAGGTGCCGTTCCCCGGCGCCGTGACCGGTCGCCTGCGCCCCTACAAGTCCTGGCGCCCGATCGAGCAGGCCACCATGAGCTACGGCTACGGCCTCTCGGCCTCGTTGTTCCAGTTGGCGCAGGCCTACACCATCTTCGCGCGCGATGGCGAACTGATCCCGGTGACGCTGCAGAAGGCCGAGGAGCCGGTGGGTGGTGTGCGCGTGTTCAGCGAGAAGAACGCGGTCGCGGTGCGCGCCATGCTGCAGATGGCCGCGGGCCCGGGTGGCACCGGATCGCGCGCGCAGACCATGGGCTACTCGGTGGGCGGCAAGTCGGGCACCGCGCGCAAACAGGAAGGCAAGGGCTACGCCGACAGGAAATACCGCAGCTTCTTCGTGGGGCTGGCGCCGGTGGAGGCACCGCGCATCGTGGTGGCCGTGATGGTCGATGAGCCCAGCAATGGCCAGTACTACGGCGGTCTGGTGGCCGCACCGGTGTTCAGCGAAACGGTGCAGCAGACCTTGCGCATCCTCGGTGTGCAGCCCGACATGAGCGTGAAGCCGCAGATCGTCACCGAAGTGGTCGAGGAATCGTTCTGATGAAGACGCTGGACCAGCCCCAGGACATCGCGGCGTGGTTGCGCGCCAAAGTCACCGGCGCGCTGCAGTGCGACAGCCGTCGCCTGCAGCCGGGTGATGGTTTTGTGGCCTGGCCCGGCGCGGCCACCGACGGGCGTCGCTATGTGAACGGTGCGCTGGCCTCGGGCGCCGTGGCCGCGCTGGTCGAGCTGGAGGGCGTTGAAGCGTTTGGTCTGGACGATGCGCGCGTGCTGGCCGTGCCCGGCCTCAAGGCGCTGGCTGGCGCCATCGCCAGCGGGTATTGCGACCACCCGAGCGCCGCGCTCGATGTGCTGGCCATCACCGGCACCAATGGCAAGACGTCCTGCGCTTGGTGGACGGCGCAGTTGCTCTCGGTGTGTGCACGGCCTTGCGCCGTGGTGGGCACCCTGGGCATGGGCCAGCCCGGCTCGGGCCTGGTGCCCACGGGTCTCACCACGCCCGACCCGGTGATGCTGCAGCAGCAATTGCGCCAGTTCGTTGGCGAGGGACTGAAAGCCTGCGCCATTGAGGCCTCGTCCATCGGCCTGGTCGAAGGCCGCCTGAACGCCACGCAGGTGCGCGTGGCGGTGTTCACCAATTTCACCCAGGACCACCTCGACTTCCACGGCAGCATGGACGCCTACTGGGCCGCCAAGGATGCGCTGTTCGACTGGCCCGGTCTGGTCAGCGCGGTGGTGAACACCGACGATGCTCAGGGCCGCAAGCTGGCCACCCGTCTGACCTCACATGCCCTGGACCTGTGGACCGTGGGCATCGAGCAGCCTGCCCGCCTGAGCGCCGTGGAGATCGCCTTCACCCACGCCGGCATGACCTTCAACGTCGTCGAGCGAGACCTGCAGGGCGTCGAGCTGGATCGCCACGCCTTGCAGGTGCCTTTGGTGGGGCGCTACAACGTGTCCAACCTGCTCTGCGTGCTCGCCTCGGCGCGGGCCCTCGGTGTGTCGCTGCAGCAAGCGGTGAAGGCCTGCGGAGCGCTCACGCCGGTGCCCGGCCGCATGGAGCAGGCCGACACCGCCGCCACCGACCAGCCACTGGTGCTGGTGGACTACGCTCACACGCCCGATGCCCTGGAAAAAGCGCTGCAGGCCCTGCAGCCGCTGGCGGCCCGACGCGGCGGCGCGCTGTGGGTGGTGGTGGGTTGCGGCGGTGACCGCGATGCCGGCAAACGCCCGATCATGGCCGCTGTGGCGGAGCGCGAAGCCGCCCATGCGGTGCTCACCAGCGACAACCCACGCAGCGAAGACCCCATCCACATCCTGGGCCAGATGGTCGCGGGCCTGTCCCACCCCGGTGCCGCCCTGGTCGAGCCCGACCGCGCAGCCGCCATCGCGATGGCCGTGGCGCGAGCGCAAGCCCCGGACGTGGTGTTGATCGCCGGCAAAGGTCACGAGGACTACCAGGACGTGATGGGGGTGAAGAGGCCGTTTTCCGACCTTGTTCAGGCGCGCCACGCCCTGACCCGGCGCGCGGCGCAGGGAGTCCACGCATGAAGACGCTCGGCCAGTTGCTCACCCAGCTCGATGGCGCCCGCGTGGTGGGCCATCCTGACGTGGCCATCACCCGCGTGCACACCGACACCCGCAGCCTGCAGCCCGGTGATCTGTTCGTTGCCTTGAAGGGCGAGCGTTTCGATGCGCACGACTTCCTGCCGCAGGCGGCTGCACAGGGCGCGGTGGCCGCCATCGCCCACGGCGGATTGGCCGGGGCCGGCCTGCCCGGCGTGGAGGTGCCCGACACGCGCCGCGCGCTGGGCGAACTCGCGCTGCTGTGGCGCCAGCAGTTCCATCTGCCGCTGATCGCCGTGACCGGCAGCAACGGCAAGACCACCGTGACGCAGATGATCGCGTCCATCCTGCGCGCCGCGGTGGTCGACGCGGCCCACGCCACGCAGGGCAACTTCAACAACGAAATCGGCGTGCCGCTCACGCTGCTGCGCCTGAACGCGTCGCACAAGCTCTCGGTGGTCGAGCTCGGCATGAACCACCCCGGCGAAATCGCCGAACTCGCCGCCCTCACCCGGCCCACGGTGGCCCTGGTGAACAACGCGCAGCGCGAACACCAGGAGTTCATGGCCACGGTGGAAGCCGTGGCGCTGGAAAACGGCCAGGTGATCCAGGCGCTGGGGGGCGACGGCGTGGCCGTGTTCCCGTCCGACGATGCGTATTCGCCGCTGTGGCGCGGTCTGGCCGCCGGCCGCCGCGTCGTCACCTTCAGCGACAGCGACCCAGCCGCCGATGTGGCGGCCGTCAAGGCCGACTGGCAGGATGGCGCCTGGACGCTGTGCTTCACCTCGCCCGCGGGCAAGGGCACGGTGCACCTGAAGATCGCTGGCCGGCACAACGTGCGCAATGCGCTGGCCGCCACGGCGTGCGCGCTGGCCGCTGGCGTGACGCTGGACGCCGTGGTGCGCGGGCTCGATGCCTTCGAGCCGGTGGGCGGCCGCTCGCGCGCGCTGGCGCTGCAAATCGACGGACGCACCCTCACCCTGATCGACGACACCTACAACGCCAACCCGGACTCGGTGCGCGCCGCCATCGACGTGCTGGCCGAACTGCCCGCCCCCCGTCTGCTGGTGCTGGGCGACATGGGCGAAGTGGGCGAACAAGGCCTGGCCTTTCACGAAGAGGTGTTGCGCCACGCGCGCGATCGTGGCATCGAAGCTGTGCACGTGGCTGGCGACTGGATGCGCCAGGCCGCGCCTGTGTGGCCCGCCGTCACGCACTGGAACGAGGTGCCCGCCATGGCCGGTGCGGTGTGCGCCGCCGTGAGCGACGACCGCCCGGTGTTCCAGAGCGTGCTGGTCAAGGGCTCGCGCTTCATGCGCACCGAACGCGTGGTGCAGGCCTTGCTGGCGCTCGATCCCGCACAACACGACAACAAGAAGGACAACGCCCATGCTGCCTAGCCTGGCCCTGTGGCTGCAAGGCCTGTCGCCCGATTTCGGTTTTCTGCGGGTGTTCCAGTACCTCACGTTCCGCGCCGTCATGGCTGCGCTCACCGCGTTGCTCATGGGGCTGGCCGCCGGTCCGTACTTCATCCGCCGCCTGGCCGCGCTGAAGATCGGACAGCCGATCCGCGAATACGCCATGCAGACCCACATCAGCAAGGGCGGCACGCCCACCATGGGCGGCGTGCTGATCCTGTTTTCCATCGCGGTCTCCACCATCCTCTGGTTCGACCTGTCCAACCGCTTCGTGTGGATCGTGCTGCTGGTGACGCTGGGCTTTGGTGCCATCGGCTGGGTGGACGACTGGCGCAAGGTCGTGCACAAGGACCCCGAGGGCATGCGCTCGCGCGAGAAGTACCTCTGGCAATCGCTCATCGGTCTGGTCGCCGCGTTCTACCTGGCGTTCAGCGTGTCCGAGACCAGCAACCTGCGCGTGCTGCAGTTGTTCTTCGCCTGGGTGTCGTCGGGCTTCACGCTCGACCTGCCGCCGCAAGCCGGCCTGCTCGTGCCCTTCTTCAAAGAGATCAGTTACCCGCTGGGTGTGTTCGGCTTTGTGGTCATGACGTACCTCGTCATCGTCGGTTCGAGCAACGCGGTGAACCTCACCGATGGCCTGGACGGCCTGGCCATCATGCCGGTGGTGATGGTGGGCTCCGCGCTGGGCGTGTTCGCCTACGTCACCGGCAACGTGGTGTTCGCGAAATACCTGTTGCTGCCGCACATCCCCGGCGCGGGCGAACTGCTGATCTTCTGCGCCGCCATGGCCGGCGCGGGCCTGGCCTTCCTGTGGTTCAACACCCACCCGGCGCAGGTCTTCATGGGCGACGTGGGCGCGCTGGCGCTCGGCGGCGCGCTGGGCACCATCGCCGTCATCGTGCGGCAAGAGATCGTGCTGGCCATCATGGGCGGCATTTTCGTGGTCGAGGCGCTCTCGGTCATGCTGCAGGTGACCTGGTTCAAGTACACCAAGCGCCGTTACGGCACCGGTCGCCGGCTGTTCCAGATGGCACCGCTGCACCACCACTTCGAGAAAAAGGGCTGGAAGGAAACGCAGGTCGTCGTGCGCTTCTGGATCATCACCATGCTGTTGTGCCTGGTGGGTCTGTCCACCCTGAAGCTGCGCTGAACACCATGCACGACCAGCACGTCCTCATCCTCGGCCTGGGCGCCTCCGGCCTGGCCATGGCGCGCTGGTGCGCGCGCCAGGGTGCGAACGTGACCGTGGCCGACACGCGCGAACAGCCCCCGCAGCTCGGCGCCTTGCAGGCCGAGTGCCCGCAGGCCAGCTTCGTGAGCGGCGCCTTTGACGAGACGCTGATGGCGCGCGGCGGCTGGACGCTCATCGCTCGCAGCCCGGGACTGGCGCCCGCGTCGCTGGAAGCGGTGTTCGGCTGGGCGCAGGCCCACGGCGTGGCGGTGCTCGGCGAGCTGGGCCTGTTTGCCCGGGCCCTGAAGAGTCTGGCCGAGCGCGAGCGCCTTCCTTACAAACCCAGGGTGCTCGCCATTACCGGCACCAACGGCAAGACCACCGTGACCTCGCTCACCACCTTGTTGCTGCGGCGTGCCGGCGTGTCCGTGGCCATGGCGGGCAACATCGGACCGACCTTGCTGGATGTGCTGTCTGCCGCGCTCGACACCGAAGCCGTGGCCCAGCAGGCCGATGACGAGCGTGCCGCGGCCGAGGCGCTGGCCGAAGCGCCGGTGGCGGTCGCCCCTGTGGCCGACGCCGGGATGGACGTTGTCCAGGCGTCCGAGCCTGCTGACGAGGACGCGCCCGTGCCGGCCGCCGAGGCCGATGAAGACGGCCCGGCCATGCTCGTGCCGCCTCCCGTCCAAGCACCGCAGCCCGCGCACCTGCCGCGCGTCTGGGTGCTGGAGCTCTCCAGCTTCCAGCTCGATGGAGCGGCCGGCGGCGAATGGGATCTTGTGCCCACGGCCGCCAGCGTGCTCAACATCACCGAGGACCATCTCGACTGGCACGGCAGCATGGCCGCCTACACGCAGGCCAAGGCCGCTGTCTTCGGTGCGCAGGCCCTGATGCTGCTCAACCGCGACGATCCTCAGGTCATGGCCCTGCAGCCGCGCCTGGTGACGGTGAAGGTGGGCAACCGCAACCGCCAGCAGAGCGCCCGGCCCTGGGCCAGTTTCGGCCTGGACACCCCCACCCGCGCCGGCGACTGGGGCATCGAGTCGCTCAACGGCATGGCCTGGCTGGTGCGTGCCCTGGCGCTGGACGAGACGCGCAAGCGCGCTCGCGCCTCCGATGAAGCCGAGGAAATCTACTTCCAGCGCTTGATGCCCGTGGATGCGCTGCGCATCCGCGGCCGCCACAACGCCGCCAACGCCCTGGCCGCGCTGGCCCTGGCCACCTCCACCGGCGCTGCGCTCGGTCCCATGCTGCATGGCCTGCGCGAGTACCGCGGCGAGCCTCACCGCGTGGAGCCAGTGGCCATCATCGACGAGGTCGAGTATTTCGACGACAGCAAAGGCACGAACGTGGGCGCCACGCTGGCTGCGGTGAACGGCCTGGGCGCCGAGCGCCGGCTGGTCGTGATCCTGGGGGGCGACGGCAAGGGGCAGGACTTCGCGCCGCTGGCCGCGCCGCTGGCGCGCTCCGCCCGCGCCGTGGTCTACATCGGCCGCGACGCCGGGCGCATCCGCGCGGCGGTGGGTGATGCCCTGGAGCAGGCGCAGGTGCCCCAGGTGGACGCCACCACGCTGGCCGAGGCCGTCACGCTCGCTGCGCAACAGGCCCGCTCGGGCGACGCGGTGTTGATGTCGCCAGCCTGTGCCAGCCTGGACATGTTCGACAACTACGAGCACCGTGCGCGCGTGTTCGTGGACGCGGTCGGGGCGCTGGCCACCGAGCGTGGCATGAGCCTGGAGGGCGGCCTGTGAAGAAAAAAGCCGTGCCCACCCTGAGCTGGTCGCAGCGCCTGCGCGAAGGCCTGGCCGCGCTCAATCCGCGCTTGCTCGGTCGAGATCTGGCGGGCGCACTCGCAGGCGGCGGCTCGCGCGACGGCCTGCCGGTGCGCCTGTCCAACCGCACCTACGCAGGCACGCGAAATGTGGCCGTGCGCGAACTCGGCTTCGACCAACCCTTGCTGTGGGTGGTGGTGGCCTTGCTCTCCTGGGGCCTGGTGATGGTGTATTCGGCCTCCATCGCGCTGCCCGACAACCCGCGCTTTGCCAACTACGCCCACACCCACTTCGTGCTGCGCCACGCCATCTCCATGGTGATCGGTGTGATCGCGGCCATGGTGGCATTCCAGTTCCCCCTTCGGTCCTGGGAAAAGATGGCGCCGTGGCTGTTTGCCGTGGCGCTGGTGCTGCTGGCGCTGGTGCTGCTGCCCTTCATCGGCCGGGGCGTGAATGGCGCGCGGCGCTGGATATCGCTGGGGATCATGAACTTTCAGCCTTCGGAGCTGGCCAAGCTGGCCGTGCTGCTCTACGCCGCCGACTACATGGTGCGCAAGATGGATGTGAAGCAGCGCTTCTTCCAGGCGGTGGCGCCGATGGCCGTGGCCGTGGGTGTGGTCGGCATGCTGCTGCTGGCCGAGCCCGACATGGGGGCGTTCATGGTGATCGTGGTGATTGCCATGGGCATCCTGTTCCTGGGCGGCGTGAACGCGCGCATGTTCTTCCTGATGGCGATGGTCGTCGTGGGCGCGTTCGCGCTCATGGTGATGACCAGCGAGTTCCGACGCCAGCGTGTGTTTGCCTACCTCGATCCCTGGAGCATGGAACATGCCTTGGGCAAGGGATACCAGCTGTCGCACTCGCTGATCGCGTTCGGCCGTGGCGAAATCTTTGGCGTGGGCCTGGGTGGCAGCGTGGAGAAACTCAACTGGCTGCCCGAGGCCCACACCGACTTCCTGCTGGCCGTGCTCGGCGAAGAGTTCGGTCTGGTCGGCGTGGTGGTGCTGATCGGTCTGTTCCTCTGGCTCACGCGCCGCATCATGCACATCGGCCGCCAGGCCATTGCACTCGACCAGGTGTTCGCCGGGCTGGTGGCGCAGGGCGTGGGCCTGTGGATGGGCTTCCAGGCCTTCATCAACATCGGCGTGAACCTCGGTGCCTTGCCCACCAAAGGTCTCACCCTGCCGCTCATGAGCTACGGTGGTTCGGCCATCTTGCTCAACCTCGTCGCCATCGCCATTGTCCTCAGGGTCGATTACGAAAACCGCCAGATGATGAAAGGGGGCCGCTCATGACCCCCTGCGCGTTGATCATGGCGGGCGGCACTGGCGGCCACATCTTCCCTGGCCTGGCCGTGGCCGAAGCCCTGCGCGAGCGCGGCTGGCGTGTGCACTGGCTGGGTGCGCCCTCCAGCATGGAAAGCCGCCTCGTGCCGCCGCGCGGTTTTGCGCTGGAAACCATCGATTTCGGCGGTGTGCGGGGCAAGGGTCTGGTGACGCTGGCGCTGTTGCCCTTGCGCCTGCTGCGCGCCTTCTGGCAAGCCTTGCAGGTGGTGCGCCGCGTCAAGCCCGACGTCGTGGTGGGCCTGGGCGGCTACATCAGTTTCCCCGGCGGGATGATGGGCGTGCTTGCCGGCAAGCCGCTGGTGCTGCACGAACAGAACTCGGTGGCCGGCATGGCCAACCGGGTGCTGGCCGGCGTGGCCGACCGGGTGTTCACCGCATTTCCCCATGTGTTCAAGAAGGCCCAGTGGGTGGGCAACCCGTTGCGCGCGCCGTTCCTGCAACAGGCCGCACCCGCCGAGCGGTTTGCCGGGCGCAGCGGCCCGCTGCGCCTGCTGGTCGTGGGCGGCAGTCTGGGTGCCAAGGCGCTCAACGACGTGGTGCCGCAGGCGCTCGCCCTGATTCCCGAGCAGCAACGCCCCACGGTGGTCCACCAGAGTGGCGAGAAGCAGATCGACGCCTTGCGCGCCAACTACATCGCCGCCGGCGTGCACGCCGACCTCACCCCCTTCATCGACGACACGGCCCAGGCCTTCGCCGATGCCGACCTCATCGTTTGCCGCAGCGGCGCCAGCACCGTGACCGAGATCGCCGCCGTGGGCGCGGCCGCGCTGTTCGTGCCGTTCCCCTCGGCGGTGGACGACCACCAGACCACCAACGCACGCTTCCTGGTGGACGCGGGCGCGGCCTGGCTGGTGCCACAAACCGAACTCAGCCCCCAGCAACTCGCGCTTCGCTTGCAGAGCTTGCAGCGCGATCAGCTGGTGGCCATGGCCGAGAAGGCCAAACAGATGCAGAAAACAGAAGCCGTGGCGGCCGTGGTGTCCGCCTGCGAGCAACTCGCGAAAGTCCAGACAACATGAAACACGCCATTCGCCACATCCATTTCGTGGGCATCGGCGGCGCCGGCATGAACGGCATCGCCGAGGTGCTGCTCAACCAGGGCTACCGCATCTCCGGCAGCGACCTGGGCGAGAGCACGGTCACGCGTCGCCTCGTGGCGCTGGGCGCCCAGGTGTTCATCGGCCACGACGCCGCCCACATCGAAGGGGCCGATGCCATCGTCACGTCGACGGCGGTGAAGGAAGACAACCCCGAGGTGGTGGCCGCCCACGCCAGGCTGGTGCCGGTGGTGCCGCGCGCGGTGATGCTGGCCGAGCTGATGCGCATGAAGAAAGGCGTGGCGATTGCCGGCACGCACGGCAAGACCACCACCACCAGTCTGGTGGCCAGCGTGCTGGCCGCCGCCCAGCTGGACCCCACCTACGTGATCGGGGGTCGCCTCAACAGCGCTGGTGTGAACGCCGCGCTCGGCTCGGGCGAGTACATCGTGGTCGAGGCCGACGAGTCGGACGCCTCGTTTCTGAACCTGCTGCCCGTGCTCTCGGTCGTGACCAACATCGACGCCGACCACATGGACACCTACGGCCACGACTTCGGCAAGCTCAAGGCCGCCTTTGTCGAGTTCCTGCACAAGATGCCGTTCTACGGCGCGGCCGTGGTCTGCGTGGACGACGCCGCGATCCGCGAGATCCTGCCGCTGATCGCGCGGCCCATCACCAGCTATGGTTTTTCGGAAGACGCGCAGGTGCGCGCCATCAACGTGCGCGCGGTCGGCACGCAAATGCACTTCACCGTGCAGCGGCGCAACGGCGTGGAGCTGCCCGACCTCGACGTGGTGCTCAACCTGCCGGGCGACCACAACGTGCTCAATGCCTTGGCCGCCATCGGCATCGCGGTGGAGCTCGGTGTGGACGACGCGGCCGTGGTGCGGGCCCTGGCCGATTTCAAGGGCGTGGGCCGGCGCTTCCAGCGCTACGGCGAAGCCGCGCTGCCCCACGGCGGTACCTGCACCGTGGTGGACGACTACGGCCACCACCCGGTGGAAATGGCGGCCACGCTGGCGGCTGCGCGCGGTGCCTATCCCGGTCGCCGCCTGGTGCTGGCGTTCCAGCCGCACCGCTATTCCCGCACGCGTGACTGCTTCGAGGACTTCGTGAAAGTGATCAACCACGCCGACGCCGTGCTGCTGGCCGAGGTCTATTCCGCTGGCGAGAGCCCCATCGTGGCGGCCGACGGCCGCTCACTGGCGCGTGCGCTGCGCGTGGCCGGCAAGCTGGAGCCGGTCTTCGTGGACGACATCAACGCCATGCCCCAGGCCGTGCTGGACAACGCGCGGGACGGCGACGTGGTCCTGTGCATGGGCGCGGGCACCGTGGGTGCGGTGGCAGGTCGCGTGATGGAACTGTCGCAGGGAGCCGCTGCATGAACACAAAGGACAACGCAGTGATCGATCCGAAGGCGCTGGGCAAGGTGGCGGTCTTGATGGGCGGGCGTTCGGCCGAGCGCGAGGTCTCGCTGATGTCGGGCACCGGCGTATTGGCCGCGCTGAAGTCCAAGGGCGTCGATGCCCACGCCTTCGACCCGGCCGAGCGCGGCCTGGACGAACTCAAACGCGAAGGCTTCACCCGCTGCTTCATCGCGCTGCACGGCCGCTTCGGTGAAGACGGCACGGTGCAGGGCGCGCTGGAGTTGCTGGGCATCCCCTACACCGGCCCCGGTGTAATGGCATCAAGCGTGGCGATGGACAAGCTCATGACCAAGCGCATCTGGCTGGCCGAGGGCCTGGCCACACCAGCCTGGCGCCAGGTGCACAGCGCCGAGCAGACCGTGGCCGCTTACCGCGCCCTGGGCTCGCCCATGATCGTCAAGCCCGTGCGCGAGGGCTCCACCATCGGCCTGACCAAGGTCACCACCGAGGCGCAGTGCGCAGCCGCCTACGAGCTGGCCGCCAAGCAGGACCCGCTGGTCATGTGTGAGCAGTTCATCTCGGGCGATGAAGTCACTTGCCCAGTGCTTGGCACAGGGGCGGGCGCCCGCGCGCTGCCCGTGATCCGCATCGTCGCGCCCGACGGCAACTACGACTACCAGAACAAATACTTCACCGACGACACCAAGTACCTCGTGCCCTGCGGCTTGCCCGACGGCGAAGAGGCGGTGATCCAGGCGCTGGTGCTCAAAGCCTTCCGTACGCTGGACTGCCGTGGCTGGGCGCGCGCCGACGTGATGATCGACGCGGCCACGCGCACGCCGTACCTGCTGGAGATCAACACCTCGCCCGGCATGACTGGCCACTCGCTGGTGCCGATGTCGGCCCGCGCGACCGGCCTGTCGTATGAAGACCTGTGCGTGGCTGTGCTCGCCACCGCCGCGCTGGACAACCCGGCCTGATCACCGCACCACCCCATGGCCACCACCCCCATACCCCTGGACGTCAAGCTCATGACCGCGCTCACGCACGCGCTGGTCGTGCTGTTTGCCGTGCTGTGCCTGGGCGCGCTGGGTACCTGGCTGGTGCGCCACCCGGTGTGGACGGTGAAAGCCATCACCGTGCAGGGCGATGTGGTGCACCAGAACGCGGTGAGCTTTCGCGCCCAGCTGGCCACGCAGATGAAGACCCGGCTCTCAAGCAGCTTCCTCACGGTCGACCTGCAGCAGGTGCGCGAGCTGTTCGAGGCCGTGCCGTGGGTGCGGCAGGCCGTGGTGCAACGCGAGTTTCCCAACCGCTTGCGCGTGACCTTGCGCGAGCACCAGGCCGTGGCCTGGTGGGGCGAGTCGGGTTCTGGCCGCTTGGTGAACGAACTCGGCGAGGTCTTTGAAGCCAGCCCCGACGACAGCGACAACCTGCCCGAACTCGCTGGACCACTCCAGCAGTCGGCCCAGGTGTGGGCGCTGTACCAGCGCCTGCAAGCCGAACTCGCGCCGCTCAACCTCGGCCTGGAGCGGCTCGAACTCACCGAGCGCGGCAGCTGGCGCGCCCAGCTGGACAACGGCGCGCAGGTCGAGCTCGGCCGGGGCACTCCCGACGAGCTGCTGGCGCGCACGCACCGTCTCAAGGCCACGCTGTCCCAGCTCACCGAGCGTTACGCCGGTGCGCTGCAGTCGATCGATCTGCGCTACCCCAATGGTTACGCCCTGCGCCTGCGCGGCGTGACCACCGTCAACGACATCGCTCCCACCGCAACGCAACCCACACGGTAATCAAGAAGCAATCATGGCCAAGGAATACAAGGATTTGGTGGTCGGACTCGACATAGGCACCGCCAAGATCATGGTGGTGGTCGCCGAGGTCCAGCCCAACGGCGAACTCAAGCTCGCGGGCCTGGGTGTGGCCGCCAGCCATGGCCTCAAGCGCGGCGTGGTGGTCAATATCGACGCCACCGTGCAGAGCATCCAGCAGGCTCTCAAGGAGGCCGAGCTGATGGCCGACTGCCGCATCGCCCGCGTCTACACCGGCATCACCGGCAGCCACATCCGGGGCATCAACTCCAGCGGCATGGTCGCCATCAAGGACCGCGAAGTCACCGCCACCGACGTGGCGCGCGTGATCGAGACCGCCAAGGCTATCAACATCTCGACCGACCAGCGCCTGCTGCTGGTGGAGCCACAAGAGTTCGTGATCGACGGCCAGGAAGTGAAAGAGCCGATCGGCATGAGCGGTATCCGCCTGGAGGCCAAGGTGCACATCGTCACCGGTGCGCAGAGCGCGGCGGAAAACATCATCAAGTGCGTGCGTCGCTGCGGGCTGGAGGTGGACCAGCTCATGCTCAACCCACTGGCCAGCAGCCAGGCGGTGCTGACCGACGACGAAAAAGAACTCGGCGTGGCGCTGGTCGACATCGGCGCCGGCACCACCGACGTGGCGATCTTCTCGGGCGGCGCGATCCGCCACACCGCGGTGATCCCGATCGCTGGCGACCTCATCACCAGCGACATCGCCATGGCGCTGCGCACGCCCACGAAAGACGCCGAAGACATCAAGGTGGAGAGCGGGTGTGCGAAGCAGCTGCTGGCCGACCCAGACACACAGGTCGAGGTACCCGGCCTGGGTGATCGCGCGCCGCGCATGCTGAGCCGCCAGGCGCTCGCTGGTGTGATCGAGCCGCGTGTGGAAGAAATTTTTTCGCTGGTGCAGCAGGTGCTGCGCGATTCGGGCCACGAGGAAATGCTGTCCTCGGGCATCGTGCTCACGGGCGGCAGCGCGGTCATGCCCGGCATGGTTGAGCTTGGTGAAGACATCTTTCTCAAACCCGTGCGCCGTGGCATCCCGAACTACGCCAGCGCACTGTCGGACATGGTGGCGCAGACGCGTGCGGCCACGGTGATGGGCCTGCTCGAAGAGGCGCGCCTGGCGCGCGTTCGCGGGCACAAGGTGTCGCAAAAAGCGGGTTCCGTGCAGGGTGCACTGGAACGCATGAAAAACTGGTTTGTGGGGACGTTCTGATGAAACACATGATCACACCCGCACCGCGAAGCCACCTGCGCACCCGATGCATGGAATGCACCGGACCGCCTGGCTGAGCCCCGACCCGAACCCGAATCCAAAGCGTATTTTTTTTGAATCACAAGCGCCCTTTCATGGGCACACAAGGAGCACCCAATGAGCATCGAAATGATTGAAGTCGAAGAATTCAACCTCGGCACCCAGATCAAGGTCATCGGCGTCGGCGGTGGCGGCGGCAACGCGGTCGAGCACATGATCGCGCGCAGCGTGCAGGGCGTGGAATTCATCTGCGCCAACACCGATGCGCAATCGCTCCAGCGCAGCGCCGCGCACAAGACCATCCAGCTCGGCACCACGGGTCTGGGCGCCGGCAGCAAGCCCGACAAGGGCCGCGACGCCGCTGAAGTGGCGGTGGAGTCGATCCGTGAAGCCATTGCCGGCGCGCACATGCTCTTCATCACGGCCGGCATGGGCGGCGGCACCGGCACCGGCGCTGCACCCGTGATCGCCCGCGTGGCCAAGGAAATGGGCATCCTCACCGTGGGTGTGGTCACCAAGCCGTTCGACTGGGAAGGCGGTCGCCGCATGACCAACGCCGACCACGGCCTGGCCGAACTCGAAGCCAATGTGGACTCGCTGATCGTGGTGCTCAACGAGAAGCTGCTTGAGGTGCTGGGCGACGACGTGACGCAGGACGAGGCCTTTGCCCACGCCAACGACGTGCTGAAAAACGCCGTGGGTGGCATTGCCGAGATCATCAACGAGTACGGCAACGTGAACGTCGACTTTGAAGACGTGCGCACGGTGATGGGTGAGCCCGGCAAGGCCATGATGGGCACGGCCGTGGCCGCTGGCCCCGACCGCGCGCGCATCGCTGCCGAGCAGGCCGTGGCCTGCCCGCTGCTGGAAGGCATCGACCTCTCGGGCGCCAAGGGCGTGCTGGTGCTGGTCACGGCGGCCAAGGGTTCGCTCAAGCTGTCGGAGTCCAAGCTGGCGATGAACACGATCCGTGCTTACGCGTCTTCCGAGGCGCACGTGATCTACGGTGCGGCTTACGACGACAGCCTGGGCGACGAGATGCGTGTGACCGTGGTGGCCACGGGTCTGTCGCGCCAGGGTGTGCGCCGCACGGCGCCTCCGCTGCAGGTGCTGCGCACCGGCACCGACAACGTGCCGTTCAATGTGCCGACGGTGAGCACCGCCGTGGGTGGTCCGGGCGCGACCCAGCCGGATTACAACTCCATGGCCGTGCCCAGTGTGTGGCGCACCAACCGCACCCAGGCTGCGGCCAAGGTGGACGCGTTGGCGTCGGGTGGCATGGACGATTTCGAAATCCCTGCTTTCTTGCGCAAACAGGCGGATTGACAAGCTCCCCCCTGCGCGGCTGCGCCGCTTCCCCCCGGAGGGGGGACGGAACCTGCGGTCTGGCAAAGCCAGTCCCGCGGCTCCTCTGGTGTGAAGTCACCTGCTCCGGCGGGCGTGTCTCGTTCCAGAGATGCCGTAGAACCGGCTTTGCCGGGCCACAGGCATCGTCCCCCCTCTGGGGGGAAGCGCCGTCAGGCGCGCAGGGGGGAACTAAAATGCCTTCATGCTCGCGCAACGCACCCTCAAATCCCTGACCAAAGCGGTGGGCGTTGGCCTGCACAGCGGTCAGCGCGTGGAGCTCACCCTGCGCCCCGCCGCGCCCGACACCGGCATCGTGTTCCGCCGCGTCGATCTGCCCGAACCGGTGGAGATTGTGGTCAACGCCACCGCCGTGACCGACACGCGCCTGGCTTCCACCATCTCCAACGGGAATGTGAAGGTGCACACCATCGAGCACCTCATGAGCGCTTGCGCCGGCCTGGGGCTGGACAACCTGTACGTGGACATCACGGCCGAAGAAGTGCCCATCCTCGATGGCTCCTCGGCCTCGTTCGTCTACCTGCTGCAAAGCGCCGGCATCGTGATGCAGAAGGCGCCCAAGCGCTTCATCCGCGTCACCAAACCCGTGGAGGTGCGCGAAGGCGAAGGCAAGAACGTCAAGTGGGCGCGGCTCGATCCGTTCCATGGCTACAAGCTCGCCTTCGAAATCGAGTTTGACCACCCGGCGGTGAACTCCACCGGCCAGCGCGTGGAGTTCGACTTCGGCAGCGGCCAGTACGCGCGCGAGATCGCTCGCGCCCGCACTTTCGGTTTCACCAAGGACGTGGAAGCCATGCGCTCGCACGGCCTCGCTCTGGGTGGCGGGCTCGACAACGCCATCGTGATGGACGACGTGAAGGTGCTCAACGCCGACGGCTTGCGCTACCAGGACGAGTTCGTCAAGCACAAGATCCTGGACGCCATGGGCGACCTCTACATCGTGGGCAAGCCGCTGCTGGCGGCCTACAGCGCGTTTCGCAGCGGCCACGCCATGAACAACCAGTTGCTGCGCGCCCTGCTGGCGCGCACCGACGCCTGGGAACTCGTGAGCTTCGAGCAGGAGCGCGAAGCGCCGCAGGGCTTCGCGCAACTGGCACCGGCCTGGTAATTCCGGCATGTTGCTGTTTCGCTGGACCGTGCTGCTGCTGCTGATCGCCGCCGGCGTCTGCTTTGCGTTTTACGTGGGCACCGGACAGGCCCGTTTCCGCGCCTGGGGCGTGATCATCCTCAAGTGGACGGTGATCGCTGCGCTGGGCTTCTTTGCAGTGCTGGTGCTGGAGCGATTGTTGTGAGTGAGCCTTTGAAACCCGTGGCCCTGGTGGTGGAAGACGACGAGCACATCGCCCACCTGCTGCGCTTCATGCTGGAGCGTGAAAAGTACACCGTGCACCTGGCCCGCGACGGCCGCGAGGGTCAGGCCTTCATCCAGTCGCAGCCGGTGCCCACCATTGTGCTGTTCGACGTGATGCTGCCGTTTGTGGATGGTTTCGAGCTGGTGCGGCTGGCGCGAGCCCAGCCCGGGTGGGACACCGTGCCGGTGGTGATGCTCACGGCCAAGACGCAGGAGCGCGACATCGTGCGTGCGCTGGACGCCGGTGCGACCGACTACATCCTCAAGCCCTTCCAGCCCAACGAGTTGCTGGCCCGCCTGCGGCGCTTCACCCGGGCACGGCCATGAGCCCACGTATCTTCTCCACCCTCATCTGCGTCGCTGCCACCGCTCTGCCCGCTGCGGCGCAGGCCGACGGCGGACAGCGCCTGATCCTGAGCACCGAGCTCAGCGACCTGGACCGGGGCAACCGCGACTGGAGCGAGGTGTCCTTGCGCTATGTGCGTCTGGGTGCACCGCGCCAGAGCACCGAACTGGCCGTGACCGGCACCTCGCGCTTCGGCTTGAAGGACTCGCAGATCGACGTGGCCCACACCACGCCGCTGTCGCCCTCGCTGGTGGCTTCGGTGCAGGCCAGCCACAGTCCCACCGCCCGTGTGCTGCCCGGCTACAGCGTGGGCGCCAGCCTGCAATACGAGTTCGCACCCGCTTGGCTGGTGCATGGCGGATTTCGGCACACCCACTACGACAGCACCGATGTCAACCGCCTGAGCTTCATGCTGGAGCGCTACATCGGCAACTTCAGCGCCTCGGTGGCGTGGTCACCGGTGCGCGCACTGGGCACGCGCAGCGATCTGGTCGAGCTGCGCGGCACCTGGTACCACAGCGAGGGCGGATCGATTGGCCTGATCGCCAGCCGCGGCGACGAGGCCACCCAATTGGGTGGCGGCGTGATCGCGCTGGCCGACGTGCGTTCGCTGGCGCTGGTGGGGCGCCACCGGCTGGGGCCGGACTACGGCCTGAACTATGCGCTGAGCCGCACGCGCCAGGGCAGCTTCTACACGCGCACGGGTCTCAGCCTCGGTGTTCAGCGAGACTTCTGACCCCTACCTGCTCGCGGCCCTGTGGGCCGGCACCGTCGCGCTGGCCCTGACCGTGGCCCTGGCGGTGGTGATCGTGGTGTTGCGGCTCAACCTGCAGCGCCAGGAACGGCGCTGGAGCGCCTTCGTCGAGCGTTGGCGCCCGCTGCTGCTGGCCATGATGATGGAGCCCGACGAGCCGCCCACGCTGCCCGCCCTGGCCCGAACCGAACGCACGCTGTTCCTGCGCCTGTGGGTCTATCTGCACGAGTCGGTGCGTGGTGCGGCGGCCGAGCAGCTCAACCAGGCCGCGCGGGTGCTGCAGATCGACCGCACCGCGCGCCGACTGCTGGTGCGTGGCTCGCGCGCCGAGCGTCTGCAGGCGGTGCTGGCGCTCGGCTATCTGCGTGACGAGCCGGCCTGGAAAGCCTTGCTGAAGCTGGCGCGGCGCGCCGACGGCCTGGTCTCGGTGAACGCGGCACGCGCGCTGATCCAGATCGACGCGTTCAAGGGAGCCGAGACGCTGATGCCGCTGATCCTCGCCCGGCGCGACTGGGACGTGAGCCGCGTGGCGGCCTTTCTGGTGGAAGCGCGCGATGCCTTCTGGCTGCATCTGGTGCGCCAGTTGCCGTCCATGCCGCCGCGCGACCTGCCGCGTGCGCTGCGCCTGGCCGACGCCTTGCGGCTGAAGCTGCCCGCTGGCGCCGTACGCGTGCTGCTGCAGGGCAACCAGACCTCGGTCGTGGTGCAGGTGGCCCTGCGGCTGGTGGCCAATGGTGAACTGCTCGACGAGATTCGAGCCTGCCTGCGGCACCCCGACTGGCGGGTGCGCGAGCAGGCCGCTCAGCAGTTGGCGCAGCAGGCCACGCCGACCGACACACCGGCCCTGGTCCAACTGCTCGACGACCCGCGCTGGAACGTGCGAATGGGCGCGGCGCAGGCGCTGGCCCAGCTGCCGTTTCTGAGCGACGAACAACTCGCCGCCCTGGCGCGACCGGGCGATGCCGGTGAGACCGTGGTGCGCCACGTGCTGGCAGAAAGGGCCTGGACATGAACACCGCGGTGCAGTGGATCACCTGGTTCGTGCTGGGCTACTTTGTGCTGCTCAACCTGGGTTACCTCGCGCTCAACCTGCTTTCCATGGGCAGCCTTTATCGAGGCTTGCAGGAAAAGGTGCTTGACGAACTGCCCCAGGTCTTCACCGGGCTGGACCCGGCCATCAGCCTGCTGGTGCCGGCGTACAACGAAGAGGCCTCCATGGCCGACTCGCTGCGCTCCATGCTGCAGCTGGCGTACTCCAACTTCGAGATCATCGTGATCAACGACGGCTCGAAGGACGGCACGCTCGACGTGCTCAAGCGCGAGTTCGAGCTGGAAGTCTTCCCCGAGGCGGTCAACGAGCGCCTGCCCACCCAGCCGGTGCGGGCCTACTACCGATCGCGCCTTCACGCCAACCTGCGCGTGATCGACAAGGACAACGGCGGCAAGGCCGATTCGCTCAACGCCGGCATCAACCTCTCGCGCCACAACCTCTTCTGCGGCGTGGATGCCGACTCGATTCTTGAGCGCGACAGCCTGCAGCGCGTGGTCAAGCCCTTCCTGCGCGACCCCACGGTGGTGGCCACGGGCGGCACGGTGCGCGTGGCCAACGGCTGCGTGATCGAGGGCGGTTTCATGACGCAGGTGAACTTGCCGTCCAACCCCTGGGCGCTGTTCCAGGTGGTGGAGTACCTGCGCGCCTTCCTGTTCGGGCGCCTGGGCTGGTCGCGCCTGAACGCCATGCTCATCATCTCCGGCGCCTTTGGCCTGTTCCGCAAGGACGTGGTGATCGCCGCTGGTGGCTACCGCGTCAAGACCATTGGCGAAGACATGGAGCTGGTGGTGCGCATCCACCGCCACCTGCGGGCGCAGGGCACGCCCTACCGCATCGAGTTCGTGCCCGACCCGGTGTGCTGGACCGAGGCGCCGGAAGACCTTCAGACGCTGCGCAACCAGCGCATCCGCTGGCAGCGTGGCCTCTCCGAGAGCCTGAGTGGTCATGCCGGCCTGATGTTCAGCCGACGCGGCGGTGCGCCGGGCTGGCTGGCCTACCCGTTCATGGTGGCGTTCGAGTGGCTGGGCCCGATCGTGGAGCTCGGTGGCTACGTGTTCATGGCGGTGGCCTACGCGCTGGGCGCCATTTCATGGGAAGCCTTCGCCGTGTTTTTGTTCGTGGCGGTGGGCCTGGGCATCCTGTTGTCGGTCTCGGGCCTGCTGCTCGAAGAAATGGCCTTCCACCTGTATCCGCGCATGGGCCAGCTCGCCCTGCTGGCGCTGGTGATCGTGGCCGAGAACCTGGGCTACCGGCAGATCAACAGCTGGTGGCGCCTGGTGGGTCTGTACCGCTGGGCCACGCAGCGTGAGGCAAAGTGGGGCGAGATGAAGCGCAAGGGCCTGAAGGCGCGCACCTGATCGCTCAGGCGCGCGGCAACGTGAAGTGGAACTCGGTGCGCACGCCTTCTTCGCTCTCGAAGCCGATCTCGCCGCCATGCTCCTTGATGATGGTGCGGCAGATGTTCAGGCCCAGCCCGGTGCCCCCCTTCTGCCGGCGGTCCGAGCCGTCGGCCTGGGCGAAGCGCTCGAACACCCGGTCCCGGAACTTCGCGGGCACGCCCGGTCCGCGGTCGATCACACCCAGGTGCACCCGCTCGGCGTTGGCGCTCAGCATCACTTGCACCAGGCCGCCGGGCGGTGAGAACTTCGCGGCGTTGGACAGCAGGTTGGTCACCACCTGCACGATGCGGTCGCCGTCGACCACCACCTCGCCGTCGGCGATCACCTCGAACTGGAAGCGCACGCCGAAACTGTCGGCATAGGACTGCGTGTCCCGGATCGCAGTTTCCACCAGCGGGCCCAATGGCTGGCGTGTCTTCTCGTAGGTGAACTGCTGCGAATCCATCTTCTCGACGTCCAGCACGTCGTTGATCAACCGGATCAGGCGCTCACAGCTCTGGCTGGAGATCTTCATGAGTTCCTGCACGTCGGCCGGCAGCTCGCCGGCCATGCCCGACTCCAACATGCTCAGCGAGGCGTAGATGGAGGTCAGCGGCGTGCGCAGTTCGTGCGAGACGGTGGAGATGAATTCGCTCTTGAGGCGCTGCACCTCCTTGCGCTCGGAGATGTCGTGCACGAAGGCGCTGAACAGTTGCACGCCACCGGTGTCGATCAGGCCGATCTTCATTTCCGCAGGGATCTCGCGGCCCCGGCGATCCCGCACCGTGCGCTCCAGCAGCTTGCCCTGGAAGGGCGCATCGCCGGTTTGCAGGTAGTGCACAAGCGCCTGGATGAAAGCTGCTTGATGGCGCTCGGGGATGATGGTTTTGGCCAACGACTCGCCCAGCACTTCCTCGCGCTTCCAGCCGAACAGTTTCTCGGCCTGGGTGTTCCAGTCGGTGATGCAGCCGTCGAAATCCATGCCGATGAACGGGTCCTGCGCGGTCTCGATGACCGTCTGGATGCGCTCTTCGCTGGCCGTCACGCGCTCCAGGGCCTCCTGCATGGCCGCTGTGCGATCGTGCACACGCCGCTCCAGCGACACGTTGAGTTCACGCACCTCGGTCTCGTTGTCCTGCAGCTTCTTCACCAGCGAGCTGAAGGCCTTGCCCAGCATGGCCACCTCGGTGTACCCGCGCGCGGAAGGTACTTTCACCGCATAGCCGGCCTCGATGCCGCGCGCCACATCGGTCAGGCCCAGCAAGGGCCGGGTGATCAGACGGGCGACGCCCCAGCCCAGCAGTGAGAACAGCACAGCCGCGCCCAGGCCGACGAGCAGCATGCGCATGTGCAACTGGTTCACCGGCGCATAGGCCTCACCCAATTCCTGGCGCACCAGCACCCGCCAGCCCAGTCCGGGGTAGGCGTTGAAGCCGCGGTCGCTGCTGTAGCCCACCAGGTAGTCCTTGCCATCGGGCCAGGTCTCCTGCACGTTGCCGCGTTCGCCGCGCCCGGCGGCGTCCAGGCTGCTCAAGCGCAGTATCGTGCCCTGCACATCGGGCGGCCCCAGCAGCACCATGCCGGCGCGGGAAACGATCAAGGGTTCGACGGTGCGGCTGCGTCCGACCGGCACGAAGATCGCCTGCTCGATGTCGCGCGCCCATTGCCACGACAGATGAACCCCCAGCACGCCGGTGGTCTGTCCCTTGTCGTTGCGCAGCGGAAAGGCGATGTCCACGAAACGCAGCGGCTCGCCACCCTGGCTGCCCAGCAGCTTGGCCAGCAGCAGGGCCTCGTGCACGTCGCCCATGGGCTTGTCTTGCAGCGCATTGCCAAACCACGGCCTGGCCGAGACATCGGCGCCTTCGAGCATGTTGCGTGTGGCCACCAGCACCTTGCCCGCCGGATCGGTCACGCCGATCCAGGCGTAGGTGGGGTAGCTCTGTTGCAGGCGGGTGATCTCGGTGCGCACCCGGTTCAGGTCGAGCTCGCCGTCGAGCCGGTTGGCAATCAGTTGCACCTCGCGGTATCGCTCGAACATGGAGCGGTCCAGGCGGCTGGTGGTCTGGTTGGCCAGCTCGGCGAGGTTGGCGCCGATGCTCTCGCGCACCTGCGCGCTGGCCGTGCGATCGCTCAACAGCGACAACAACAGGGTGAGAAAAACCGAGAGCAGCGTGAATGCCAGCGCCAGCCATGCGCTCAGGCTGAGGTTTTTCGGCTGGGGCAGGTTCATGCTCAGTAGATCCTTCCGGCCTTGTAGGCCGCGCTCGACCGTGCCTGCAAGGGCGACACCTTGTTGATCGCCTGCAGGGTGCGGCTGACCTGGGCATGCGTGATGGCCAGACCCAGCGCATCGGCAGCGTCCTTGCCCGGCAGGCCGGGCAGTTGCAGCAGTCGTTTCACCATTTCCTGCACCTGCGGCTTGGCCGCCTTGCCGTAGCCCACCACCGCCTTCTTGAGCTGCAGCGCGGTGTACTCGGCCACCGGCAGGTGGTTGGCCACCAGCGCGGTGAGGCAGGCGCCGCGCGCCTGACCCAACAGCAGCGTGGCCTGCGGGTTGACGTTGACAAACACGATCTCGCAGGCCGAGACCTCGGGCTGGTAGCGCGCCACCACCTCGGTGATGCCGTCGAACAGGATCTTGAGCCGTTCGGGCAGGAGCGCACCGTCTTTCGGGCTGGTCTGTATGGTGCCGCTGGCCACGTAATGCAGGTGCGGACCGTCGGTGTCGATCACGCCGAAGCCGGTGCATTGCAGGCCGGGGTCGATGCCGAGGATTCTCATAGGTTGAAGGTCCAGCGAACCGAGTGAAAGAACACCGGTGCGGCAAAGCACAGGGCATCCACCCGGTCGAGCAGGCCGCTGGCGCCCGTGACCGAGCGGCCCGCCAGGCCCCAGTGCGTCACGCCGCGGTCGCGTTTGATTGCCTTCATGACCAGGTGGCCGAGCGACCCGGCCACGCAGGCCACCAGCGCCATCGCCAGTGCGGGCAGAGGTTTGAACGGTGTGAGCCCGGCGAGCAAGGCGCCGAGCAGGCCACCCGCGGCCAGCCCCATGGCCCAGCTGCGCCAGTGAAAGCTGTCGCTGATGGCCGGTGCCACCGGCTTGCCCAGCGTGCGCGCGGCCAGATGCTGCACCAGCATGCAGGTCTGCACCACCAGCACCAGGAAAAACACGAGAAAGGCCGTCTTGCCCGCGAAGCCGGGGAAGTTCAGCAAGAGCAACGCCGGCACATGGCTCATGCCATAGACGCAGACCATGATGCCCCACTGCAGCTTGGCGTTGCGCTCCAGGAAGCGCTGCGGGTCGTTGCCCAGCGCGCTCACCACCGGGATGGCCAGGAACACATAGACCGGGATGAACACGGTGAAGAGGTTGAAGCGCTCGGTCCAGACCAGTGCGTATTGCAGCGGCAGCACGATGAAAAAGGCCAGCACCAGACTGCGGTGGTCGCCGCGCCGCGTGGGCGAGAGGCTGATGAACTCGCGCAGAATGAAGAACGAGACGAAGCCGAACAGCACGATGGCCACGCCTTCACCCATGGCCCAGCCGATCCAGAACACCAGCGCCATGCCCCACGAGCTGCGCAGCAGCGCCTGGTTGTCGCGCAAGCGCAGTTCGCGTTCACCGGTCTCGTCTTCGCCGGCGCGGCGTTCGCGCACGGAGAGCAACACACTCACGCCGCTGGCGATGAACAACAGGCCGAACAGCAGCACGAACAGCAGACTGACCTGTTGCTCGGCGGTGAGGCTGCGCAGGAAGGAACCCATCGGATCAGACCTCCCGCAGGGCGATCACCGCCTCGCGCGCGCGCTTCAGAAAATCGGCGCGGGACTCGCCGGTGCCCGGTGCAACGGGTTCACCAAACGTGACCGAGCACAACACCGGCACCGGCACCACCTCACCCTTGGGCATCACGCGCTGCACGTTGTGGATCCAGGCCGGCACCAGCACCACGCCAGGGAAGCGCTGGGCCAGGTTGAACAGGCCCGATTTGAACGGCTGCGGGTCTTCTCCATGGCCGCGCGTGCCTTCGGGAAACAGGATCAGCGAGTCGCCGCTTTCCAGCGCGTTGATCAGCGGCTGCAGCGGGTCTTCGTCGCCCTTGCGCTCGCGCTCCACATACACGGCGTTGAACACCTCGGTGGTGATCCAGCGCTTGAAGTTCGAGGCCGTCCAGTAGTCCTTGGCGGCGATGGGGCGCGTGATGCTGCGCAACTCGTGCGGCAGCGCGGCCCAGATCAGCACCAGGTCGGCGTGGCTCTGGTGGTTGGCGAAGTAGATGCGCTGCTCGGCCTTGGGCGGGCAGCCGTACCAGCGCGCCTGTGCGCCGGTGAGCAGGCGCACCAGGCCCAGCAGGAACACGCTCATGGCGGTGGCGCGCAAGTTCATGGCAGCCGGACTTCACCCATGCGGGCAACGATGGTGCCGGTGCGCCGTGCCAGGTAGGCCGAGCCCTGGCGCGTTTCGAAAAATTTGGGCGAGGGCAGCATCACCGCCAGGCGCGCCGCTTCAGAGGCGTTGAGCCTGCTGGCCGGTTTGTTGAAATAACGCTGCGCGGCCGCCTCGGCGCCAAACACGCCTTCGCCCCATTCCACGCTGTTGAGGTAGATCTCCAGGATGCGCTCCTTGCTCAGCAGCGCATCCAGCGCGAGCGCCAGCACCAGCTCCTGGCCCTTGCGCAAGAACTGGCGTTCACCGGAGAGCAGCAGGTTTTTGGCCAGTTGCTGGGTGATGGTGGAGCCGCCCACGACCTTGGGTTCGCGCACCGGCTTGTTGGGTTGGGCCGCTGCGCGCTTTTCGGCTTGCTGCTGGCGCTTCTCGTTTTTCTGCCAGGCCCCCTCCATCGCATCCCAGTCCACGCCGCCGTGCTCCAGGAATCCAGCGTCTTCAGAGGCGATCACGGCGCGCTTGAGGTTCGGGCTGATCTGGTCGCCCGCCACCCACTGGTGTGCCCAGCGCCAGCTCTTGTCGGTGGTCAGGCTCTGCTGGCCCACACGCCAGGCTTCCGAGCGCATGAACGCGGTGCTGGTCGGGTCGATCACCACCATGGCCGCGATGCGCAAGGCAAAGAACACCTGCAGCGCCACCCCGGCCAGGACCATCCACAACAGCCAGCGCCCGAGTGCCCTCATCTACTGGCCTGAGAGCTGGGTCTGCAGCGTCTCGTCGCGCGTGAAACGGAAGCGCGAGACCACCACGATCTGGTCGGCCTGGCGTCGCATGCTGTCGTTGAACTTGCCGAACGAGAGACTGCGCACGATGGCCTGGGCACGGCGGTCGAGCAGGTTGGTGCCCGAGGTCTGCACGATCTCGGTGTCGAGCACCGCGCCGCTGTGGTTGACGGTGATGACCATGGTGAGCTCGCCATAGAGCTTGCGCCCGGCGGCTTCTGGAAAGTTGGTGGTGCCGCGGTCTTCGATCTTGCGGCGCAACTCGTCGTAGTAAATGGCGTACACCGCCTCGCGCGTGGCCGGGCTGATGTAGCGCTTCTTGGGCCGCGCGCTTTCTTCGTTGATTCGCCGCTCGATCTCGGCCAGGATCTTCACCAGCGCCTTGCGCTTCTCTTCGCGCTCCACCACTTCGCGGCTGGGGTTGACCGACTGCGTGTCGGGTGGCGGCATCGTCGCCAGCGCCCGGCGCACCTGGGCGAGCAGCTGGTTTTGCTGATCGCGCAGCGCCTCGATCCTGCGTTCGTCTTCTTCGGGCGTGTCCCCCACGCGCGCCACTGCCGTGGGTGGCAGGGGTGAGGTGGAGCGTCCGCGCACCGCATCGCCGCCGCCGGCAAGCGCAGCCTGGGCAATCGCCGTGGCCTTTTCGGGTCGTTCGTTGCTGCGCGCGTTGACCAGGATCACCTCCAGCGGCGTGTCCTGAAACACCCGGTTGAATCCCTGGGGGTTCACGAACCTGACCGTGAGCACCACCGCATGCACCGCGATCGACACCCCCAGCGCCAGCTGCAGCGTGCTCAGGGTTTTCAGGAACGCGAGGGATGATTTCACGCGGCGATTATCGGTGCGCCCCGGGCCGTCAGGCCGAATGACCTGCCGGGTCGGTGGCCCCGGGTGGCTGGGCGGCGGGCTCAGCTCCATCGGCCTCGTTCATGTCGATGGCCAGGGCCAGCGGCGCCGACAGTTCCTCGTCCTCGCCGTCCTCGCCAGCGCTGTCGTCCGCCACCTCATCCACAGGCAAGTCCAGCCGTTCAATCACGGTGCCGTGCACATCGAGCGTGATGTCGTCGATCTCGCCCAGCCTCACGCGCACATGCGCGCCGCGCGGCAGGCCGTCGGCCCCCATCACCGGCAACACCAGCGGCAGCGTGTCGGCGCGCACCAGGTTGTCTTTCACCAGCGTGGCGGTGAGTTCGGTGGTGCCGTTTTGCTGCAGGTGCTTGAGTGTCCAGTAGCGCTCCATGCCGTTCTGAAAACCGTTGTAGGCGGTGTAGGCGGCGTCGAACGCGCTGATGATGGAGAACAGGTTGGCGTCTTTGGGCTTGAAAGGCGCGGCGAGCGCGGCGGTCTTGCCGTGGCGCGCGCACGCAATGATCTGCCACTGGTTGACCATGTCCACATAACGGCGCAGGGGCGAGGTGCTCCAGGCGTAGCTCTTGACGCCGATGCCGGCGTGCGGCTGGGCCTTGGTGCCCATGCGCACCTTCACGCCGGGGGCCATGCTGGCCTGGCTGCGGTAGATGCCGGGCACGCCGCAGTCGGCCAGCCAGTTGCCCCAGGTGCTGTTGGCCAGGATCATGGCTTCGGCCACCATCAGATCGAGCGGCGCGCCGCGCTGGCGCGTGCCGATCACCACCACCTCGTCGCCCACCGGCTCGTCGCCGGTCTTGCCTTCGAGGCGGAAGGTGTAGTCGGGTCGGGTGAAGTTCTCGGGCTTGCCGCGCACCACTTCGCGTTGCGCTTTCAGGTGCCTGGCCAGCGTGAAGATGAAGGCCAGCGTGGGCTGCAGCGCGGCGATCTCGGGTATGGCGTTGCTGGCCGGGGCTTCGCCCGAGAGCCAGGCTTCGGTGATCACGGTGTCGAGCTGGTCGTGGCGCAGGTTCTGCGCGATCGGAACCCGCTCCAGCGCGGTACGGGTGTCGGTGATGGACAGCGTGGTTTCGTCAAACGTCACGTAGAGCGAGACCGCGGGGCAGTCGCGCCCGGCCAAGAGCGTGTAGGCCTGCACCACCTCGTCGGGCAGCATGGTGATCTTGTGGCCCGGCATGTAGACGGTGGACAGGCGGTGGCGCGCCACCTGGTCGATGGCACTCTCGGGCGCGATGGCCAGGCCCGGTGCGGCAATGTGGATGCCCAGCACCACCGAGCCGCTGCCCAGGCCCTGCAACGAGAGCGCATCGTCGATCTCGGTGGTGTGCGAGTCGTCGATGGAGAAGGCTTGCACCGTGGCCAAGGGCAGCTCGTCGGTGATCACTGGCGCCTGCAGCGCGGGGAAGCCGGTGCCCTTGGGGAACTGGTCGAACAGGAAACGCTGCCAGTGGAACTGGTAGGCGCTGCGGATGGCGCCGGCGTTTTGCAGCAAGGTCAGCGGCGCGGTGTGGCTACTGCGCGCGGCCTCGACCACGGCCTTGTACTCGGGCGCGTTCTTGTCGGGCTTGAAGAGGATCTTGTAGAGCTGCTGGCGCACCGGCTCGGGGCAGGTGCCGCTGGCGAGTTCGGCGGCCCAGGCCTCGATCTGCGCCTGAACCTGTTTCTTTTTCTCGATGCCGGCCAACGCCTGGGCCAGGATGTCGGCCGGGGCTTTTTTGTAGCGGCCTTTGCCGGCGCGGCGGAAGTAGTGCGGCGCGCCCTGCAGGCACAGGAGTGCAGCCACCTGCTCGGCCGTGCTGGCGCTGCTGTTGAAGTACTCGCGCGCCAGATCGGCAAAGCCGAATTCGTCTTCGGGTGCGAATTCGTAGGCCAGTGCCAGGTCCATCTCGCCCGACAACGCGGTGGCGGCGCTCATCAACGGACCCGGGGCGGGCTTTTCAAACCGCAGCAGCGCATTGACCGCCTTGACCTTGACGCGCTTGCCGGATTCGAGCTCGACTTGCAGGGAACTTTCGGCCTCGGACAGGAGGCGGCCGGTCAACAACTTGCCGGCTTCATCAAACAGGATGTGCATGGGCCGGATTGTCCCATGGGGCCGCTACAGGTTCAGGAAACCAAACAGCGCATCCACATGGTCGTCGAAGTCGCTGATGGCGTGGTCGCTGCCCTCCAGCAGACGCACCGTGCCTCCCGCGCAGAAAGCCTGCATTTCCCGCCAGTCCAGCACCTCGTCGCCCTGGGCCACGATGGCGAACAAGCCCTCGGGCGTGGCGGGCTGGCGGGCCGCCAGGCGATCAATGTCGGCCTGCTGCGCCCGCAGCTCGTCCACGAAACCGGGCTGGAAAAAGAAGCGCTCCTCGGGGTCGTGCCAGGCGGTTTGCTCGCCGATGTAAGTCGAAAGATCGCGTGCCGGGAACGGGGCGGGGTTGAGCAGCACGGCGGGGCAGCCGGTCTGCAGCGAGAACCAGCGGGCGTAGAAGCCACCCAGCGACGATCCCACCACCGCCATGGTCTCGCGTGGCCAGCTTGCCGTGCCCTGCATCACCAGCGCCATCGCCTCGGCCGGTGAGGGCGGCAGTTGGGGGCACCACCAGGTCACGTCAGGATGTTCGGCCTGCACCCGCGCGGCCACCTTGCGCGCCTTCATCGATTGGGGTGACGAGCGAAAGCCGTGGAGGTAAAGCAGGTGGGTGGTGGTGGGGCGCATCGCCGAAGGATAATCCGGGGTCATGTCCGCCGTGTTCGACAAACCTTCCCTGCTGCAGCGCATCGCCCCGATCTTCCAGGGCTTTGATCTGCTGCTGCTGCTGGCCATCGTGATCATGGCGGGCGCCGGGCTGCTGACCATGTACTCGGTCGGCTTCGACCACGGCACGCGCTTCTCGTCCCATGGGCGCAACATGATGATCGCCGCCGGCGTGCTGTTCCTCGTCTCCCAGATCCCGCCACATCGGCTCATGACCCTGGCCTTGCCGGCTTACACGCTGGGCGTGGTGCTGCTGCTGGGCGTGGAGTTCTTCGGCATCGCGCGCAAGGGCTCTCAGCGCTGGCTCGACATCGGTGTCGTCATCCAGCCCAGCGAGCTGATGAAGATCGCCATGCCGCTCATGCTGGCCTGGTGGTTCCACCGCCGCGAAGGCTTGCTCAAGCCGCTGGACTTCGCCGCCGCCGGCCTGCTGCTCATGTTGCCGGTGGCGCTGGTGCTCAAGCAGCCCGACCTCGGCACCTCGCTGCTGGTGCTCTCGTCCGGCCTGTTTGTCATCTTCTTTGCCGGCCTGAGCTGGAAGCTCATCCTGCCGCCGGTGCTCGTGGGCGCGCTGGGCGTCGTCCTGCTGATCGCCTTTGAGGGCCAGCTGTGCGCGCCCGACGTGGACTGGCATGTGCTGCGGGAGTACCAGCGCCAGCGCGTGTGCACGCTGCTGGATCCGTCCAAGGACCCGCTGGGCAAGGGTTTCCACATCATCCAGGGCATGATCGCCATCGGCTCCGGCGGGGTGTGGGGCAAGGGTTTCATGCAGGGCACGCAGACCCACCTGGAGTTCATTCCCGAGCGCACCACCGATTTCATCTACGCCGCGTTCTCCGAAGAGTTCGGCCTGGTCGGCACCCTGGGGCTCATGGCCGGCTTCATTTTCCTGATCGTGCGCGGCCTGGTGATTGCCATGGAGGCGCCCACGCTGTTCTCCCGACTGCTGGCGGGCGCCCTCACGCTCAACATCTTTGTCTACGCCTTCGTCAACATGGGCATGGTCAGCGGCATCCTGCCGGTGGTGGGCGTGCCTTTGCCGTTCGTGAGCTACGGCGGCACGGCCATGGTGACCATGGGCGTGGGGCTGGGCATGCTGATGTCGATCGCCAAGTCCCGGCGCTTCATGCAGTCATGACGGTCGCCCTCATTGGTGCCGGCAACATGGGCGGCGCGCTGGTTGAGCGGTTGTGTGAGGCCCAATGGGCCGTGACCGTGTGTGACATCGACCCGCTTCGCCAGTGGCAGGCCCTGGCCGCCGGTGCCAGCCTGGCCGACACCCCGTTGGCCGCCGTGGCCCAGCTCGGCAACGAGGGCGCCCTGCTGCTCGTGGTGGTGGATGCCGACCAATGCCGCGAGGTGCTGTGGGGCGATCAGGGCGCATCCGTCGGATTGCGGCCCGGGCACACCGTGGTGCTGTGCCCCACCATCGCACCCGAAGACACCATCTCCATCGCCGAGCGGCTGGCACTGCAGGGGATTGCCTGCATCGACGCGCCCATGTCGGGCGGCCCGCAGCGCGCGCGCGACGGCCGCATGAGCCTGATGGTGGCCGCGCCAGCGGCGGTGCTGGAGCGCCATGCCGACCTGCTGGCCGCCCTGTCGCTCAACGTGATGCGCATCAGCGAACGCGTGGGTGACGGCGCGCGCACCAAGCTGGTCAACAACCTGCTCGCCGGCATCAACCTGGTGGGTGCGGCCGAGGTGCTGGCGCTGGCCGGGCGCATGGGGCTGGACCTCAGCACCACGCTGGACGTGATCGAACGTTCCAGCGGGCAGAGCTGGATCGGCTCGGACCGCATGCGCCGCGCCATCGCCAACGATCTGGTGCCGCGCGCCCATGTGACCCTGCTGGAAAAAGACACGCGGCTGGCGGTGGCGGCTGCGCGCAGCTCGGGGTTTGAAGGCCCGCTGGGCGCGAGTGCGGCCGGTGTGTTCAAAGCGGCCAGTGAGGCGGGCATGGCCGATCTGGACGACGCCGCGCTGCTCTCGTTCCTGCGCCAGACCGCGCCAAGACCCTGACACCAGCGCGCAGGGCGGGTCGTTCTTACAATGGCCCCATGATTTCACGCGAACCCACCCTGGCCCGTCTGGCCACCGCCCAAAGCCTGCTCCTCGAACCGTTTGGCCTGACGCCCGCGCACTTGCAGCGCGCGCTCGGCGAGATCATGTCGCACGGCGTGGACGATGCCGACCTGTATTTCCAGACCACGCGCAGCGAGGGCTGGAGCCTGGAAGAGGGCATCGTCAAGACCGGCAGCTTCAGCATCGACCAGGGCGTGGGCGTGCGCGCGGTCAGCGGGGAAAAGACCGCTTTCGCGTACTCCGACGACCTCTCCTGGGACTCGCTGCTGGACGCAGCGCACACCGTGCGCAGCATCTCCGGCCAGGGCCAGTCGAAGAAGGTGAAGACGCCAGCGGCCAAGGTCGCCAAGTCGCGCTCGCTTTATGGCGGCGTGGACCCGATCGGCACGCTCGACAGCACGGCCAAGGTGGCGCTGCTGGAGAAGGTTGAAAAAATGGCCAAGGCCAAGGACCCGCGCGTGGTGCAGGTGATGGCCGGTCTGGCTGCCGAGCACGACGTGGTGCTGGTGGCGCGCGCCGACGGCACGCTGGCCGCCGACGTGCGCCCCCTGATCCGCCTGTCGGTCACCGTGATCGCCGAGCAGGCCGGCCGCCGCGAGGTGGGCTCATCCGGCGGCGGTGGCCGTTTTGGTCTCGCCTACTTTGACGACACGATGGTGCAGACCTACGTGGACGAAGCCGTGTCGTCCGCGTTGACCAACCTCGACGCCCGGCCCGCGCCGGCCGGCGAGATGGTGGTGGTGCTGGGCTCGGGCTGGCCGGGCATCCTGCTGCACGAAGCCGTGGGCCACGGCCTGGAAGGCGACTTCAACCGCAAGGGCTCCAGCGCCTTTGCCGGGCGCATCGGGCAGCGCGTGGCGGCCAAGGGCGTGACCGTGCTGGATGACGGCACCATCGCCGACCGCCGCGGTTCGCTCAACGTGGACGACGAAGGCCACACTTCGCAGAAAAACGTGCTGATCGAAGACGGCATCCTGCGTGGCTACATCCAGGACTCGATGAACGCGCGCCTGATGGGTGTGAAGCCCACCGGCAACGGCCGACGCGAGAGCTATGCCCACGTGCCCATGCCCCGCATGACCAACACCTACATGCTGGGCGGCGACAAGGCGCCCGAGGAAATCGTGGCCAGCATCAAGAAAGGCCTGTACGCCACCAACTTTGGCGGTGGTCAGGTCGACATCACCTCTGGCAAGTTCGTGTTTTCCGCGAGCCAGGCCTACTGGGTGGAAAACGGCCAGATCCAGTATCCGGTGAAGGGCGCCACGCTGGTGGGCAACGGCCCCGATTCCCTCACCCGCGTGAGCATGATCGGCAACGACATGAAGCTCGACAGCGGTGTGGGCACCTGCGGCAAGGAAGGCCAGAGCGTGCCGGTGGGTGTGGGTCAGCCCACGCTGCGCATCGACGGACTCACGGTCGGCGGTACCGCCTAATCTGCCGCCGCAGCACCAGAAGCCGGGATCTTTCCCGGCTTTTTCACGACTGCGTAGCGCAGCAGGGTTTGATCCCGCGCCACCGCGTGGTCCACCACCGGGCGCGGGTAGGTCTTGCCCAATTCCACCCCGGCGCTCAACAACTCCATCTCGCGTGCGAGCCACGGCGCATGAATTGCCGCATCCGGCAGGCCCGCGAGTTCGGGCAGGTAGCGCCGGATGAACTTGGCCTGCGGGTCGAACTTCTCGCTCTGGCTCACCGGGTTGAAGATGCGGAAGTAGGGCTGGGCATCGCAGCCGCTGGAACTGGCCCATTGCCAGCCGCCGTTGTTGGCGGCCAGGTCAAAGTCGATCAGCTTCTCGGCAAAGTAGCGCTCGCCCCACTGCCAATGGATACCGAGGTCTTTCACCAGAAAACTCGCCACCACCATGCGCAGGCGGTTGTGCATGTAGCCGGTCTGGTTGATCTGGTGCATGGCCGCGTCCACCAGCGGGTAGCCGGTTCGGCCCTCGCACCAGGCGGCAAACAGCTCCTTGCCGTGTTTGCCGTGCTCAAACTTGATGTGGTCGTACTCGGGCTTGAAGGCCTTGTCCACCACGTGCGGGAAGTTGGCCAGCACCTGGTGGTAGAAGTCGCGCCAGATCAGCTCTGACAGCCAGGTGCTCGCGCCCACCATGCCCTGCAGGTGCATCTGGTACGCCACCGAAGCCAGGTGGCGGATGGAGATGGTGCCGAAGCGCAGGTGCACGCTGAGGTAGCTCGGGCCTTTCACGGCGGGGAAGTTGCGCGTGTCGTCGTAGCGGTCGATGCGCTCCACAAAATCTTCAAACAGGCGGTGCGCGCCGCTCATGCCCGTGGGCAGCGGCAGTTGCGACAGGTTGGTGGGCTCGAAGCCGATGTCGGCCAGCGTGGGCACCGGTTTGGCCCATGCAGGCGGCACAGGCGCCAGCGTGCGCGCGTACTGCGCCACCGGGTAGGCCTTGAGGTGGAAAGGCGTGAGCGCCTTGAGCCAGGCGTTCTTGTAGGGCGTGAACACACCGAACGCGTTGCCCATTTGGGTGAGCACCTCGCGCCGCTCGAAGATCACATGGTCCTTGTGGCTGTGCAGCAAGATGCCGGCGTGCGCCAGGTCGCCGAACACCTGGGCATCACGCGCCAGCGCGGCGGGCTCGTCGTCGTGGTTGGCAAACACCGCCTGCACCGCGAGCTGCTGCGCCAGCGCCGGCACCGCCTTGGCCGCCGGGCCGTGCATCACGATCAGGCCCACACCGTCGGCACCGTTGTCGCGTCCCAGCGCGCGCAAGGCAGCGTCGAGCTCCACCAGCGATTCGCGGATGAACTCCACGCGCCGGTCTGCCCGGGGCAGGGCGTCGAGGATGTCGGTGTCGAACACGAACACGCACCAGACCTGACGGCAGACCTTGAGCGCGTGGTACAGCGCGGCATTGTCCTCGGCGCGCAGATCGCGGCGGAACCACATCAGGCCTTTGTCGTAGGTGTTCATGGGTCCGGGCGGAAGGTGCTGAGGGGATGGGGACTGCCACCCGTGGGGGGCAGGGCAAGCGGCTTAAAATCGCCCGATGCCCGCTGATTTTGCCCCCATCAACCTCACCAATCATTTCCTGATTGCGATGCCCGGCCTCAGCGATGAGCTATTTGGCCGCAGCGTGGTGTTCATGTGCGAGCACAGCGAGCGCGGGGCGCTCGGCCTGGTGATCAACAAGCCCAGCGACATCCTGCTGCCCCGCCTGTTCGAGAAAGTCGACCTGCCCATGGGGCGCGACGATTTGGCGCTGCAGCCAGTGTTCCAGGGCGGTCCGGTGCAGACCGAACGCGGCTTCGTGCTGCACGAGGCGGTGTCGGGCGAGGGTGAGTCGGTCTACGCGTCCACCCTGTCCATTCCAGGCGGTCTGGAGATGACCACCTCGAAAGACGTGCTGGAGGCCATGGCCTCGGGCGCTGGTCCGCGCCGGGTGTTCGTCTCGCTCGGTTATGCCTCGTGGGGTCAGGGCCAGCTGGAGTCGGAAATTACCGAGAACAGCTGGCTGACCGTGGAGGCCGATCCTTCGCTGATCTTTGACGCGCCGGTGGCCGAGCGCTACGAGCGCGCCATGGCCTTGCTTGGCCTGCAGCCCTGGATGCTCTCACCCGATGCGGGGCATGCATGAGCGAGCTGGCCACAGCCGTGCCGGCTGAATGCCAGATGTTTCTTGCTTTCGACTTCGGACTTAAACGCACCGGGGTGGCCACGGGCAACCGCATCACCCGCAGCGCCACGCCGCAGGCCACCATCAACGCCGAAGGCGATGCGCGCTTTCCCTTGATCGCGCAACGCCTCAAGGAGTGGCAGCCCGATGCCCTGGTGGTCGGCGTGCCGTATCACCCCGATGGCGCAGCGCACGAGAACACCGCGCGCGCCCTGAAATTTGCCCGCCAGCTGCGTGGCCGCCACGGCTTGCCGGTGTATGAGGTGGACGAGCGATACAGCACCACCGAAGCCCACAGCCTGGGCGCCAAAGACGCCGACGCCGCGTCGGCCTGCATCATCCTGGAACAATTCTTGAGGAGCCTGCCTTGACCGAGTCTTTGCCTCTGAATGCAGAGGCGCTCTATGCCGAACTCCTGCCCGCGGTGAAGGGTTTGATCGACGCTTCGCCTGCGCCGGTGGTGCTCGCCGGCATCACCTCCGGCGGCGCCTGGCTCGCCGAGCGCCTGCAGCGCGACCTGGGACTGCCGGGCAACGCGGGCGTGATCTCGTCCAGCATGCACCGCGACGACTTCGCGCAGCGCGGCCTGGCATCGAGCGCGCAGACCGCGCTGCCCTTCGACGTGAACGGCGCGCACGTGGTGCTCGTTGACGACGTGCTCTACACCGGGCGCACACTGCGCGCCGTGATCAACGAACTGTTCGACTACGGCCGCCCGGCCAGCGTTCGGCTGGCGGTGCTGGTGGACCGGGGAGGGCGCGAACTGCCGATCGAACCCACCGTGTGCGCCGCCCGCGCAGAGGTGCCCGCGGACCGCTCGCTCGAACTCGCGCGCGACGATGCCGGCCGCCTGAGCTTCGTGCTTGAACCCAAGAAAGCCTGACCGTGCAACGCAATCCCCAGCTCAACAAGAACGGTGAACTCATTCACCTGCTCTCCACCGAGGGTCTTTCGCGCGACATCCTCACGCAGATACTGGACACCGCGGCCAACTTCGTGAGCGTGAGCAACCGCGAGGTGAAGAAGGTGCCGCTGCTGCGTGGAAAAAGCGTGTTCAACCTGTTCTTCGAGAACAGCACGCGCACGCGCACCACCTTCGAGATCGCGGCCACGCGCCTCTCTGCCGACGTGATCAACCTGGACATCGCGCGCAGCTCCACCGCCAAGGGCGAGTCGCTGCTCGACACCATCGCCAACCTCAGCGCCATGGCGGCCGACATCTTCGTCGTGCGCCACAGCGAGTCGGGTGCGCCGTATCTGATTGCGCAGCACGTGGCGCCGCATGTGCATGTGATCAACGCCGGCGACGGACGCCACGCGCACCCCACGCAGGGGCTGCTCGACATGTACACCATCCGCCACTACAAGCAGGACTTCACCAGGCTCTCCGTGGCGATCGTGGGCGACGTGCTGCATTCGCGCGTGGCGCGTTCCGACATCCACGCCCTCACCACGCTGGGCTGCCCCGACGTGCGCGTGGTTGGCCCGCGCACCCTGGTGCCGAGCGACCTCTCGCAGATGGGCGTGCGCGTGTGCCACACGCTGGAAGAAGGCATCAAGGACTGCGACGTGGTGATCACGCTGCGCCTGCAGAACGAACGCATGAGCGGCGCGCTGCTGCCCTCCAGCCAGGAATATTTCAAGAGCTTCGGTCTCACACCCGAGCGCCTGCGGTGGGCCAAGCCCGATGCGATCGTGATGCACCCAGGCCCGATCAACCGCGGTGTGGAGATCGACTCGGCGGTGGTGGACGGGCCTCAGAGCGTGATCCTGCCGCAGGTCACTTATGGCATTGCGGTGCGCATGGCCGTGATGTCCATCGTTGCAGGGAATGAAGCTTGACCCCCACGCTCCACCGCTTCGCGGGTCGCTGCCCCCCGAGGGGGCGCGTTTCGCCTTGGGGCGGCCCTGCGGCGAAACCTGGCACAACAAGGTAACGACATGAAGATCCTGATCCAGAACGGCCGCGTCATGGACCCGGCCACCGGCCGCGACGAGATCGCCGACGTGGCCATTGCCGCCGGCCGCATCATCGCCATCGGCAGCGTGGCGCCCGATTTCCACGCCAACCGCAAGTTAGATGCCACCGGCTGCGTGGTGGCACCCGGCCTGGTCGATCTGGCCGTTCGCCTGCGCGAACCCGGCCAGGAACACGCCGGCATGCTGGAGAGCGAAATGGCCGCCGCCGTGGCCGGTGGTGTGACCTCGCTGGTCTGCCCGCCCGACACCGACCCCGTGCTCGACGAACCCGGTCTGGTGGACATGCTCAAGTTCCGCGCCGAGAAGCTGCACCTGGCGCGTGTGTTTCCGCTGGGTGCGCTCACGCGCGGCCTGCAGGGCGAGGTGCTCACCGAGATGGCCGAGCTCACCGAGTCCGGCTGCATCGGCTTCGGCCAGGCCGAGGTGCCCATCGTCAACGTGCAGGTGCTGCAGCGTGCGTTGCAATACGCCGCCACCTTCGGCTACACCGTGTGGCTGCGTCCGCAAGATTTCTGGCTGGGCAAGGGCGTGGCCGCCAGCGGTCCGCTGGCCACGCGCCTGGGCCTCGCCGGCATTCCGGCGGCGGCCGAAACCATCGCGCTGCACACGCTGTTTGAACTCATGCGCGCCACGCAGGGCAAGACGCCCGGCAGCGCCAATGCGCGCGTGCACCTGTGCCGCATCAGCAGCGCCGCCGGGCTGGCGCTGGTGCGCCAGGCCAAGGCCGAGGGCCTGCCCGTCACTTGCGACGTGAGTGTGCACAACCTGCACCTGACCGACATCGATATCGGCTACTACGACAGCCGCCTGCGCCTGCAGCCACCGGTGCGCCAGCAGCGCGACCGCGACGCGCTGCGCGCCGGTCTGGCCGACGGTGCCATCGACGCACTGGTGTCCGACCACAACCCGGTGGACAGCGACGCCAAGACGCTGCCGTTTGCCGAGGCCGAGCCCGGCGCCACTGCCGTGGAACTGCTGCTCGGCCTGGCATGCACCTGGGCGCAGCAGGACGGCCTGGGCCTGATGCAGGCGCTGACCGTGCTCACCAGCGGTCCGCAATCGGTGCTGGGCGCCAGCCTGGGCACGCTGCAGGCCAGCGTGGGCCGCATCGCGGTGGGCGGCGTGGCCGACCTTTGCATCTTCGACCCCAACGCGAGCTGGACGGTGCAAGCCGATGCGCTGCGCAGCCAGGGCAAGCACACGCCCTTCGGCGGGCACGAGCTGCCGGTGAGCGTGCGCGCCACGCTGGTGGGCGGGCAGGTGGCGCACCAGGCGCTGGACGCGGTCGCGTGAACCGTCTGCGCGCCTCCTGGCGCGCCCTGCGTGCCATTGGCCACGTGTTGCGTGGCCTGTGGATCATCCGCACCGAATTCGGACGGCTCACGCCGTCGCAAACCCAGTTGCTGGTGCGCGAGTGGTCGCGCCAGATGCTGACCATCCTGGGCGTCGAACTCGTGGTGCGGGGCACGCCGCCCGCACACGGCCCGTTCTTGATGGTGGCCAACCACATCTCGTGGCTCGACATCCTTGTGATGAACGCCGCGCACCCCAGCCGTTTCGTCTCCAAGTCCGACGTGAAAAGCTGGCCGCTGCTGGGCTCGCTCATCACTGGCGCGGGCACGCTCTACATCGAGCGAGAGAGCCGGCGCGACGCCATGCGCGTGGTGCACCACATGGCCGATCGGCTGCGCGCGGGCGACATCCTCACGGTGTTCCCCGAGGGCACCACCGGCGACGGCCGAGCGCTGCTGCCCTTCCACGCCAACCTGTTCCAGGCGGCCATCACGGCCAATGCGCCGGTGTTGCCGGTGGCACTGAGCTTCGCCGACAGCCTGCGCGGCGGGCGACACGATGCACCGGTTTTCGTGGGCGACACCACGCTGGTCGCCTCGATCTGGACCACGCTGTGCGCCGACGGCGTGCAGGCGCAGGTGCTGTACGGTGAGGCGCAGCCGCCTCGCGGGCGCGACCGGCGGACCTGGTCGCAGGACCTGCGCGCCGAGATCGAGCGGCTTCGAGGCCTGCCGGGCTGATCAGCCCTTGGCGCGCTGCAACATCAGGGCGGCGTTGGCCTTGCGCTCGGCGTGCACCTTTTGCACGGTGGCCCGCTCGCCCACCAGTTTGAGGTAGTTGCCCACTGGCAGATCGGCCAGGTAGTCGCGGCCGTAGATGATTTTGGTGGCGCTGCTCACCAGCGGCAGGTGCACGGCGGCGGCGCAGTCGGCCAGCGTGAAGGTGTCGCCCGCGATGAAGGGCGAGAACTTCGCCAGCTGGGCAAAGGCCGCCACGTTCTTGGTGAGTTGCGCGCCGGTTTTTTCTTTGGCCGCGTCGCTCACCTTGCCACCAAAGAAGGCCTCGCCGTAGAGATTGCGCGCCACCAGCTCCAGGTGCAGTTCGAGGTATCGCAGGATCTCGCGCACCTTGGCCTTCTGGAATGCGTCGGCCGGCATGAGCGGGTGGGCGGGGTAGGCGTCCTCGATGTATTCGAGCAGCACGGTGGACTCGGACAGCGTACCCGCCTCGGTCTTGAGGTAGGGCACCTTGCCCAGCGGGCTGGCCGCCTTGTCGGTCTGGCCGAGCCAGGCCAGTTCTTCCTCGAACGGCACGCCTTTCTCAAGCAGCGCCAGCTTGACCTTGTTGTAGTAATTGCTGGCCGCGAAGCCGCAGAGTGTGAGCATGAGCTTGTCTCCGGAGGGGTTGTTGTGGCGCGATGGTAGTGGGTGTGCGCGGCCGGCACCCGTCTCGCAGTTGACCCCGCTGATAAACTTCAGCCCTATGCTGGCCCGCCCATTCCACCGTCGATTTGCTGCCTGGCTGGCCATGTTCGCCATGGTGTGCAGCGCACTCGCGCCCACGGTGGCGCAGGCGGTGGTGGCCTCGCAGGGCGGGGCTGGCTGGGTGCAGGTGTGCAGCGCCAGCGGCATGGTGTGGGTGCAGGCCGACACAGCTCAGGCAGCCGATGGCGAGACCCTGGTCAACGCCAGCGAATCCATGGCCGATGCCTCGCGCCACTGCCCCTGGTGCAACCTGCATGGCGCCGCCGGCCTGCCCCCTGCGTCATCGCCACAGCCCGCACTTGCGCTGCCAGCGCAACCGCCTCGCGCACAGGCGCCCGGAGCGAAGCCCGCCACCTTCTGGCCGGCAGCACCTTCGCGCGCACCCCCGCTGGCTTGAGGCGAGCGCCTCGCATCTGGGCGCCTGCCTCCTCATCCGCACGCTGTCTTTTCCGAGCCCCACCATGCCGTGGCGCGGGCCGGTTGGTCTCCATTCAAGCCTCCCATTGCGGGATATCGCCATGAAACAACTGTTCATTTCCACCTTGCTGGCCCTCACCGCCAGCGCCTGGGCGCAAGCGCCCGCCAACGTCGACGTCAAAGACGCCTGGGTGCGCGCCACCGTGGCGCAACAGACCTCCACCGGGGCCTTCATGCAACTCAGCGCCCGGGCCGACACGCGTCTCGTCGAGATCCGATCGCCCATCGCGGGCGTGGTCGAACTCCACGAAATGGCGATGGAGAAAGACGTGATGAAGATGCGCGCCGTCAAGGCGGGGCTGACCCTGTCCGCGGGGCAGCCGGTCGAGCTCAAGCCCGGTGGTTACCACGTGATGATGATGGACCTCAAGGGTCCGGTGAAGGCGGGCGACGTGGTGCCGGTCACGCTGGTGTTCGAGGGCAAGGATGGGCAACGCTCGACGCTGGATGTGAAGGCCATGGCGCGAGCGCTGGGCAATGCCGCTGCCGCAGCGCCCGCCGCGGCCGACCACAGCCAGCACAAGCACTGAGGCCATGAGCACCGCTCAACACGCGTCCACCGCGGACGCGGGGGTCGGGCCGTCCCGTTTTCACGCCGTGGCCTGGCGCTGGCACTTCTACACCGGCCTGTACGTCGTGCCCTTTCTGCTCATGCTCGCGCTCACCGGCGCGGTCATGGTCTTCTACACCGGGTTCCAGACCCGGTTCGGCTTCACGGTGCACGTGACGCCACAGGCCGCCGTGCAACCGGTCAGCGCACAGGCGCAGGCCGTGCTGGCGCTGCGCTCGCAAGGCCAGCTGCTCGAATACATCGCACCGCGCGCGTCCGATGAGGCGAGCTGGTTCGTGGTGAAACGCGACGGCCTCACCGAGGCGGTGGCGGTGGACCCGCACACCGCGCAGGTGCTGCACCTGGTGGACAAGGAGAACACCGTGTTCGCCTGGGCCGAGCGCATCCACGGCACGCTGCTGATGGGCGATGTGGGCGACCGGCTGATCGAGGTTGCTGCCGGATTCGGCATCGTGATGATCGCCACCGGCCTCTACCTGTGGTGGCCGCGGGGCGGCACACGCTGGGCGCAGGTGCTGGTGCCCAACCTGCGCCAGCGGGGCCGCCTGTGGTGGCGCTCGCTGCACGCCTGTGCCGGCTTCTGGCTCAGCGCGGTGCTGTTCGTGTTCCTGCTCACCGGCCTGTCGTGGACGGGTGTTTGGGGCGCGCAGTTCGCGCAGCCCTGGGGCACGTTTCCGGCCACCAAGTGGGAGGCGGTGCCGCAGTCGGGCGCCACCCACACCTCACTGAACACCGCCGGCCAGCACGAGGTGCCTTGGGGCCTGGAATGGACTCCGTTGCCCGCTTCGGGCTCGGCTGCCGGGCCATCGGTGAACCTGGACTCTGTGGCCGCGCTCGCGAAGCAGCTGGGCTTCACCGGCCAGCACCACATCCAGCTGCCCAAGGGTGACACGGGCGTGTTCACGATCTCGGCCGACACCATGAGCGGCGACCTGAAGGACCCCACGAAGGACCGCACCGTGCACGTGGACCAGCACACCGGTCGCGTGATCGCCGAGGTCGCCTTTGCCGACTACCCGCTGTTGGCCCAGGGCATGGCGGTGGGCATTGCGCTGCACCAGGGTGATCTGGGCTGGTGGAACGCGGTGCTCAACCTGCTCTTCTGCGCAGCCATCGTGTTGCTCTGCGTCAGCGGCGTGGTGATGTGGTGGAAGCGACGGCCAGCCCGCCGTTGGCGCATCGGGGCACCTCCGGTGCCGCGTGATCTGCCGCTGTGGAAAGGCGGCGCGGTGGTGATGTGTGGGGTGGCGCTGGCGTTTCCGCTCAGTGGCGCGGTGCTGCTCGCGGTGTTGCTGCTGGACGGGCTGGTGCTCTCGCGCCTGCCTGCCCTCAGGCAGGCACTGGGCTGATCAGACCGGCTGCGCGCGCGCCACACCCGGCGCAGGCGGACTCGACGCCCCCGACCCGCGCTCGAAGGTGACCACGTGGTCCACCTCGGCGCGGATGCCGATCCACTCGCCCACCGCGTGGTTGTGGTGCGAGGGCACGTGCGTCATCAGCACCTCGCCGCTGGCCAGACGCAGCGTGTAGAGGAACTCCGAACCACGAAACGCCTTGCGCAGGATCTGCGCTTTCACCGGCGCGCCGTCGTCGTGCACGATGTCGTCGGCGCGCAGCAGCACGTCGCACAGGCCCGAGGCGTAGGCCGTGGGCAGCGGACATTCGTCGACGTCCTGCAGCGCGCCCAGCGGCGTCTGCACCGACACCTCGTTGCCGTTCATGCGAATCTGCGCCGGCGCGAACACACCGTGCCCGATGAACTCGGCCACGAAGCGCGTGGCCGGGCGGTGGTAGAGCGCGTAGGCGTCTTCCCACTGGTGCAGGTGGCCCTCGTGCATCACGCCGATCACGTCGCCGATGGCAAAGGCCTCCAGCTGATCGTGCGTGACGAACAGCGCCGTGGCGCCCGCGGCCTTGAGGATGCCGCGCACCTCGTGCGCCAGGCGCTCGCGCAGGTCCACGTCGAGGTTGGAAAAGGGTTCGTCCAGCAACAGCAGTCGCGGGCGCGGTGCCAGCGCGCGGGCCAGCGCCACGCGCTGTTGCTGCCCGCCCGAGAGCTCGTGAGGAAAACGCTTCTGCATGCCGTCCAGTCCCACCAGCTTGAGCACCTCGGCCACCCGCGAATCGCGCTCATTGCGCGGCAGGCCGTCGATGCCGAAGGCGATGTTCTTGCCCACGTCGAGGTGCGGGAACAGCGCGTAGTCCTGGAACACCATGCCGATGCGGCGCTGCTCGGCCGGCATGTGGTGCGTGCCGTCGCTGACCTTCTCGCCTTCGAGCGTGATGCTGCCGCCGCTGGCGCGCTCCAGACCCGCCACCGCTCGCAGCAGGGTGGTCTTGCCGCAGCCCGAAGGCCCGATCAGCACGCCGATGTCGCCGGCTCGCAGCCCGAGCGAAACGCCATCCACCGCGGCCTGGGGCAGGCCGGGGTAGCGCACGCTGAGTTGGGAGACGTTGAGGAACATGTGTGTACTCGTGGATGGGTCATTGTAGATAACTACAATTCTCATTTGCATTGATGTGCATCAAAGGCCCCTCGTACAAAGCGGTGGGCCTGCGTGCCATCATCCCGCCCAGCCCTCAGTCTTCTTCCCACCTCCCTCACTTCATGCTGCGTTGGTTGGCCCTCGCCCCCTTGCTCCTGCTCGCTTGCGTGCTCGCGCTGCCCGTGCTCTCGCTCGGCGGCTCGTGGTTCCAGTTCGACGCCGTGGCGCTCGACGTGCTGGGCCAGATGGCGCAGACCGTGTTGCCCGAGTACGCGCTCACCACGGTGGTGCTCTGCGTGTCGGTGGCCCTGGGCGTGGCGCTGGTGGGCATGCTCACGGCCTGCGCGGTGACGCTGTTCGAGTTCCCGGGCCGGCGCTTCTTTGAATGGGCGCTGCTGCTGCCCCTGGCCATGCCGGCCTATGTGGTGGCCTACGCCTACACCGATTTCCTGCAGTTCAGCGGACCGCTGCAGGTGGGCATGCGCGAGAGCTTTGGCCTGAGCGGGCGGGTGTTCCCCGAGATCCGGAACACGCCCGGCGCGGTCTGGGTGTTCACGTTTTCGCTCTATCCCTACGTGTACCTGCTCGCCCGCACGGCCTTGTCGGAGCGCGCCTCGCAGCTGATGGAAGCCGCCCGCCTGCTCGGGGCACCGCTGGCGCGGCGCATCCGCGAGGTGGCCTTGCCGCTGGCCCGGCCGGCCGTGGCCGCGGGCGTGGCCCTGGCGCTCATGGAAACCCTGGCCGACTTTGGCGTGGCCAGCTACTTCGGCATCCAGACTTTCACCGCCGGCATCTACAAGGCCTGGCTGGCCATGGACTTGCCACAGGCCGCGGCCCAGCTCGCCACCATGCTGCTGGCCGTGGTGGCACTGCTGCTGTGGCTGGAACACCGCGCGCAGCACCGCATGCGCTTCTCCACCCTGCGCGGCCAGCGCGCCGGCAGCAACGAGGCCCAGCCCAGCCGCTTGCACGGTGCCCGCGCCGGCCTGGCCGTCGCACTGTGCGCCCTGCCCATCGCCTTTGGCTTCGTGCTGCCGGTGCTGTTCATGCTGCGCCCGCTCATCGGTGGCTGGGACGAGCTGCCCTGGACCTCCTTCGTGCAGTGGTCGCGCAACAGCGTGTGGCTCGCCGGCCTGTCGGCTGCGCTCGCCACGGTCATCGCGCTGACGCTGGCGTTTGCCGTGCGTGCCTGGCCCGGCAAGGTCACCCGTGGCGTGGTGCAACTGGCCAGCCTGGGCTACGCGGTGCCCGGCGCAGTGATCGTGGTGGGCCTGCTGTTGCCGGTGGGCTGGCTGCAAACCATGAAGCCCGACAGCAGCGTGGGTTACTTCGTCACCGCCACCGCGCTGGGCATCGTGTGGGCCTATATGGTGCGTTTCACCGCCGTGGCCTTGCAGTCGGTGCAAAGCGGCTATGCGCGCATCCCCGCCAGCCTGGACGACTCGGCCCGCATGCTCGGCACCACCGGCCTGGGGCTGGCCGCACGCGTGCACTGGCCGCTGCTCAAACGCTCCACCGCCGCCGCCGCGCTGCTGGTCTTCGTGGACGTGATGAAGGAACTGCCCGCCACCCTGGTGCTGCGTCCCTTCAACAGCGACACCCTGGCGGTGGTGACCTACCAGCTGGCGCGCGACGAGCGCCTGGGCGAGGCCGCGCTGCCCGCGCTCACGCTGGTGCTGGTGGGGCTGGCGCCGGTGATCCTGTTGAGCCGGGCGTTGAGACAGCGGTAAGCGGGAGTTGGCCCACATGCTCAACAAACCCCAGGAAGAGAGGCGCCGGCTTTTGGCGCTGGCCGCCGCCACTGGCGCTGCGGCCCTGGTGGCCGGGTGTGGCACCCGCGCGCCCCTGCCGGGTCAGGCGCCCGCCAGCGCGGCCTACCGCCGGCTCGCCGCGACCCACCTCTACCGCAAGTACCCGGAACGCATCTACAGAGGGCAACTGCCGCCCATGCTGTACGCCATCGGCGTGCTTGAAGTGGAGCTGGACCAGGGCGGACGCGTGGGCTCCACGCGCTGGCTGCGCGGGCCCAGCCACGCGCCAGAAGTCATGGTCGAGATCGAGCGCCTGGTGCGGGCGGCGGCGCCGTTTCCCTCGCCGCCGGGCTTTGGGCGGGTCCAGTATGTCGACACCTGGCTTTGGGACCGCAGCGGGCGCTTTCAGCTCGACACACTGACCGAAGGGCAGCTCTGATGCCCTTCGGATGCATCAGGATTTGCCCATCTCCTTCGGGCCGCCATTGACACCCCACGGCGTGCCGAAGCGGTCCGTCACCATGCCGAAGGTGTCGGCCCAGAAGGTCTCACCCAGCGGCATGCCCACCTTGCCGCCCTCGGCCAGGGCGTTGAACACGCGCGTGGCTTCCGCCACCGTGGGGTAGGTGATGGCCAGCATGCAGTCCTGGATGCCGGCGTAGGGCACGCCGGGCGGCGCGTCGCCGGCCATGAGGGCGAAGTCGGGGTGCACCAGGTAGGCGTGCATGACGCGGTCGGCGTGCCCGGGCGGCACCGGCATCTCGCCGGGCATCTGGCCGTAGGTGATGAGCGCTTCGAGCCTGGCGCCCAGCACCTTGGCGTAGAACGCCATGGCTTCAGCGCAGTCGCCGTTGTACGAGAGGTAGGCACAGAGTTGGATGGACATGGGGGTCTCCTGAAAGGGTGGTTGAGCCTTGGACTGGCCATGCAACGACGAACGGGGCGGGTCGTTGTCGACATCATCGGCCTGCCGTGCGTCACCGAACAGACCCCGCTGTCCGTCATCCGTAACGTGAGATGCCGGTCTCGTTTTGCAGACCCTCCGGAGACCCCCATGTCCATCACCGCCCCCACCGCTTTTCCCTACACCGGCATCCCCAGCACCGAGGTCGTGCGCGAGCCGGGCCACACCGGGATGGCCGAGCACGGCACCCAGATCACCAAAGACCTGCTTCAACACGCCAACGACCGCGTGGAGCATGGGACGCACGAGGCGGAACTGCACGCCGAGACTGGATGGACTGCCACGGGCGCGCAGATGAAGCGCCAGGCGCTGGCGGTGTGTGACGTGGCCGTGGAGTCGGCCGACAACCTGCGGGGGGAGATCCGTGCCCATCCGCTGTTGGCGGTGTTCACCGGCATCGTGGTGGGCGTGCTGCTGGGTCGCGCCCTGCGTTGAAGACCGGTGGCCGGTCGGCAGGGGCTGGTGCGGCCAAAGGGAATCGAACCCCTATCTGGCCCTTAGGAGGGGCCCGTTCTATCCATTGAACTATGGCCGCGAAAGCGAGAGCGCATTGTACGGGGGCGACTCCGTGCGGGCCGCCGCGGGCAGGCGCAGCAAGCTGCCGCAGACCGGCACGGTCTCCCCCAGAAAGTCGAGAAAGCTGCGCACGGCGGGTGACAGGCCCCGGCGCGAGGGAAACACCGCGTGAACCACGCCCACCGGGGTGGACCACTCGGGCAGCAGGCGGACCAGCCGGCCATCGCGCAGTTCCTCTTCGCACATGTAGTCGGGCAGCCAGCACATGCCGCTGCCGCCGAGCACGGCGAGCTTGAGCGTGAGCAGGTCGTCGGCGATGAAGCGGGGACGGTACTGCAGCACGGCCTCACGGCCCTGCGCGTTGGTCAGGCGCACGCTCACCAGGCCATCCACCGCCGACATGGCCACGCTGTCGAGCTGGCCGGCCTCGACCAGCGTGGCGGGCGTGCCCTGGCGTTCCAGCAGCGCCGGGCTGGCCACCAGCACCGAGCGCGCATCGTCCAGTCGCTTCACGACGAGGCTGCCGCTGTCTTCCAGCGTGAGGCGCACGCGCAGCGCCACGTCCACCCCGTCTTTCACCAGATCCACCACGCGGTTGTTCACCTCCATTTCCACCCGCACCTGGGGGTGGCGCGCGAGAAAGATCGGCATCACGTTGGCCAGCACCGTCTGCGCCAGCGTGACCGGGCACACCACGCGGATGGTGCCGCGGGGTTCGGTTTGCGCGCTGGCCACGGCATCGGCAGCGGCCTGGGCCGACTCGCGCAGCGCCTGGCAGTGGCGCAGGTAGGTTTCGCCCACCTCGGTGAGCGAGAGCTTGCGGGTGGTGCGCTGCAGCAGGCGCACGCCGAGCTGCGCTTCCAGCCCCGCCACGCGGCGCGACAGGCGCGACTTGTGCAGGCCCAGCGCCCGCCCGGCCGCCGCGAAGCCGCCGCGCTCGACCACTTCGGCGAAATAGAGCATGTCGTTGAGGTCTTGCACAAGGACTCCCGGTGATTGTTCTGAATATGGAACGGTTTATTGCAATTTTGCCGACTTATCAAGAATTCGTTCCAGATTCAAACTCCATCCATCGCCACACCGCGTGGCTCCCCAACCCTTTCAGGAGTACCTCATGCAACTGCTGCACATCGATTCCGCCATCACCGGCGACCAGTCCGTTTCCCGCCAGCTCACCGCCAGCACCGTGGCCGCCTGGGTGGCCACCCACCCCGGCACCCAGGTGCAGCACCTGGACCTGGCCGCCGACGTGGTGCCCCACCTGAGCGCCGACGCACTGGGTTTTCGCACCGGCCAGGCCGCCGCCACCGAAGCGCAACGCCGTGAAAACGCGCTGTCCGAAGCGCTGGTGAGCCAGTTCCTCGCGGCCGACGTGGTCGTGATCGGCGCACCGCTCTACAACTTCACCATCCCGACCCAGCTCAAGGCCTGGATCGACCGCGTGGCGCAAGCTGGCCGCACCTTCACCTACACCGACAAGGGCCCACAAGGCCTGGCCAGCGGCAAAACGGTGATCGTGGCGATCACCCGCGGCGGCGTGTACTCCACCAGCGAAGGTGGCCGCGCCATGGAACACCAGGAAAGTTACCTGCAGACGGTGCTGGGTTTCTTCGGCATCACCGACGTGCGCTTCGTGCGCGCCGAGGGCGTGGCCATGGGCCCGGACGCCAAGGCGCAGGCGCTGAGCACCGCCGAGGGCGAGATCGCCGGCCACACGGCCGAGGCCGCGCTGGCCTGATCGATTCTCCGGCGCGAAACCCTCACAGCCCAGAACACCGCGGAACTGGCTTTGCCAGGCCGCAGGTGTTGCCCCCTGGAAGGGGGTGACGCGCCGCAGGCGCGGCGCGGGGGTTAGTCATATTGAATGGTGAAGATGAGGTCGAGCGCGTTTTCTTCACCGGCCCGCGCCCGCACCGTGAGGCGGCGCGACACGTCGTAGAAGATGCTGACCGTGCCCAGTGCGCCCGCCAGGCTGCGTTCGTAGCTGAGGTAGAGGTTGCTGGACAGCCGTTTGCCCAGCGTGAGCGCGGCGGCGGCGGCCGAACCGTCGGCGTTGGTGCCGCTGCCGGCGATCGAGAGTTCGTCCAACCCCAGGGCGCCCGCGAGGCCGCCGTCCAGGCGGCCGTCGCGTCCGGCCAGCAGGGCCAGCGCGGCCTGCTGCAACACGGCGGCTTCAGCCCCCGCGCCGCTGGCCGGGCGGCCGAGCACCAGCCACGCGAGTTTTTCGCTGTCCGGCAGTTCGGGGTCGGAGAACAGGCGCACGCGCGGCGTCTGCGCCGTGCCGCTGATCTGCACACCCACGCGCTGGCTGCTGTTGGGGCGCACCGCTGTGATGTCCAGCGTGGGGTTGTCGTACGGACCGGTGAAGCGCAGCACACCGTTTTCAATGGTGAGCTGCTGGCCGTAGGCGCGGTAGGAGCCGCGCACGGTGCGCACGTCGCCCAGCACACGCGGCGTGGGCAGCTCGGGCGTGCTGCGCACGTTGATCTGCCCGGCCAGCCGCGTCTGCAGGCCCTGGCCACTCACCTGGAAATCGTCGCCCAGGTCGATGTCGACCAGCACGTCGGGCCGCACGCGAAACGCGCCCGGCGCCACCAGCGCGGTCTCGGTGCCGCGCACCACCACGTCGGCGCCCAGGCTGGGGGTGGATTCGTCGGGCAGCACGAAGAGGGCGGAGTTGGCCAGGAGGCGGCCGCGGATCTGCAGCGCCGTGCCCACCAGCTCGGCCTGCAATTGGCCTGAGAGCGTGAGGCGCCGATCGGCCCGCGACGACACGCGCAGCTGGGTCGCCGTGGCCTGCAGGTTGATATAGGGTTGGCGCTGGCTCGCGCCGTTCACCGTGACGCGCTTGAACTCGGTGGTGCCGCTGGCCAGCAGCGTGCCACCCGCTTCGGCCCCACCGCGGCCCTGCAGGTAGAAGCGGTCGATGGTGATGCGCTCGCCGGCCAGCGTGGCGCGCAGCTCCCCGCGCGAGAACGAGATGCCGTTGACGATGGAGCGCAGGGCCAATTGGTCGGCCTGCAGCGTGCCGTTCCACAGCGGGTTGGCGCGCGTGCCGCTCAGCGTGGCGCTGGCCGCCAGCGTGCCGCGCACGCGCCAGCCCGGTGGTGCCAGCGCGGACCACACACCCACCTGCGGCAGGTTGGCCGTGATCGTGCCTCGCAGCGGTGCATCGGGCGCCCAGTGCCAGGCGGTCTGCTCGCCACCGGGCGGGCTCAGCGTGGTGCCGAGGTCGGCACTGGCCTGGCCCAGGCGCTCGCTGTCCCAGCGCAGGCTGGCCTGCACATTGGGGCCTTGCGTGGTCACGCTCAAGCGAGCCTCTTTGATGCCGGACTGCAGGCGCTGGGTGGAGGTGGTGTTTTCATCGAACGCGCCGTCGGTCTGCACGGAAAGATCACCGCTGCGGCGCTGCAGTTGCGCGCTCAGGCGCGGGGGCGTGGCGGCGTCGGCGGGCAGGAGGAAGTCCCAGTTGCCGTCGAACACCAGGTCACCACCCAGGCCGGCCTGGCTCAGCGGGCCGCCTTTTGCGCCCTCGGCTGTGGTCAGGGCGTCCACCCAGGAGAGCGGCAGGCCGGTGAGCTGGCCGCGCGTCATCAGCGCGCCCTTTTGCCAGCTGAGCTGGTCCCAGGCCAGGATCATGGGGGTGGGGGTGGCCGCTGCGGCTGGGCCCGCGCGGTTGCTGAAGCTGGGCAGCAGGCGCAGCTGGCCGGCGTCAGCCTGCAGGTTGATGGCGGTGCGCGCGTCCTGCCAGCGCAGGCCGAGCGCGGCGGCGGCTTGCAGCGTCCAGTCCACCACGCGGTCCTTGCGCGCACTGTCGGTGGCACGCAGTTGCAGTCGGGTCAGGTCCAGCCGTCCGCTGTCGATGTCGGGCCGCTGCGCGCTGCCGAGTTGCAGCCGGCCCTGGGTGTCCAGCGTGCCGCGCCAGGGGCCTTGTTCGGCCTGGCCGGTGGTGGTGATGTCGAGCTGGTGGGGCTGGCCGCTGGCTTGCAGGCTCAGGTTGGCCAGCGTCAGCGTTTGCAGCGTACCCACCACGGCGTCGGTGCCGGTGGCCGGATCGGCTGCGCGCGCTGCGGTGCCGCGCGTGATGGTCAGTCGCGGCGCCTGCAGCCGGGCTTGCAGGCGCGGTGGAGCGGCGCTGGTGGCGCCTGTCGCTGGCGTGGGGTAACCGAGCACGCCCAGGCCGCCGTCCCAGCTGGCGGTGAGGCGGGCATTGCCCTGGGCTTGCAGGCCGGGCTGCGCGTCGAGCTGTGCGCGCAGCAGCGGGCCGACCACCGGGAGCGTCTGCAAGCTGCGCACCCAGGCGAGCACACGCGAAGCGTCGTCCAGCGCCAGGTCGAACTCGCCCTTGCCCTGCGCGTGCGCCACGCGGCCTTGCCAGTCGCCTTGGGCGCCGGGCAGCTTGAGCGCGAGGCGCCCGTCAAAACGGCGCGCACCCACATCGAGCTGGCCCTGGCCGTCCAGCGTGGCGTCTGCCATGCCAGCGCTGATCGTGCGCAGGTCGAGCACGCCGAGCGCGGCGTTGTCGGGCTGGGGCGTCCAGCGGCCTTGCAGGTTGAGGTCGCGCAGGCGCAGGCCGGCGAGCTGGCCCGCCCTGGGCTGGGTGCCCGAGGGCTTGATCACCGCGTTGAGGTCCATCGCCGGTGTGGCCGATGCGACGTTCACCGCGCGGGCGGAGAACGTGCCATCGAGTGCGGCCGGCGCGATGCTGCTCCACAGCGCGGCTGGGTTGATGCGGCTGGCCTTGAGCTCGCCCTGGAAGTCGCCCCAGGGTGAGGCCGCCGGCTCGCGCCAGCCCTGGCCCTGCAGGCGGCCGCCGCCGAGCTGGGCGTCCAGGCTGGAGAGCGTCCAGCGCGCGCCGCGCTGCTCCAGATCGGCCTGCAGGCTTTGCAGCGGCAGGCGTTGTTTGTCGGCGGGACCGGGCACAGCGTTGGTCAGGCGCAGCTCGGCGCGCCAGGCCTCACCGTCGGGCCGGGCGGTCGCGGAGCCGCTGAGTTCGGTCACCGGGGCTTTGGGCCAGAGCGCGGCGAGGTTGAGGCGGTTCATGCGCGCGTTGGCCGCCTCGATGGGCTGGGTCTTCCAGGGGCGGATGCGCGCGGTGGCATCGAGCACGGGCGTGTCGGTGGCACTCGCGGCGCTGGTGGTCAGGCTGGCGGTGGCGTCCAGCGCGGCGTCGGACTCGGCCAGCTGGCCCGTGACCTTGGCCAGGGCTTTGAGCACGAGCGCCTGGCCGCCGGGCACCGTGGCCTGCACTTCGCCCTGCGCGTCCAGGCGCAGCGGCATCGGTGCCTGCGCGCCCAGCACCGCCTGGACCTGGTACAGCCCGCCAGCCACCCGCAGGTTCTCCAGATCGAGCTGGTGCGCATCGGCCACGCCCAGGTTCCACAGGCTGTCGGCCGGGCGGTAGCGGTACTGGCCCTTGAGGCCGCTGAGGGCAAGTTCCTGCTTGCCGTCGAGCACCAGTTCGCCCACCGACCAGGGCAGCGTCACCGCCATGGGCAGCGTGATGGGCTGCAGCGGCTCCACCGGCGTGGGCGGGCGGCGGTCGGTGATCTGCAGGTGGCCGATGTCGAATTGCGAGAGGCGCAGGCCGCGCGCGAGCAGGGCGTCGAGCCAGAAGCGGTTGTCCAGCGCGATGCGCACGCGGGTGGCCTGCACGGTCAGTTCGTCGCGCTGCCATTGCAGCCGCCCGATCTCGCCGCCGTTGCGCAGGCTGCCCTGTACCTCGGCCACGCTGAGCGTGCCCGCGCCCGGGCCCTGATCGGCCATGTAGGACTGGCCCCAGCCGATGGCCTGCGCGAGCGAACCCGCCGTGCCGGCCCACACCCAGGTGGCGATGGCTGCCGCGAGCACCAGGCCGAGCAGGGCACCGGGCAGCCAGAAGGCGAACCACCGGAGGCCGTCTAGCGCGTGCCGCCGGCGTTTCTGGGGATCGGGCGCGGGGCTCATGCGTTCAGCCATCAGAACGTGAAGCCGACGTTGAGGTGCAGGCGCCAGCGCCGGGTCTCAAGGCCGTAGCCCAGATCGAGTTGCAGCGGACCCACCGGGCTGTTGTAGCGCACGCCGGTGCCCACGCCCCACAGGGGTTTGAGATCGCCCGCGCGGTTGGCCACGGCGCCGCCGTCGATGAAGAGCACGCTCTCCACCGGCGAGCGGCCGTTGGCATTGAAGATCGGGCGCTGCCATTCCAGGCTGACCACACCCTTGTAGCGCCCGGGCAGCACGCTGCCATCGGACTGGCGCACACCGATGTCGCGCAGGCCGTAGCCGCGCACGGTGGCGTCACCACCGGTGAGGAACAGCTGGGTGTCGGGAATGGCGGCACTGCGTTTGGCCAGCACCGCGCCACCTTCGAGGCGCAGCGCCAGCCGGCCGAGGCTGGTGCGGTTGCCGGGCGTGTTCACCACACGCGCTTCGCCCGGCTTGGGCTCGGGTGGCGGCGCAAGGCCACCCAGCGGCCAGTAGCCGAGCCAGCGCGCCTGGGTGCGCGCAAACGGCAGCCGCGTGCTGCCCAGCGTGTAGCCCACACCCAGCTCCACCGCGAGGCCGTGGCCTGCGTTGGGGGAAATCGGGTCGTCGAACCGCCGGCGGGTCCAGGCGTAGTTGGCGGTGATCGAGGAGTTGGCCTCGGCGGTGCGCAGCGTCTGCGTGGCTTCGTTGAAGACGCTGGCGCGGTCGTACTGCAAATAAAAGCTGCGGTCGTACTCGATGCCGTCTTGCGACTGGCCCGCGCGCAGGCGCTGGCTGGTGGTGATATTGAAGTCGTCCTGTTCCCGCAGCAGCCGCCCGCCAGCGATCCAGCGCCAGCCATCGTTGCTGGGCGGAGAGCTCCAGTCGGTGCTGGCGAGCTGGTCCACACGCTCGAGCTTGAGCGCGCTCACGGCGCGCCAGCCGATGCCGGGCAGGCTGTGGTGCGTGTGTTCGATCGACAGGCGCGCGCCGCTGTCCGTGCTGCCACCCACGCCGAGCACCAGCTTCTGGCGCAGGCTCTCGCGCAGCTGCACCTTCACCGGCAGCGTCTCGCCGTCCATGCTGGGCTCCACGAACACGAAGGCCGAGTCGTAGTAGCCGCTTTCGATCAGGCGCTGCTGCGCGGCCTGCAGCTGGGCCAGGTCGTAGTCGCTGCCGGGCACCACGCCGGAGAGGCGCACCAGGCGCTCCACCGTGGTCTTTTCGTAGCGCTGCGCACCGTCCACCACCACCTCGCCCATGCGCATGGCGGGGCCGGAATCGAGCTCGATGTAGAGGTTGGCCTGGCGCTGGTCGGCGTCGATGTCGGCCAGGCTGTTCTGCACCCGACCCGCCGGGTAGCGCCGCGCGATCAGGGCGCGCAGCGCCGCGTCCTTGGTGCGGTCCCAGTCGCTCTGCGAAAACGGCAGGCCCTGGATCCGCCGTGCCTCGTACTGGATCGCTTCGCGCTGGTCGGCGGCTTCGGGTGCGGTGGCGATGTCGCCCACAAAGGACACATTGACCGTGGCGACCTGCGTGATGGGGCCCGGCGAGACGCGGATCGTCACCGTGCCCATTGGCCGGGAACTGGTGGTGTCGTTGCTGGCGGCCGTGTCGGCGGCCTGGGGCAGCGCAGGGGGTCCGATCACCTCCACCAGCGGCGAAAAATGCCCCAGCGTGGCGAGCAGTTCACGCAGGTTGGCGGGGGCGGCCGCCAGCAGCCGCGTGAGTTCGTTGGCATCGAGGTTGCGCAGCAGGCGAAAGCGCTGCAGCTCGATGTGGCGCAACAGGAACTCGCGCACCTCGTCGGGCGCCTGCAGGTCGATCTCGAAGCGGGGTGCTGCCGGCGCACGAGGTGTGGTGCGGCCGCGGGGCACCGCCGCGTCGGCATCGGCAGGCTCGTCCGACGCGTCCGCCGGCTGGGCGACGGGAGCTTGCACGGCCTGCGCCCAAGCGACCTGCGGCTGCACGAGCGGCCACAGCGCGGCCATGCAAAGCAGGAGCGACCCCGCCCAGCGGGCGGGGTCCGGAGCAGGACATTTCATGCAGTTATTTCGAGAGCAATCTCATCGTGTCTTCCAGCCCCTTCAAGGTCAGCGGGAACATGCGCTGGCTCATGAGTTGCTGGACCACGCTGATGCTCTGTCGATACTGCCACACGCCCTGAGGTTCCGGGTTGATCCACGCGTACTTGGGAAAAGCGTGCGTGAGGCGCTGCAGCCACTCGGCGCCGGCCTCCTCGTTGTTGTATTCCACGCTGCCGCCCGGTTGCAATATTTCGTAAGGACTCATGGTCGCGTCGCCCACGAAGATGAGTTTGTAGTCCTTGTTGTACTTGCGGATGATGTCCCAGGTCGGGAATTTTTCGGCGTAGCGACGGCGGTTGTTCTTCCACATGAAGTCGTAGACGCAGTTGTGGAAGTAATAGAAGTCGAGGTGCTTGAACTCGCCCTTGACCGCCGAGAACAGTTCCTCCACACGCTGGATGTGTTCGTCCATGGTGCCGCCCACGTCCATGAGCAGCAGCACCTTCACGTTGTTGTGCCGCTCCGGGATCATCTTGATGTCCAGGTAACCCGCGTTCGCCGCAGTGGCACGGATGGTGTCGGGCAGGTCCAGCTCGAATTCGTTGCCCTCGCGCGCGAACTTGCGCAGGCGGCGCAGCGCCACCTTGATGTTGCGGGTGCCGAGTTCCTGCGTGTCGTCGTAGTCCTTGTAGGCGCGCTGCTCCCACACCTTCACGCCGCTCTTGTTGCCGCCCTTGCCGCCGATGCGCACGCCCTGCGGGTTCTGCCCGCTGTTGCCAAACGGCGAGGTGCCGCCGGTGCCGATCCACTTGCTGCCGCCCTCGTGGCGTTCCTTCTGCTCTTCCAGGCGCTTTCGCAGCGTCTCCATGAGCTCGTCCCAGTCCATCTTGGGCGCGTTGGCCTTCTGCTCCTCGGACAGGATGCGTTCCATCTCCTGGCGCAGCCAGTCGGCGGGAATGGGCTTGGTGAAGTCCGCGATCATTTCCACGCCCTTGAAGTAGGCGGCGAAGGCGCGGTCGAACTTGTCGTAGTGCTTCTCGTCCTTCACCAGCGCCGTGCGCGCCAGGAAGTAGAAGTCGTCCATGGAACAGGCGTCGGGGTTGCGCGGCCCGACCACGTCGGCCTGCAGCGCCTCCAGCAGCATCAGGTACTCCTTGACGGAGACCGGCAGCTTGGCCGAGCGCAAGGTGTAGAAGAAGTCGATCAGCATGGTGATCTCCCGGTTTCAGGCGTGAAGGCCGCGCAGGTAGAGCAGTTGGGCTTTCGCCTCCGGCCACTCGCCCGCCCGCAGGCTGTACATGACCGTGTCGCGGATGGTGCCGTCGCGGCGCAGGGCGTGGCCACGGATGACGCCGTCCTTTTTCGCGCCCAGCCGTTCAATGGCCTTTTGCGACGCGAAGTTGTAGTTGTCGGTGCGCCAGCCCACCACGTGGCAGCCCAGCGTGTCGAAGGCGTGGCCCATCATGAGCAGCTTGCAGGTGGTGTTGACATGGCTGCGCTGCACGCTCTGCGCGTACCACGTGTAGCCGATCTCCACGCGTTTCACCGCCGGCAGGATGTCGTGGAAGCTGGTGCTGCCCAGCACCTGGCCGGTCGCCTCCTGGGTCACGGCGAACGCGAAGCGGTGGCCCTCGGCGCGCATCTGCAGTGCCGACGCGATGTAGCCGCGCGTCTCAGCCGGCTCGGGCACCGAGGTGATACGCAGCTTCCACAGCTCGCCATCGGCTGCGGCGGCGCGCAGGCCGTCTTCATGGTCGAGCGAGAGGGGGACCAGGGCCAGTCCGTTGTCGCGCAGGGTGACGGGTTCGACGAAGGCCATGGTGCGGTGGTCAGGTGGAGGAGGGGGGTGCGATCAGGCGGCGGGCCACCAGCTTGCCCACGCCACAACCCAGGGCGATCAGGGCCAGGCCTGCCATCTCGCGCCAGCCGAAGGCGTCAGGTGCGGCGAAGAAATCGAGGCCGAGCAGTTTGCCCAGCTGCCAACCGGCGAGGGAGCCGATGACGAATCCGGCCGCATCGGCCAGGCCTTCCCTGAGGGCATTGCGTGTCTGGTTGTCCATGGTGTCTTTCAGCGATTTCTCTGGTTCATGAACACGAGCTTTTCAAACAAGGTCGTGTCCTGCTCGTTCTTGAGCAGCGCGCCCACCAGCGGCGGGATGCTGACCTTGCTGTCGGCGCTTTGCAGGGCTTCGAGCGGGATGTCTTCGGCCATCAGCAGCTTGAGCCAGTCGAGCAGCTCGGAGGTGCTGGGCTTTTTCTTCAGGCCGGGCAGGTTGCGCACGTCGTAGAAGGTCTTCATGGCCGCGGCCAGCAGCTCTTTCTTGAGGCTGGGGAAGTGCACGTCCACGATGCGCTGCATGGTCTCGGCGTCGGGGAACTTGATGTAGTGGAAGAAGCAGCGGCGCAAAAACGCGTCGGGCAGCTCTTTTTCGTTGTTGGAGGTGATGAACACCAGCGGGCGGTGTTTGGCGCGCACCAGTTCGCGCGTCTCGTAGCAATAGAACTCCATGCGGTCGAGTTCGCGCAGCAGGTCGTTCGGGAATTCGATGTCGGCCTTGTCGATTTCGTCGATCAGCAGCGCCACCGGCTCGTCGGCGGTGAAGGCCTGCCACAGCACACCCTTGAGGATGTAGTTGTGGATGTCCTTGACTTTCTCTTCGCCGAGCTGGCTGTCGCGCAGGCGGCTCACCGCGTCGTATTCGTACAGGCCTTGCTGCGCCTTGGTGGTGCTTTTGATGTGCCATTGCAGCAGCGGCAGCTTGAGCGCGGTAGACACCTCTTCAGCCAGCATGGTCTTGCCGGTGCCCGGCTCGCCTTTCACGAGCAGCGGGCGCTTGAGCGTGATCGCGGCGTTGACGGCCAGCATCAGGTCCTGCGTGGCGACGTAGTTCTCGGAGCCTTGGAATTTCATGAAATGCTCTGCTGAAAGATTGAACGAGAGGTGACAACCGGGGCGATTCAGCCCCGCGGGTGCTGGCTGCAGCCTGACAAGGCCCGCACCGCCGGGGGTTTTGAGGGAAAGGGCGCCTCGACCGGTCTATATAATCAGCGGTTGATTTTCCCCCGCTGACTCATTCATTGTGCTTGCAAAATGACCTCACTGCTGTCCACGATCACCCGCACCCTTGTCGCCGCTGCGACGCTTTCCGCAGCCGCTTTTTCGGTTCACGCCCAGGGTGCCACCGGTGATGTGGCCGCGGGTCAGAAGAAGGCCGAGATGTGCATCGGCTGCCACGGCATCCCGGGCTACCAGAACAGCTTCCCCGAAATCCACAAGGTGCCGATGATCTCTGGCCAGTCGGGCGCCTACATCGTGTCGGCCCTCAACGCCTACAAAAAGGGCGACCGCAAGCACCCCACCATGCGCGGCATCGCGGGTTCGCTGAACGAGCAGGACATGGCCGATCTGGCCGCGTACTACGCCTCGCACGCCGACAAGACCGCCGCAGACACCCCCCGCACCGCCAGCACCGCGGCCGCGGCCCTGATCGAGAAGGGTGCCTGCGCCTCCTGCCACGGCGCCAACTTCAGCAAGCCGATCGACCCGAGCTACCCCAAGCTGGCCGGCCAGCATTCCGACTACCTCTTCTTCGCCCTCAAGGCCTACTCCGTCGAAGGCAACAAAGTGGTGGGCCGCTCCAACGGCATCATGGCCGGCATCGCCAAGCAGTACTCCACCGCTGAAATGCGCGAGATTGCCAAGTACCTGGGCTCGCTGGACAGCGAGCTGAAGGTGGTTGCCCAGCCGCGCTTCAAGTAAGCCTCGCCTGCCCCCGCAAAAAAGCCGCTCTTGAAGCGGCTTTTTGTTGTCTGGTGCGCCCAGCATGGGCGCCCACCTGCGGGTGCAAGTCCCGCTGCGAGCTGGTCACAGTGAGCAAAGTGAAGCGCAACTGCGTGAGGGCGACCGAGCGTGGGAAGGAAGCGTGGAGCGTAAAGCGCGAGCCGATGAACAAGAACCGCATAGAAGGCGTTGCCGAGCAGGGCGAGTGGGCCAGAAACCACGAAGCTCTTGTGACCAAAGGCGAGGCGACGTAGATGCGGCGGTTGTGCGCTGAAGGTGTGCGTTCTTACCTGGGGAGATCTCGCCTTGTTTCTGAAAGGAAGACGGCTCTGCCGGAGCGAGAAGTCAGCATAGGTCGTAGTAGCTGGCGCCGGGGCCGATGAGGCCAGAAGGCAAGAGCGAAGGACCGAACGAGAGTGAGTGAGCGAGGACAAGGAGATGTCAAAGGCCATGCGTCAGATGCTGGAGCGATCCGGGCGGGTGGGCGTAGCGTACGGTGAAGCCGTGCGCGATCTCATCAGCGACGAAGCCTGCGGCCCGCTCCTTGAGCACCCGCACACAGGGTCGGCACAGCCGAAGGCGGGCACTGGTGGCCTGCTGGAAGTGGCGCTGACGAGACAGAACCTGCAAGCCGCCTGGAAGCGGGTCAGGGCCAACAAGGGTGCCGCCGGGGGGGACGGGCTCGACATCGAGCAAACCGCCCAGCTGATCCGCCAGCACTGGCCCGACATCCGCCAAGAGCTGCTGGCAGGGCACTACCGGCCCAGCCCGGTACGCAAGGTGATGATTCCCAAGCCGGATGGAAGCCAGCGCGAGCTGGGCATCCCCACGGTGCTGGACCGACTGATCCAGCAGGCACTGCTGCAAGTGCTGCAACCCCTGATCGACCCCACCTTCAGCGATCACAGCCATGGGTTTCGTCCGGGCAGGCGGGCGCACGATGCGGTCAAGGCCGCGCGGGCGTACGTGCAAACGGGCAAGCGCGTGGTGGTGGACGTGGACCTGACGAAGTTCTTCGACCGGGTCAACCACGACATCCTGATCGATCGAGTGAGAAAGCGCATCGACGATGCTGGAGTGATCCGGCTGGTTCGGGCCTATCTGAACGCTGGGATCATGGATGGCGGGGTGGTGGTTGATCGCCACCTGGGCACGCCGCAAGGTGGGCCCCTCTCGCCACTGCTGGCCAACGTGCTGCTTGACGATGTGGACAAGGCGCTGGAGGCCCTGGGCTACAGCTTTGCGCGCTACGCCGACGACTGCAACGTCTACGTGGGCAGCAGACGAGCCGGGGAGCGGGTGATGGCCTATCTCCGGGAGCTGTACACCGGTTTGAGGCTTCAGATCAACGAAGCCAAGAGCGCGGTGGCCAGCGCCTTCGGGCGCAAGTTCCTGGGGTATGCGTTGTGGGTGAGCAAGGGAGGAGAAGTCAAATGTGCAGTCGCAAAGAAGGCACTGGAGACCTTCAAGGCCCGGGTGCGGCAGCTCACACGCCGCTCGGGCGGGCGCAGCATGGGCGAGGTGGTGGAGAAGTTGCGGCCCTATCTGCTGGGCTGGAAGGCGTACTTCGAGATGGCGCAAACGCCCAAAGTCTGGCGAGAGCTGGATGAGTGGCTGCGCCACCGGCTGCGGGCCATCCAGCTCAAGCACTGGAAGCGGCCGCGGCCGATCTACCGGGAGCTCAAGGCGCTTGGGGCGAGGGAAAACGTGGCGCTACAAGTGGCTGGCAACAGCCGCCGCTGGTGGCGCAACAGTGACCGGCTGCTCAAGACCGTACTCACCATTGCGTACTTCGACCGATTGGGAATGCCAAGGCTGTCCTGACCTCAAGCTCTCGAACCGCCCGGTGCGGACCCGCACGCCGGGTGGTGTGGCAGGGGTGCCTCCGAATATGGAGGCCCCCTATGCCGATTTCAGTCCTGTGTCGCGCGCCGGCGCACCTGGTCGATGTAGGCCTGCCCATCGGGTGGCCGCCCGGCGCGCTGGCTTTCCCAGAGCATGGTGCCCAGGCACTCCATCACCTCGTGGTGGGCGGCGTGCAGATCGTCGCGGCGCGCGGTGAGCAGCTCCACCGCCTGGCGGATGCCGGGGGGCTGGTCAATGCTGCACTGCTCGCTGATCGACAGGTGCATGGACAGGTGCAGAAACGGGTTGTCGCGGTCGGTGCCGGGCTCACCGATGCGGGAGAGCGCGGCGTCCACGTCGCTCAGCTCGGCGTGGTACTCGGGGTGCTCGGCGATCCACTGGCTGGCCAGCGTTTCGATGGCTTCCATGGGCTGCTGCTGCAGCGTCTTGGCGTGCACCGCGCAGAAGAAGCGGCGCACATCGGCTTGGGTCGGATTGAACATGGCGTGATTGTCCCGCAGCGCAGGGATCAAAGCCGCCAGGTGGGCAGTTGCCAGTTGCGCCACAGGGCCAGACCGCGCAACCCGGCCGTTACCACCACGCAGGCCAGCAGTGCCAGCCAGCCCGGCGCCTGCAGGTGCCACAGGCCCACGTAGACCCAGCTGCCGGCGAACGCGCACACCGCATACGGCCGGTGATCGTGGAAGGCGGAAGGGATCTCGTTGCACACCACGTCGCGCAGCACGCCACCGCACACGCCGGTGATGAGCCCCATGAGCACGGCCACCAGCGCGGGCATGTCCAGCAGCAGCGCCTGGTGCACGCCGGTGGCGGCAAACAGGCCCAGGCCGAGCGCGTCGGGCCACTGCATGGCGCGCGCGGTGAGCGCAAAGTGGCGCGAGCGCAGGAACAGCATGGCCAGCACGCACAGCGCGAACACACCCCACAGCAGCTCCACGTGCCGCACCCAGAAGAACGGCCGCTGGTCCAGCAGCAGGTCGCGCAGCGTGCCGCCGCCAAAGGCCGCCAGGAAACCGACCACGCACACGCCCACCGCGTCGAGCTTCTTGCGCGCGCCCTCCATCACGCCCGACAGCGCAAAGGCCGCGGTGGCGCTGATCTCGACCAGCAGGCGCAGTCCTTCGCCCCAAAGCGCCACGTTGTTCAGGGGCGTGTTCACGCGCCGCCTTTCACCGCCAGCAGGGTGGAGATCTGGCGGGCGGCCTCCAGCAGCGGCGGGAGCAGGGTGTCCTGCACCACGCGGGCGCTGGTGCGGTTGGCCTGGCCGCTCAGGTTCAGTGCGGCCACCGTGCGCCCGCTGCCGTCCACCAGCGGAGCGGCCAGGGAGATCAGGCCTTCTTCGAGTTCCTGGTTGACCAGGCACCAGCCCTGCTTGCGCACTTGCTGCACGCGGGTGAGCAGCGCGGCCGGGTCGGTGAGCGTGTGGCGGGTCAGTGGTTTGAGGTCGGACGCGTCCAGGCGCGCGCGCACCTCGTCGTCGCTCAGGCCGGCAAGCAGCATGCGGCCCATGGAGGTGCAGTAAGCCGGCAGGCGCGAGCCGATGCCCAGCGAGTTTTTCATGATCTTGTGCGTGGGCACGCGCATCACATAGACGATGTCGGTGCCGTCCAGCACGGCGGCCGAGCTGGATTCCTTGACCGATTCGACCAGCGCCTCGACCACCGGCTCGGCGAGGTTCCAGATCGGCATGGACGAGAGGTAGGCAAAACCAAGGTCGAGGATTCGGGCGGTGAGGCGGAAGTCGCGGCCATCGCTCTCCACATAGCCCAACGCCTGCAGCGTGAGCAGGATGCGGCGGGCTCCGGCGCGTGTGAGGCCGCTGCGCGCAGCGACTTCGCTCAGCGTCTGGCGCGGCGCCAGTGCGCTGAAGCTGCGGATGACTTCGAGCCCGCGCGCGAACGACTGCACGTAGCTGTCGCCGGGGCGGGGCGGGGCGGTGGATGTGGCGGGCATGGGCGCTTTTTTGAACAGCCTGTTTATAATTCATTCTGCGAACATTTGTTCTTTGTACGAACAAATTTTCAAGAAGCTGCATTCGATTCGAACTGGAGACCACGTGATCAACAAGATTTCCCCGTCGATTGCCGACGCCCTGTCGGTGGTGCAGGACGGGCACACCGTGCTCATCGGTGGTTTCGGCACCTCGGGCATTCCCACCGAGCTGATCGACGGCCTGATCGAGCATGGAGCGCGCGAGCTCACCGTGGTGAACAACAACGCCGGCAATGGCGACACGGGTCTCGCTGCGTTGCTGGCCGCCGGGCGCGTGCGCAAGATCGTCTGCAGCTTCCCGCGCCAGGCCGACAGCCACGTGTTCGACGGCCTTTACCGCGCCGGCAAGATCGAGCTGGAACTGGTGCCCCAGGGCAACCTGGCCGAACGGCTGCGCGCCGCCGGTGCCGGCATCGGCGGCTTCTTCACGCCCACCGGCTTTGGCACGGCGCTGGCCGAGGGCAAGGAAACGCGCGAGATCAATGGCCGCCATTACGTCTTCGAGTCGCCGCTGCCTGGCGACGTGGCGCTCATCAAGGCCGAGCGCGGTGACCGCTGGGGCAACCTCACCTACCGCAAGGCCGCGCGCAACTTCGGGCCGGTGATGGCCATGGCCGCGCGCCACACCATTGCCACCGTGCACCACATTGCTGAACTCGGTGAGCTCGACCCCGAAGCCATCGTCACGCCCGGCATCCACGTCGGAAAAATCGTTCGCATCGACCGCGTGGCCACGCAGGCCGGCGGTTTCAAAGGGTCTGTATGAATTATCAGAAACGCAGCAAGGCCGAACTTGCGCAGCGCGTGGCGCGCGACATCCACGACGGTGCCTATGTGAACCTGGGCATCGGCATGCCCACGCAGGTGGCCAACCACCTGGCCCCAGGCATCGAGGTGGTCTTGCACAGCGAAAACGGCATTTTGGGCATGGGCCCGGCGCCGGCTGCCGGTGAAGAAGACTACGACCTCATCAACGCCGGCAAACAACCCGTGACGCTGCTGCCCGGCGGCGCGTACTTTCACCACGCCGACAGCTTCGGCATGATGCGCGGCGGCCACCTCGACATCTGCGTGCTCGGCGCGTTCCAGGTCTCGGCCACCGGCGATCTGGCCAACTGGAGCACCGGCGAGCCGGGCGCCATTCCGGCCGTGGGCGGCGCGATGGACCTGGCCGTGGGTGCCAAGCAGACCTGGGTGATGATGGACCTGCTCGACAAACAAGGCCGCAGCAAGGTGGTGCCCACCTGCACCTACCCGCTCACCGGTGTCGCCTGCGTGAAACGCATCTACACCGATCTCGCCACACTCGCGTGCACGCCGCAAGGCCTGAGGCTCATCGACAAGGTCGATGGCCTGGAGCACGCCGAACTCGAACGCCTGGTGGGCCTGCCCATCGCCGCCTGACCCCGCAACACCGGAGACCTTCATGACCCAAGCTTTCATCTGCGACGCCATCCGCACCCCCATCGGCCGCTACGGCGGCGCGCTCTCCAGCGTGCGCACCGACGACCTCGGCGCCATCCCCTTGCGCGCGCTGATGCAGCGCAACCCGGGCGTGGACTGGGCCAGCATCACCGACGTGATCTTCGGCTGCGCCAACCAGGCCGGCGAAGACAACCGCAACGTGGCCCACATGGCCAGCCTGCTCGCCGGCCTGCCGCTGGAGGTGCCCGGCGCCACCATCAACCGCCTGTGTGGCTCGGGCCTCGATGCCCTGGGCACGGCAGCGCGCGCCATCCGCTCGGGCGAAGCCGGCCTCATGATCGCCGGCGGTGTGGAGAGCATGAGCCGCGCGCCCTTCGTGATGCCCAAGGCCGAAAGCGCCTTTGGCCGCAACAACGCGGTGTACGACACCACCATCGGCTGGCGCTTCGTCAACAAGCTCATGAAGGAAAAGTACGGCGTGGACTCCATGCCCGAAACCGCCGAAAACGTCGCGACCGAATTCAAGATCGAGCGCGAAGCGCAGGACCGCATGGCCCTGGCCAGCCAGACCAAGGCCGTGGCCGCGCAGAAAGCCGGGCATCTCGCGCGCGAGATCGTGGCCGTGACGATTCCCCAGAAGAAGGGCGACGCGATCGTGGTGGAGCACGACGAACACCCGCGCGCCACCACGATGGAGTCGCTCGCCAAGCTCAAGGGCGTGGTGCGCCCCGACGGCAGCGTGACCGCCGGCAACGCCAGCGGCGTGAACGACGGCGCCTGCGCCCTGCTGCTGGCCGATGAAGCCAGCGCGAAGAAAAACGGCCTGACGCCGCGCGCCCGCGTGGTCGGCATGGCCACCGTGGGCGTGGCCCCGCGCATCATGGGCATCGGCCCGGCACCGGCCACGCAGAAGGTGCTGGCGCTCACCGGCCTGTCGCTGGCGCAGATGGACGTGATCGAGCTCAACGAAGCGTTCGCCGCGCAAGGCCTGGCCGTGCTGCGCATGCTGGGCCTGCAAGACGACGACGAGCGCGTGAACGCCTGGGGCGGCGCCATTGCGCTGGGCCACCCGCTGGGCGCCAGTGGCGCGCGCCTGGCCACCACGGCGGTGAACCGCCTGCACGCCACGGGCGGGCGCTACGCGCTGTGCACCATGTGCATCGGCGTGGGGCAGGGAATTGCGCTGGTGATCGAGCGGGTCTGACGCGCGTTTTCCAGCGCGCGCAAAACTGATTTGCGCGGCGCTGCTTGAAGTGGCGCGGAAGGGCCGCGACACTGCCTGGGGCGCTGGGGCGTGCACGTTCGCACGCCGCCGGCCACCAGGAGACAACACATGCGATTGCACTTCATCGGCGTGGGCAAGATGGGCCTGCCCATGGCCCTGCACTTGCGCGCCAGCAGCGCCGACGTCAGCGTGAGCGACTTTGATGTAGCGCGCTGTTCGCTCGCCACCGAGCAGGGGCTCACCGTCGCACCCGACGCCGCGCAGGCCCTGCGGCAGGCCGATGGCGTGTTTTCTTCATTGCCGCACGATGCGGCCCTGCTCAAGGTGGCCGAGCAGGTGGCGACCCACGCCAAGCCGGGTACGTTCTGGGTCGACACCAGCACCGTGTCGCTCACAGCGTCCGCGCAGGCCGCGCAGATCGGCGAAGCAGCGGGCATCGAATGCGTTCGCACCACCGTCTCGGGCAACAACAAGATGGCCGAAGCCGCGCAGCTCACCGTGCTGGCTTCAGGCCCGCGCACCACCTACGACCGTGTGTTGCCGCTGCTGCAGCGCTGGGGTCCGAACCAGTTCTACCTGGGCGAGGCCGAGCAGGCGCGCCTGATGAAACTGGTGATCAACCTCATGATTGCGCAGACCAGCGCGATGCTGGGCGAGGCGCTCACGCTGGGCCGCAAGGGCGGGCTCGACTGGCACGACATGTGGCGCGTGATGGGTGCGAGCGCCGTGGCCTCACCCATCGTCAAGGCGAAAGCGGCGCAGCTCTCGGAGCGCGATTTTTCAGCCACCTTCACCGTGAACCAGATGGTCAAGGACCTCGACCTCATCCTGGGCGCGGGGAGTGACCACCAGGTGCCGCTGCCGCAAACCGCCCTGACACGCCAGCTCATGGACGCCGCGCGCGCCCACGGCGATGCGGATGCCGACTACGCCGCCATCATCAAGGCGGTGGAACGCAGTGCAGGGCTCTCAACATGAAACGCTTCACCTACCAGAGCCTGCCTTCGCGCGTGGTGTTCGGCGCCGGCTCGCTGGCCCAGCTGCCGCGTGAGATCGAAGCCATGGGCGCGCACCGCGCGCTGGTGCTGTGCACGCCCGAGCAGCGCGGCATGGCCGAACGCGTGGTGGCCTTGCTCGGTGATCGCGCGGCGGGCGTGTTTGACCGCGCCGTGATGCACGTGCCCATCGAGACCGCGCGCGAAGCGCGCGAGGTGGCGCGTCAGCTCGGCGCCGACTGTGCCGTGGCCATCGGGGGCGGCTCCACCACCGGCCTGGGCAAGGCCATCGCGCTCGACTCGGGCCTGCCCATCCTGGCCATACCGACCACCTACGCCGGCTCCGAGATGACGCCGATCTACGGCATCACCGAAGCCGGGTTGAAGAAGACCGGCAAAGACATCCGCGTGCTGCCGCGCACCGTGATCTACGACCCCGAACTCAGCCTGGGCCTGCCCGTGGGCCTGAGCGTGACCAGCGGTATCAATGCCATTGCGCACGCGGCCGAAGGTCTGTACGCGGTGGACGCCAACCCCGTCATCAGCCTCATGGCACAAGAAGGCATCGCCGCCCTGGGCCGCGCGCTGCCGGTGATCAAGGCCAACCCGTCGGATGTGACGGCACGGTCCGATGCGCTCTACGGCGCCTGGCTCTGCGGCACCGTGCTCGGCACCGTGGGCATGGCCCTGCACCACAAGCTCTGCCACACGCTGGGCGGCAGCTTCAACCTGCCGCACGCCGAAACCCACACCATCGTGCTGCCCCACGCACTGGCCTACAACGCTGCCGCCGCGCCCGAGGCCATGGCCCGCATCGCCTCGGCACTTGGCGGCACCAGCGCCGCGCAAGCGGTGTTCGACTTGGCGCGGGACAACGGCGCGCCGGTGGCGCTCAAGGACATCGGCATGAAAGAGGCCGATCTGGACCGGGCCTGCGAGATTGCGATGAGCAACCAATACCCGAACCCTCGGGCGCTGGAGGCGGGGGCGATTCGGCGGTTGTTGCAGGATGCGTTTGAGGGGCGGCGACCCGGTTGATCGGAGCCGGTGTCCATCAATACACCGTGAACCGCCCCGTCCACTTGCGCTCGTAGCCCATCTTCACGAAGTGCTCGGCCATGAAGTCGATGAAGGTGCGGACCTTGGCGCTCAGGTGTTTGCGGCTGGGGTAGGCCAGGTTCACGGTGATGCGGGGCAGGTCCCAGTCGTCGAGCACGGGCACCAGGCGACCGGCCACGATGTCGTCGTACACGATGTAGCTCGGCTGCACCAGGATGCCCAGGCCGTCGAGCGCGGCGGCGCGCAGGATCTGGCCGTCGTTGGATTCGAGCAGGGCCTTCACCGCCACCGTCTGGCTCTCTTCACCGCGCGTGAAGCGCAGTTCGTAGGGGTTGTTGGCGTGCACGTAGATCAGCAGGTGGTGGCGCTGCAGCTCGTCCAGCGTTTTGGGGAACCCGTGTTTGGCCAGGTACCGCGGTGAGGCGGTGAGCACACGGCGGGTTTCGGCCAGGCGGCGGATGGTGATGTTGCTGTCGGGCTCCACCTCGCGGTTGCGGATCGCCACGTCGATGTTGTTGTCGATGATGTCGAGGTAGCGGTTGGCGGCTTCCACGTGCACGGTCACGTTGGGGTAACGCTCGGTGTATTCGCGCAGCAGCGGCGCAATGTGGTGCAGCGAAAACGACAGCGAGGCGCTGATGCGCAGCGTGCCAGTGGGGTTGAGCGCGGCGGCGTTCACGGTGGATTCGGCATCGCGCAGGTCGGCCAGGATGCTGCGGGCACGTTGAAAGAATTCCTGGCCCGTGTCGGTGAGGTAGAGGCGGCGCGTGTTGCGCTCCACCAGGCGCACGCCCAGGCGCTCTTCGAGCGCGGCCAGCTGGCGGCTGGCGCTGGCGTTGGACATGTCCATCAGCTCCGCCGCACGGCTCAGGCTGCCGCTCTCGGCGACGTGCACAAACAACTCCATCTCGGTCCAGCGATCCATGTTCACCCCGTATTTGCAGCGCGCGGAAAAGTCATTTGCAGCGCCGCACTAGGTGGCATTGTGCGCAGCTTCTACAGTGCGTCCTACAGAGAAAACCCCGCAGGAAGAACCAGTAGGAGACAGGCTGTGCGAAACCTCGACCAGTACAACATCACGCAAGCCGTGATCGCGCGCTTTGCGCAGACACCCGATCCGCGCCTCAAAGAAATCATGACCAGCCTGGTGCAGCACCTGCACGCGTTTGCGCGCGAGGTGAAGCTGACAGAAGCCGAGTGGATGCAGGGCATCGAATTCCTCACCGCCACCGGCCAGATGTGCGACGACAAGCGCCAGGAGTTCATCCTGCTGTCCGACACGCTGGGCCTGTCGATGCTCACCGTGGCGATGAACAACGACAAGCCGCCCGGTTGCACCGAGGCCACGGTGTTCGGCCCGTTCCATGTGGAAGGCGCGCCGCACATCGAACTGGGTGGCGACGTGGCTCAGGGCGCCAGGGGAACGCCTTGCGAGGTGCGCGGCACGGTGCGGGGGCTGGACGGATCTCCGGTGCCGCAGGCGCACATCGAGGTCTGGCAGGCCGACGCCGAGGGCCTGTACGACGTGCAGCGCGCCGACTGCGATGGTGCCCAGGCGCGTGGTGTGTTGCAGGCCGACGCGCAGGGCCGCTACCGCTTCACATCGATCCTGGCCGAGGCCTACCCGATCCCCGACGACGGCCCGGTGGGCGACATGCTCAAGGCCACCAAACGCCACCCCTGGCGTCCGGCCCACCTGCACTTCCTCATTCAGGCGCCTGGCTACCAGACGCTGATCACCCACGTGTTTCGCAACGGCGACCAGTACCTCGATTCCGACGCGGTGTTCGGCGTGCGCGAATCGCTCATTGCCGATTGGCTGCCACAAGCGGACGGCACCTATCTCGTCGAGTTTGATTTCGTTCTAGACCCCGCCCGCTGAGCTTTCGCCACCGCCCTGCAACAAGGAGACAAGACCATGATGAAACGCGCCTTCCTCACCACCACGCTGGTGGCCGCCCTCACCGCCGCCGGCCTGGGCACCGCCCACGCGCAGCAGACCTTCAAGCTCACCATCGCGTCGAGCCACCCGACCACGCTGCCCTGGGTCGGTTTGATGAGCTCGCTGTTCGTGCCCGAGGTCAACAAGCGCGTGGCCGCGCTGAACAAGGGCTACAAGATCGAGTGGCGCGAAGCCTACGGTGGCCAGCTCTACAAGATGAACGCCACGCTCACCAGCGTGGAGCAGGGCATCACCGACATCGGTTGGGTGTTCCACAACCTCGAAGCCGCCAAGATGCCGCTGTCGCAGTTCGGCACCGTGACCCCGTTCACCACCGACGACGTGCGCATCATCCTGGACGTGGCCAACGAGATGAACGAGAAGGTGCCCGCGCTTCAGAAGGAATGGGAGAAGAACAACATGGTGTTCCTGGGCGCCACCGGCGTGGACACCTACCACCTGTTCACCAAGAACCCGATCGCCACTTACGCCGACCTCAAGGGCCGCAAGATCAGCGCGCCGGGCAGCATCGGCCTGTGGCTCAAGGGTTCGGGCGCGGTGCCGGTGGACGGCTCGCTCACCAGCTACTACACCGACATCCAGACGGGGGTGAGCGAGGGCACGATCTCGATCGCCACCGGCATCCTGCCCAACAAGATCTACGAAGTGGCGCCCTACATCACCACGGTGAACATCGGAGCGCTCTACATCGGCGGCATGGCCATGAACAAGGACAGCTACGCCGGCCTGCCGCCCGAGGTGCAGCAGATCGTGAAGGACGTGGGCAAGGAGTACTCGAAGGCGCTGGGCGCCACGCTGATGCAGCGCTACGAGACCGCGCTCAAGACCATGGAAACCAACGGCGCCAAACAGACGCCGTCGGTGCGCATCACCAACATGAGCTCGGGCGAGCGCGACAAGTGGGTCAAGACCATGCCCAACCTGGCGGCCGAGTGGGCCAAGACCAATGCTTCCAAGGGGCCGGCGAAAGAGATCGTGAAGACCTACATGGATTCGCTGCGCAAACGGGGCGTGAAGCCCGCCCGCGACTGGGACAAAGAACTCTGACATGAGCTACGAAGCCAACACCGACCTGGAGGCTGGGCCGCCGCCATCGGGCGCGCCCACCAGTCCCTTCGGGCGCTTGATCGACAGCCTCAACGCCTTTGGATCGGTCGTCATTGGCCTGGTGATGGTGCTGATGGTGGTGGACGTGCTGATGCGCAACCTGCTCAACCACCCCATCGACGGTGTGGCCGAGCTGGTGGCCACGTCCATCGTGGTGATCGTGTTCCTGCAGCTGCCGGCCACCCTGCGCCATGGCCGCATGAGCCGGGCCGACCTGTTCATCGACCCCTACATCCTCAAACGCCCGCGCGCCGGCAAGCGACTGCGCGCGGTGTTCTCGGTGGTGGGCATCTTTGCCTGCGGTGTCATCGCGTACGCCACCTGGCCGCTGCTCAGCCGCGCCTGGGGCAACGAAGAGTTTCTGGGCATCGAAGGCATCTTCACCTTCCCCACCTGGCCCATGCGGCTGGTGGTGCTGGGTGGTGCGGTGCTGGCCGCCATTCAATACGCCTTGCTGGCGGTACAAGACTGGCGCGAAGCCGGAGAGCACGCATGACCGAACTGCACATCGGCATCGCCGCCATCGTCTGCATGCTGGCCGGCATCTATTTCGGCATGCACATCGGTATCGCCCTGATCGCCACCTCGTTCGTCAGCGTGTGGCTCATCAAGAGCCCCGAGGTGGCGGCGCGTTTTGTCGCCGCCTCGGCCAACGACGCGATCCGCGACTATCTCTTTGGCGTCATTCCGCTCTTCGTGCTCATGGGCATGCTGGTGAGTGTGTCGGGCGTTGGGCGAGACACATTTGACGTGTTCCAGTGGCTCTTGCGGCGCATCCGTGGTGGCCTTGGCCTGGCCACGGTAGCGGCCAACGCGGTGTTCGCCGCCATCACCGGCATCTCGATCGCGTCGGCTTCGGTGTTCACCAAGGTCGCGGTGCCCGAGATGATCCGCCACGGCTACACGCCGCGTTTCTCGGTGGGTGTGGTGGCTGGTTCTTCGGTGCTGGGCATGCTCATTCCGCCCAGCCTGCTCATGATCATCTACGGCGTGCTGGCCGAAGAATCCATTGGCCGCATGTTCATCGCCGGCATCATTCCCGGGGCCTTGCTGGCGCTGGGTTTTTGCGTGCTGATCGTGGGCATGGCCTGGCTGGTGCCGCACAAGGTGGGCACCCCCGAAGCGCTGGCCGGCGTGGGCGCGGGCATCGAAGAAACACCGTTGTCGGCCGCCATCAAGTTCGTGCCCATCCTGCTGCTCATCACGCTGGTGCTCGGCGGGTTGTACGCGGGCTTCTTCACGCCCACCGAGGCGGGTGCCGTGGGGGCTGCGGGCGCGCTGGTGATTGCGCTGGTGCGCGGCCGCCTCACCTGGCGCAAGCTGTGGCAGGTGTTGGTGGAGACCGGTTTTGTGTCGGTCTCGGTGCTCTTCCTCATCATCGCGGCCATGCTGTACAGCCGCATGCTCGCGCTCACTGGCATGCCCTCAGCCGTGACCGAGGGCATCACCCACATGGGTCTGGGCCCGTGGGGCTTTCTGTTCATGTACGTGCTGATCGTGATCGCGCTGGGCTGCATCATCGACTCGGTGTCCATCATGCTGATCATGTTGCCGATCGTGCTGCCGATTGCGCGCGCTTTTGGCATGGACGTGGTGTGGTTCGGTGTCATCACCGTGGTGGCGGTGGAAATCGGCCTATTGACGCCGCCTTTCGGTGTGTCGGTCTATACCGTGAAATCGGCGCTGAACGACCCACGCATCACCGTGCGCGACATCTTTGCCGGCAGCTTTCCCTTCGTGCTGATGATGGTTGTCGTGCTCGCCATCCTCGCTGCTTTCCCCAGCTTGTCGACCTGGCTGGCTTACCTCTGAGACCGTCCCATGCTGTTCACCTTCATCCTCATCGACAAGCCCGACGCCGCTGCGCTGCGAACCGCCGTGCGCCCGCCGCACAAGGCGTATCTCGCGGCGGTGGCCGATCGCATCGCGTTTGCCGGCCCGTTCGTGCACGACGACGGAGCCACCATGCTGGGCAGCCTGCTGGTGATCGATTTCCCTTCGCGTGACGCGGCCCACGCGTGGCTGGCCGAGGAGCCATTCACGAAGGCGGGGCTGTACGGCAGCGTCTCGGTTCACGCGTTCGTGAACCTCTGGCCACAACAGGCCGGCTTCCCGCCAGTAGCCTGAACACCATGGTCAAACACATCGTCATGTGGAACATCCAGGGCGGGCTTGAGGAGGGCAAGGCAGCATCGATCGAGCGTGTGCGCGCCGCCTTCGAGACCCTGCGCGGCAAGATCCCCGGCCTGCTCCACCTCGAGATCGGGGTGGACCGCAGCGGTGTCGACTACGCCTGCGACGTGGTGCTGTATTCCGAGTTCGAGTCGCAGGCCGCGCTGGATGCCTACGCCGTGCACCCCGAGCACCTGCGGGTGCGCCGGGACATCGAAGGCCTGCGCGTGGCGCGTCACCAGGTGGACTACATGGCCTGACGCACGCGCCGATAATCGATTCACCCCAACGAGCCCGCACCTGAATGCGGGCTCTTCTTTTGTCTGCTGCCCGTGGCCTTGTCCCTCATCACCGATCCGGTTTTCTACGCCGTGGCGATTCCGGCCGTGCTGCTGCTTGGTGTGAGCAAGAGCGGCTTTGGCGCCGGCTTCGGTTCACTGGCCGTGCCCATGATGGCGCTGGCGGTCACCGTGCCGCAAGCCGCCGCCATCCTGATGCCGGTGCTGCTGCTCATGGACTTGCTGGGCATGGCTGCCTTCCGCAAGAACGTGGACCGGCGCCTGCTGATGTTCCTGCTGCCCTTCGGCCTGGCGGGCATTGTGGTGGGCGCGCTGTTGTTCAAGTTGCTGGACGCGCGCGTGGTGGCCGGCATCGTGGGCGTGTTCACACTGCTCTTTCTGGCGCAGCGCCTGGTGTTCCCGCCCAAACCCGACAGCGCGCCACCGCCCAAATGGGTGGGCGCCTTGCTCACAGTCACCTCGGGTTTCACCAGCTTCATTGCCCACGCAGGCGGGCCGCCGCTCAACGCCTACGTGATTCCGCTGCGCCTGTCGCCCCTGCTGTTCACCGGTACGCTGGCCTTTTTCTTTTTCTTCATCAACCTGGCCAAGTGGATTCCCTACGCGTGGCTGGGACTGCTCGACCTGCGCAACATGACGACCTCGCTGGCGCTGCTGCCTTTTGCACCCATCGGCGTGTGGGTGGGCGTGCGCATTGCGCACCGCATCAAGCCGCAGCTGTTTTACCGGCTGGTCTACACCGGCATGTTCCTCACGGGTTGCAAACTGGTGTGGGACGCGCTCGCATAACATAGGCGTCACTGTTCCAGCCCCGGCCGTGCGGGCCGTTTCCTTCCCAAGGAGCTCCAGATGCCGATCGTGGTGGTTGCCAATCCCAAAGGCGGCGTGGGCAAATCCACGCTGTCGACCAACGTCGCCGGCTACTTTGCCAGCCAGGGCCACCCGGTGATGCTGGGTGACGTCGATCGCCAGCAGTCGTCGGCCCTGTGGCTCAAGTTGCGCCCACCGGCCGCGCGCCCGATCCAGAGCTGGGAGGTGTCGCACGAGCTGATTGCCCGTCCACCCAGGGACACCACCCATGTGGTGCTGGACACGCCCGCCGGCCTGCACGGCTGGCGCTTCAAGGATGTGCTCAAGATCGCCGACAAGGTGCTGGTGCCGCTGCAGCCCAGCATCTTCGACATCTATGCCACGCGGGCCTTTCTGGACGAACTGGCCGAAACCCGCCGGGCCGACAAACTGCAGATCGGCATCGTCGGCATGCGGGTCGACCCGCGCACCATATCGTCCGACAAGCTCAACGAGTTCGTGGCCAGCCTGGGTCTGCCAGTGCTGGGCACGCTGCGCGACACGCAGAACTACATCCACCTCGCGGCGCGTGGGCTCACGCTGTTCGACGTGGCGCCCGGGCGGGTGGACAAAGACCTGCAGCAGTGGCAGGCCATCTGCCAGTGGCTGGACGCCTGAGCACCTCACGCTGTCCCGGTGCCGACATGTCCTGGCGCTCTGCGGCCGTACAGTGAGCCGCATGAAGACATTTGAATCCCTGGCCGACGTGGCGGCCTGCGTGGGCCAGGAAGTGGCCTTGAGCGACTGGGTCAGCATCACCCAGGAGCAGGTCAACCGTTTTGCCGAGGCCACCGGCGACCACCAGTGGATCCACGTCGATGTGGAGCGCGCCAAGGCGGGGCCGTTCGGCGCGCCGATTGCACATGGCTTCCTCACGCTGTCCTTGTTGCCGGTGTTTTTTGAATCGGCACTGGACATCAAAGGCTCCAGCATGGGCGTGAACTACGGCCTCAACCGCGTGCGCTTCACCTCCCCCGTGCCGGTGGGCAGCCGCGTGCGCGCCCGCCTGACGCTGCAGGCCTGCGAGGCCATTGAGCACGGCGGCCAGCAAATGACCTGGGGCGTGGTGGTGGAGCGCGAGGGCGCGGACAAACCGGTGTGTTTTGCCGAATCGCTGGTCCGGCGCTATCCCTGAAACCGGGACCTACTTGATCCGCACGAGCTGCTTGGGTTCAAGCCAGCCTTCAAAGAACTGGATCAGCGCGTTGATGCGCTCGGCCGCCACCGACTGGTCGTGCTGTTGCGAGATGAGTTGAAAGGCATCGTTGCGCAGCATCCACAGCTCTTGCGGGGTGCGGGCCGACTCGATCTTCACGCGCAGGCGCAGGGCCTGCTGGTCGATGCAATCCTCGATGGCGCGCAGCAGGTGGTTGCGAATGCTGGCCAGGTCCTTGAGCGTTGCTTTGTGCGCGCTGCGCTTGCGGGGTGCCGTGCCCATGCCCAACCAGCGGGCAATCGAAGTGATCATGCGGTTCTCCAGTCGAACGGCGCTGCCGGGGAACAGGTCAGGGCCGAAGCGGCTGGTGTGCAGATGCAGATGTGCATGAGAAATTATCGGACTTGTGGCGCGCCATGGGCGGACCCTTGGGCGTCTGTGGCGTGACCTCCGTCACGAAACCGCGCCTGCGAACGCCTGTTGTCGCCAGGCCTCGAACACCACCACCGCCACCGAATTGGACAGGTTCAGACTGCGCTGGCCCGCCAGCATGGGCAGGCGCAGGCGCTGGGGCGTGGGGATCGAGTCGCGCAGCGATGCCGGCAGGCCGCTGGTCTCGGAGCCAAAGACCAGCCAGTCGCCGGGCTGGAAGCGGTTGTCGAAGGCGTTGTGGCTGCCGCGCGTGGTGAAGGCGAACAGGCGGCTCGGGTCGGGCTGCTGGTGGCGCAGGAAGGTGGCCCAGTCGGCATGCCGGTGCAGGCTGGCGTACTCGTGGTAGTCGAGCCCGGCGCGCTTCATGTGCTTGTCGTCCATGGAAAAGCCCAGCGGCTCGATCAGGTGCAAAGCGCAGCCGGTGTTGGCGCTGAGGCGGATCACGTTGCCGGTGTTTGGCGGGATTTCGGGGCTGACGAGAACGATGTTGAACATGGCCGCAGAGCTTACCGGCTCGGCGGCGTGCGTGCGAACACCAGGGCGCTGACCCGATCGGCCCCGGCGTGCAGCAGGGCCTGCGCGGCCGTCTGCAGGGTGGCGCCGGTGGTGGTCACATCGTCCACCAGCAGCACATGTCGGCCCACCAGCCGAGGGATGTGTGAGGGGTGGGCCGCGAACACACCGCGCAGATTTCGCAAGCGCGCCTCACGGCCGAGGCTGTGCTGGTCGGGCGTCTCGCCCAGGCGCACGAGAGCCGTGGCCAGGGTGTCGCAGGGCAGGGTCGGTGGGTGCCGACGGCATTCGGCGCGCAGCGCCTTCACCAGTTCCCAAGCCTGGTTGTAGCCGCGCTCGCCCAACCGCGCCGCCGTCAAGGGTATGGGCACCATCAACGGGCGGGTTTGCAGCAGTTGCAGGGTTGCGGGTGTCTGCAAAAGGCGCTGGGCGAAGGGTTTCGCCCACCCCGGTTCCGAACGGAACTTGAAGCGGGCGATCAGGCCGTCCCACGGATAGGCGTAGTCCACCGCGGCCACGCACTGCGCCACGGCGGATGCATCGGGGCGGGTCAGGCAGGCGCCGCACAAATCCAGGTCGTCCGACAGCACGGCGGCGCACGCCCTGCAACGGGCCCGGGGTGGAGAAAAACGCCTCAAGCAGGCCTCGCACACGGGTTGGGCCGGCCAGGCGGCGCAGACCTGACAGGTGGCGGGCAGGGACTCCACGAAGGCGTGTCGGGCGGCGAGCATCGGACCAATATACTGACGCGCTCCCGCCGATACCCCTGGGGCCGACCCCCGCTTCACTCCCTTGAACACACCCGCAACGTCAGAGAACCCCGTGCCTGGAATGGATCCGGGCGCGGCGCAGCGCTGGCTGAGCCGTGCCGGTGCGGCCAGTCCGTGGCTGCACGAGGAAGTGGGTTCGCGCATGGCCGATCGGCTGCCGTGGTTCCGCGAACGTCCCACCAGTTGGCTGCACTGGGAGCCGGTACACGGCGGGATCGAAGTTCACCGCAAGCTGCGCGGCATGCTGCCCGATGCGCCTTGCCAGGTGATGGCGCGGCGCCTGCCCGAGGCCCTGGAGGCCACGCGCGAAGCACCGCCAAGGTCCTGGAACCCTTTGCATTGGAGTCGGAACACCGGGCCGACGGTTGCCACGGCCGCCACCCGGGTACGCATGGTGTGGGCCAACATGGCGCTGCACATGGAGCCACGGCCGCAGACCTTGCTGGCACAGTGGCACCAGCAGATCGAGACCGATGGCTTTCTCATGTTCTCCTGTTTCGGTCCCGACAGCCTCAAGGAACTGCGCGCGCTCTACGCCGAACATGGCTGGCCGGCGCCAGCGCACGCTTTCACCGACATGCACGACTGGGGCGACATGCTGGTACACGCCGGCTTTGCCGAACCGGTGATGGACATGGAGCGCATCACGCTGTCGTACAGCGGTGCCGCTCCGCTGCTCGACGAATTGCGTGGGCTGGGTCACAACCTGAGCGACCAGCGGTTCGACGCTTGCCGATCGCGCCACTGGCGTGACGCGCTGTGCGCCGCCATCGAGGCTGGTCTGCCGCGTGCATCCGACGGGCGACTGACGCTGACCTTCGAGATCATTTACGGCCACGCCTTCAAGCCCGTGCCTCGGGTGCCGGTGGCGTCGTCCACTTCGCTGGCCGTGGAAGACATGCGGGCGATGCTGCGCGCCGGTCGTCGCTGAGCGGTTTGCGCCGGGTGGCATGCCACCTTGTCCCAGTCGGGAGTGACGCTTTTGTCAGGGGAGTCCCGGTTTCACGCCGCTACAATCGGCGCTGTCCAAAATTTCCAGGGCATTTTCCCTTTGCCAGCGCGTCGTCTTTCGAGATGGCCGCGACCCGTACCGGTGGTGGATGGTGAGCCAGGCAAACAACGCTTTCCGATTCGCGACGCTGTCTGAACAAGGCGTGGAGTGGACCCTGAAGCGCAACTGCTCGGTCACCCCGGCTCAATTGGGCTACCTCTACGCTTCCTTGTGCATCCTTTCGATGGGTGTGGCGTCGGTTTTCTGGTTGCAAGGTGCCACTTTGGTGTTGCCGTTTGCGGTGTTCGAGTTGGTGGCGGTGGGCACGGCCTTCCTTGTGTATGCCCGCCATGCCACCGACCACGAGCGCATCAGGTTGATGCGAGGCCGCTTGGTGGTGGAGTGGGAGACGGCGGGGCGGTCGTCGCGGTGCGAGTTCGCCCGCGAGTGGGTTCGGGTTGAGCCCGGCGCAAGTGCCGGTCAGTTGATCGAGGTTCGCGGCGGAGGGCGGTCGGTGCAGGTGGGGCGGTTCGTGCGATCCGACCTTCGACCAGTGCTGGCTCGGGAGATCCGCCAGGCCCTGCGTGGGGCGTGAGCGGGTCTTGGGACGGGGTCGAGGTGGTGTGTGTGCTGGGTGGGGCCCTGAAAGTTTGTTCTAATCGGCATTGATATAAATCAATACTTATATTTGAGGCGCTAAAAGTGAGTACGACGAAGAAAACGGTGCATTCCCCACGGAACCCCTGGGCCAAGCTTTGCGCTGCCGCCACCACGCTGACGCTCGGTCTGGGTGCCTGGACCACGGTCGCGGCACAAAAGGTCAACGACCTGCCTGGCGGCCCGGCCGTCAACCAACTCAACTTTGCGCCTCCCGTCACCCGCATTGCTGAAGAGCAGCACTGGCTGCATTGGTTCATGATGGCCTTGTGCGCGGTCATCTTCCTGATCGTCTTCGGCGTGATGTTTTATTCCATCCTGAAGCACCGCAAATCGGTGGGTCACAAGTCGCAAGCCCTGGCCGAACCGATCTGGGTGGAGCTGGGCTGGACCATCGTTCCCCTGTTGATCGTCATCGGCATGGCCTTGCCGGCCACCAAGGTGCTGGTCGCGCAGAAGGACACCACCAACAGCGACCTGACCATCAAGGCCACGGGCATGCAGTGGAAATGGGGTTACGACTACATCAAGGGCGAAGGCGAGGGCATCGGTTTCCTCTCCACGCTGGACAACAACCACCGCGTGATGTCCAACAGCGGCAAGCCCGACGCCACGGACGACTACCTGCTCAAGGTCGACAATCCTCTGGTGGTGCCGGTGGGCAAGAAAGTACGCATCATCACCACCGCCAACGACGTGATTCACGCCTGGATGGTGCCCGCCTTCGGCGTCAAGCAGGATGCCATTCCCGGTTTCGTGCGCGACACCTGGTTCCGTGCCGAGAAGACTGGCGATTTCTACGGACAGTGCGCCGAGTTGTGCGGCAAGGAGCACGCCTACATGCCGATCCACGTGAAGGTGGTCTCGGCCGAAGCGTACAGCGCTTGGGTGGGCGAGAAGCAGAAGGCCATGGCCGCTGCAGCGGATGACCCATCCAAGGTGTGGGTGCTGACCGATCTGGTCAAGCGAGGTGAGTCGGTCTATGCCGCCAACTGTGCTGCCTGCCACCAGGCCAGCGGCAAGGGCGCAGGCCCGATCAAGCCGCTGGACGGCGCGGCCGTGGTGGTCGACGCCGACAAGAGCAAGATGATCAATGTGTTGCTCAACGGACAGAACAATGGCGCCATGCCCGCGTGGAAGCAGCTCAGCGACACCGAACTCGCTGCGGTCATGACCTACGCCAAGAACAACTGGTCGAACCAGACCCAGCAGATCGTGCAGCCGGCCGAAGTGCAAGCCGCCCGCAAGTGATCGCAGCCAAGAAAACATTGAGCTTCCAAGGAATCCGACCATGAGTGCTGTTCTCGACCACCACGACGCCCACGGCCACGACCACGATCACCACGCCCCCACGGGCTGGCGCCGCTGGGTCTACGCCACCAACCACAAGGACATCGGCACGCTGTACCTGCTGTTCGCGTTCACCATGCTCATGGTGGGCGGCGTGCTGGCCCTGCTGATCCGCGCCGAGCTGTTCCAGCCCGGGCTGCAACTGGTGAATCCCGGCTTGTTCAACCAGCTCACCACCATGCACGGACTGATCATGGTGTTCGGCGCCATCATGCCGGCCTTCGTGGGTTTTGCGAACTGGATGATCCCGTTGCAGATCGGCGCCGGCGACATGGCCTTCGCCCGTATGAACAACTTCAGCTTCTGGCTGATGATTCCTGCCGCGCTGATGCTGGTGTCGTCGTTCTTCATGCCCGGTGGCGCACCCGCTGCCGGCTGGACGCTCTACGCGCCGCTGACCCTGCAGATGGGCCCCTCGATGGACGCCGGCATTTTTGCCATGCACATCCTGGGCGCGTCCTCCATCATGGGCTCGATCAACATCATCGTCACCATCCTCAACATGCGCGCGCCCGGCATGACGCTGATGAAGATGCCCATGTTCTGCTGGACCTGGCTGATCACCGCGTACCTGCTGATCGCCGTGATGCCCGTGCTGGCCGGCGCCATCACCATGACGCTGACCGACCGTCATTTCGGCACCAGCTTCTTCAACCCCGCCGGCGGCGGCGACCCGGTGATGTACCAGCACATTTTCTGGTTCTTCGGTCACCCCGAGGTCTACATCATGATCTTGCCGGCCTTCGGCATCGTGAGCCAGGTGGTGCCCGCGTTCTCGCGCAAGAAGCTGTTCGGCTATGCATCCATGGTGTACGCCACCGGCTCCATCGCCATCCTGTCGTTCGTCGTGTGGGCACACCACATGTTCACCACCGGCATGCCGGTCACTGGCCAGCTGTTCTTCATGTACTCGACCATGTTGATCGCCGTGCCCACGGGCGTGAAGATCTTCAACTGGATCGCGACCATGTGGAAGGGTTCGATGACCTTCGAGACCCCGATGCTGTGGGCCGTGGGCTTCATCTTCGTGTTCACCATCGGTGGCTTCACCGGCCTGATCCTGTCGGTCGCGCCGATCGATATCCAGATGCAGGACACCTACTACGTGGTGGCCCACTTCCACTACGTGCTGGTGGCCGGTTCGCTGTTCGCCATGTTCTCCGGCATCTATTACTGGCTGCCCAAGTGGACCGGCGTGATGTACAGCGAGACCCGCGGCAAGATCCACTTCTGGTGGTCGATGATTTCGTTCAACATCACCTTCTTCCCGATGCACTTCCTGGGTCTGGCCGGCATGCCCCGTCGCTACGCCGACTACCCGATGCAGTTCGCCGACTTCAACGCCATCGCTTCGGTGGGCGCTTTCGGCTTCGGCATCGCCCAGGTGTATTTCTTCGTGGCCGTGATCCTGCCCGCCATGGCCGGCAAGGGTGAAAAAGCCTCGCAGAAGCCTTGGGATGGTGCCGAAGGTCTGGAGTGGGAAGTGCCATCGCCTGCACCGTTCCACACCTTCGAAAACCCGCCCAAGCTCGATGTCACCGCCACCAAGGTGATCGGCTGATACAGCCCGGGCTCGCCACATGACACCTGAACAAAAAAAGCACAACCTGCGCCTGGGCTTGATCCTCGCGTCGGTGGCGCTGGTGTTTTTCATCGGGTTCGTCGGCAAGATGGTGCTCCTGGGCGGCTGACGCCCAGGCCTCATCCGAACACAGGAACCAGACCGTGGGACTGCGCAGCGAAAACTTCAAGATGGTGGGCAAGCTCGGCGTGATCACGCTGGGCATGTTCGCCTTCGGCTATGCGCTGGTGCCGATCTACAACGCGATTTGCGAAGCGACCGGCATCAACGTTCTGTCCCTGTCCGATCGCCAGATCCCGGGAGCCACGTCCAAGGCCGCGGCCAACACGCAGGTGGACTCCAGCCGCACCATCACCGTGGAGTTCGATGTGAACAGCCGTGGTCCGTGGCATTTCAAGCCGGCCGTGCGTTCGCTGCAGGTGCACCCGGGCGAGTTGACCACGGTGATGTACGAGTTCCAGAACATTCAGAACCGCACCATGGCGGCCCAGGCCATTCCGAGCTATGCGCCCAAACAGGCCATGGCCCACTTCAACAAGCTCGAGTGCTTCTGCTTCACGCAGTACACCTTGAAGGCGGGTGAGAAGAAGGCGTGGCCCGTGGCCTTTGTGATCGACCCTCGCCTGCCCAAGGACGTGACCACGATCACCCTCTCGTACACCTTCTTTGAAGTGGGTGGCAAGGTGCCCGCGGCTCCAGACGATGTGGCGGTTCGGGTGGAGACCCCGGCTGCTGCGAAACCGGCGGGTGCCGTATGACCGGGCCGCTGCTCAAACGCAAGGGCTCCCTTGTCGGAACGGTGAAGGCTGTGCTGTGGGGTTTCCTGGGCGTGCGCCGCAACGCCGACTACCAGAACGACATTGCCAAACTCAACCCGCTGCACCTGATGGCGGTGGGTGTGGGCATGGCGTTTTTGTTCGTTCTGGCCCTGATCCTGTTGGTGAACTGGGTTGTGGGCTGAAGACAGTCCCTGACCCGAACGATTTTTCATATTCAAACAAGCGAAAACTGGAGTGAGCATGTCAGCAGCATCCCACGGCACAACGCCCTACTACTACGTTCCGGGCCCTTCACGGCACCCGGTGATGGCGGCGATCGGCCTGTTCTTCGTCATCCTGGGCGCGGGGCAATGGATCAACGGCCACGGCTGGGGTGCTTATTCGCTCGCCTTTGGTCTGGCCTTCTGGCTGATCGTGCTGTTCCAGTGGTTCCGCGAAGCCGTCGGCGAGAGCGAGAGCGGCATGTACGGACGCAAGATCGACCTGTCGTTCCGCTGGAGCATGAGCTGGTTCATCTTCTCCGAAGTGATGTTCTTCGGTGCCTTCTTCACCGCACTCTGGTGGGCCCGTGTTCATTCGGTGCCGGCGCTGGGCAACATCGAGAATTCGCTCATCTGGCCTGATTTCTCGGCCGTGTGGCCCAGCATGCAGGCTGGTGCCACGGCTTCGCCCGGCGGCATCGTCGAGCCCTTCCAGACCATGGGCCCGTTCTGGCTGCCCACGATCAACACCGCGCTGCTGCTGACCTCGGGCGTCACCCTGACCATTGCCCACCACGCATTGCAAGTGGGCAACCGTGGCAAGACCATCGCGTTCATGTGGATGACGGTGATTCTGGGCATGGTGTTCCTGTTCGTGCAGGGCTATGAGTACGCACACGCCTACGCCGATCTCAACCTCAAGTTGTCCTCGGGCATCTTCGGCTCCACGTTCTTCCTGCTCACCGGTTTTCACGGTTTTCACGTGTTCGTGGGCATGTTGATGCTGTTGTTCATCACACTGCGCCTGCAAAAGGGCCACTTCACCAAAGAGCGCCATTTCGGCTTCGAAGGGGCAGCCTGGTACTGGCACTTCGTGGACGTGGTGTGGCTGGGCCTCTACATCCTGGTTTATTGGCTGTGAGCGGTTCCCGGGGTGCTCAGCAACCCCTGGTGGCTCAACAAAAAAGCGCCATCGGGCGCTTTTTTGTTGACATCTCGGTCTGCTTGATCAGCGGTGCAGCGGCAGACCCGTGGGCTGGACCCAGCCCATGAGGTAGCTGATGAGCACCACCACGAACAGCAGGATGGAAAACCCGACCCTGAACGCCAGTGCTCTGGCCATGTGGTTCTTGCGGGGTGGGGTGTCTGGCGAGTCGGCATCGTCGGACTGGCCGCCGCGCATCATGAACACCAGGGCCGCGCCCAGACTTCCAATGATGGCAATGAATGCCACGATGACCAGATATTTCATGTCTCGAATTATCGGCGGAGCCGGTCGACGCGGTGCCGTAGGTAGTGTCGGTTCGGGGCCGGGAGCAGGGTCATGATGTCTGCGCGCGCGCGCTTCGCCATCGTGAGCGCGGCCACCGTGTTCACCATGGCCGTCACCGCATCGCTGGGATTCTGGCAACTGGACCGCGCCCGGCAAAAGCTCGCCCTGCAGGACCAGATCGACCAGCGCGCCGATCTGCCCGCCTGGCAGACGGGCGATCTCCTGCAGGCGGCTGATCCGCGGGAGGGTCTGCATCGTCCGGTGCGGCTTCGAGGGCAGTGGGTGAACGAGGCGACGGTGTTCCTGGACAACCGGCAGATGGCCACCCGCAACGGGTTCTTTTTGATCACGCCTCTCAGGCTGACTGGCAGCCAGCGCGCCGTGCTGGTGCAGCGGGGTTGGGTGCCGCGTGACTTCACCGACCGCAGCCGCGTTCCGGCCATCGACACGCCCTCGGGTGAGGTGCAGGTGGAGGGCCGCTTGGCCCCGCCGCCGGGCAAACTGTTCCAGCTCGGCGAGGCGGGGACGGGCGCGATCCGGCAAAATATCGACCTCGGCGCTTTTGCCCGGGAGACCGGACTCGACCTGCTGGCGGTGTCCGTCCAGCAAACCGGCGCGTCCCCCGAAGAACTGCTGCGCGAATGGCCGCGAGCGGCGGTGGGCGTCGACAAACACCACGGCTATGCGTTCCAGTGGTTTGGCCTGTGTGCCCTCGCCGGCCTGCTCTATGTCTGGTTCCAATTCATTTCCCCCCGCCGAAAGCGCATTTCCCATGGCACAGACGCCCGATGAACCCTTGACCCTCACCGTGCACAGCCTGCCCCAGCTGGACCAGGGGGGTGCTGGCGCCGTGGTGAATGCACGCGCAGGTCGCTGGAAACTGCTGGGCCTGGCGCTCGTGTGTGTGGTACCGGTGCTGGCGTCGTACCTCACCTACTACGTGATCCGCCCCGAGGGCCGGCGCAACTACGGCGAACTGATCGATCCGCAGCGCCCGCTGCCTTCCATCACGGCCGTCAATGCCCAGGGCCAGACCGTGCCCTTGAGCACACTGAAGGACCAATGGCTGCTGATCAGCGTGGCCGACAGCGCCTGCAACGAGGAATGCCAGGCACACCTGCTGCTGCAACGCCAGCTGCGCGAGACGCTGGGCCGCGAAAAGGAACGCCTGGACTGGGTCTGGCTGCGCACCGGGGACGCACCCCTGCCCGAGCCATTGAAGCAAGCCACTGCTGCCGCACAGGTGCTGCAGGTCGACGCGCAAGCACTGGCCGCGTGGCTGCAACCGGCGGCCGGCCAGAAGATCGAGGACCATCTCTACGTGGTCGATCCGCTGGGCAACTGGATGATGCGATTCCCCGCCAGCATCGACCCGAAGAAGGCCAAGAGCGACCTCGACCGCCTGCTGCGCGCTTCTGCCTTCTGGGACAAGGAAGGCCGGCCGCAGTGATGTACCCGCACGCTCCGCACTTCGTGCCGTCGCTGCCTCCCGTGGGGGCACAGGCCCGCCCTGGGGCGGCCCGGTGGAGGGCCTGACATGAACGCCCAACCCCTGTACGACCTGGCCCCCATCGTCCGCATCATGCTGCTGGGCATCGTGATCGCGCTCGGGCCGCTGGCCTGGGTTTGGGTGCGCAACCGCCACGCTGCGCCAGCGCAGCGCCTGCGCGTGCTCACCCTGGTCACGCTGTTCCTCACCTTTGACCTGGTGCTCTTCGGCGCCTTCACGCGTCTGACCGATTCGGGTCTGGGTTGCCCTGACTGGCCGGGCTGCTACGGCAGCGTGAGCCCGGTGGGTGCAAGCACGGCCATAGCCGCTGCGCAGGACGCCATGCCCACCGGCCCGGTGACGTTTTCCAAGGCCTGGATCGAAATGATCCACCGCTACCTGGCCACCGCCGTGGGCGTGCTGATCCTGGTGCTCGCGCTGGTGAGCTGGTTGGAGCGCAAGCGCCTGTCGGTGTCGTTCGTGTGGCCGCTGGTGACGCTGGTGTGGGTCTGCGTGCAAGGCGCTTTCGGCGCCCTCACCGTCACCATGAAGCTGTTCCCGGCCATCGTCACCTTGCACCTGCTCGGCGGGCTGGGCTTGCTGGCTTTGTTGCGAGCGCAGGCGGTGGGTTATGAACTCGCGACCCCAGGCCACCGAGGACCGGTGGCGCTGCCGGCGCGGTTGCGCACGGCGCTGGTGGCGGTCAGCGTCCTGCTGTGGCTTCAGATCGCGCTGGGCGGCTGGGTCAGCACCAACTACGCCGTGCTCGCCTGCAGCGAGTTCCCCACCTGCCAGGGCAGCTGGTGGCCCCGCATGGATTTTCGTGAAGGCTTTGCGCTGTGGCGCCACCTCGGGTTGAACAGCGCTGGTGAGGCGATTGCCTTTCCCGCGCTCACCGCCATTCACTATGTCCACCGCCTCATGGCCTTTGTGGTCCTCGGCGCCCTGGTCTGGCTCGGCTGGCGCCTGTGGCGCGTGCCGGGCATGGGCCGCACCGCGCGCGCCTTGTTGCTGCTCGCACTCTGGCAGTTCGCCAGCGGTCTGACCAACGTGGTGCTCGACTGGCCGTTGCTGGCGGCGGTCGGCCACACGGCCGGTGCCGCCGCATTGGTGATCGTTTTCACCGGCGCGCTCAGCGGCACGCGCAGTGCGGCATCCCGCCCTGCTGAAACCACCGGCGCCCGCGCCCTGAAACTGTTCCGATCGACCCCATGAGCGCTGCTTCCTCTCCCTCCGTGGCCGTGGCCTTGCCTTCGGTCTGGCGCCAGTACCACGCGCTGACCAAGCCCCGCGTGATCCAGCTCATCGTGTTCTGTGCGCTGATCGGCATGGTGCTGGCCGTGCCCGGCGTGCCCACCTGGGCGCAGGTTCAGCTCGCGGCCACCGCCTGCTTCGGCATCTGGCTCGTGGCCGGCGCGGCCGCTGCTTTCAACTGCGTGGTCGAGCAGCACATCGACGCGAAGATGAAGCGCACCGCGTGGCGCCCCACCGCCAAAGGACAGCTCACCAACGGCAAGACGCTCTCGTTCTCGGCCGTGTTGTGCGCAGCCGGTTCGGCGGTGCTGTACTTCGCGGTCAACCCGCTGACCATGTGGTTGACCTTTGCCACCTTCGTGGGTTACGCGGTGGTCTACACCGTGATCCTCAAGCCGCTCACGCCGCAGAACATCGTGATCGGTGGCGCGTCGGGCGCCATGCCGCCGGTGCTGGGCTGGGCCGCCATGACGGGGGTGGTGTCGCCCGAGGCGCTGATCCTGTTCCTGATCATCTTCCTCTGGACGCCGCCGCATTTCTGGGCGCTGGCGCTCTACCGCGTGGAGGACTACCGCAAGTCGGGCCTGCCGATGTTGCCGGTCACGCACGGTTCCGAGTTCACACGGCTGCAGATCCTGCTCTACACCTTCGTGTTGTTTGCCGCTTGCCTCATGCCCTTCATGATGCGCATGAGCGGCTGGTTCTACCTGGTCAGTGCCATCGCCCTGAGCATCGGATTCTGTGGCTATGCCTGGGCACTCTGGCGCAACTACTCCGACGCGCTGGCGCGCAAGACCTTCCGTTTCTCCTTGATCCATCTCTCGCTGCTGTTTGCCGCGCTGTTGATGGATCACTACCTGTGACCACCATGTCCCTTCCCTTGCTCACGCGCCGCAGCCTGCTGGGCGCTGCCGCCCTGTTGATCGCCGGTTGCACCGAGAAGGTCGAGTCGTTCGCCGGCATCGACATCACTGGCGCCGACTACGCCACCGGTTTTTCGCTCACCGACCACAACGGCCAGCCCCGCACGCTGGCCGATTTCAAGGGCAAGGTGGTCGTGCTGTTCTTCGGTTTCACCCAGTGCCCCGATGTGTGCCCCACCACCATGACCGAGCTGGCCGAGGCCAAGCGGCTGTTGGGCGCCGACGGGGATCGCCTGCAGGGCCTGTTTGTCAGCATCGACCCCGAGCGCGACACGCCCGCGATCATGAAGCAGTACATGGCCAGCTTCGACCCCAGCTTCCTCGCGCTGTACGCCGCGCCCAACCAGCTGCCCGAACTGGCCAAGAGCTACAAGATGTACTACAAGAAAGTGGATGGGCCCACACCCACCAGCTACACCATGGACCACTCGGCGGGCAGCTATGTGTACGACCCGCAGGGCCGCATTCGCCTGTACCACCGTTACGGCAGCGGCTCTGCCGCGCTGGCCAGCGATCTCAAGAAACTGCTCGCTGCCTGAGGACCCGCAGCCCCATGAAAAACAGCACCCGAGGGTGCTGTTTTTCATGGGCGGGACGTCGCGCTCAATCGACTTTGGCACCGCTGAGCTTGACCACGCGTTCGTACTTGGCGCGCTCGCGTTTCATGAAGTCGTCGAACTGCTCCGGCGTGCTGGGCGCGGGCTCGGCCAGCAGCAGGGCAAAACGGCTCTTCACCTCGGGCGACTTCAGGGCTTCGGTGAACGCAGCGTTGAGTTTGCGCACCGTCTCGGCGGGCGTGCCGGCCGGGGCGATCAGACCCCACCAGGTGTCGATCTCGAAGCCGGGCAGGGTGGCCGCCACGGTGGGCACATCCGGCACCACGCCGCTGCGCTGCGCGGTGGTCACGGCCAGCGCCTTGAGCTTGCCCGAGCGGATGTTGGCTGCGGCGGTGGCAAGGTTGTCGAAGTTGAAATCGACCTGGCCCGAGAGCAGGCCCAGCTGGGCCGGGTTGCCGCCGTTGTAGGGAATGTGCACCGCGAAGATGCCGGCCTGGTTCTTGAAGAGCTCGCCCGCCAGGTGGCCTGCGCTGCCGTTGCCGCCGGAGCCGTAGTTGAGCTTGCCCGGGTTCGCCTTGCCATAGGCGATCAGGTCGGCCAGGGTGTTGATGTTCAGGCGCGTCGCGGCTTCGGCGTTCATCACCAGGACGTTGGGCACCCGCAGCATCTGCGTGACGGGCGCGAAGTCCTTGGCCGGGTCGTAGGGCAGCTTGCTGAAAAGCCAGGGGTTGATGCCGTGCGAGGCCGTGGTGGCGATGCCCAGCGTGAGGCCGTCGGGCGCGGCCTTGGCCACCGCGCTCACGCCGATGTTGCCACCCGCACCGGGCCGGTTGTCCACAATCACCGTGCCGAGCGTGCCCTTGACAGCCTCGGCCAGGATGCGTGCTGTCACGTCGATCGGCCCACCGGCCGCGAATGGCACGATGATGCGCGTGGTGGCGGCTTGAGCGACAGCGAACCCAGGCAGGGCGAGGCTCGTCGAGGCCAGCGCAGCGCGCGTGATCAGTTGGCGGCGGTTCATCATGATCGGGTCACACCTTGTCGGCGGCGCTGGTGAAGGAGTCGGCGAAGAAGGCCTCCTCGGGCAAGCCTGCTTTGGAAACGTAGTCGCGCTTGGCCGAATCGACCACGATGGGCGCACCGCAGGCATACACCTCGTGGCCCGAGAGGTCAGGCAGGTCTTGCAGCACGGCCTGGTGAACGAAGCCAGTGCGGCCGGTCCAGGCGTCTTCGGGCAGTGCGTCGGAGATCACGGGCACATAGCGCAGGTTCGGCATCTCGGCCAGCTTCGCTTCGATCCAGGCGCTCTGGTACAGGTCGCTCGGGCGACGGCCACCCCAATACAGCGTGGCTGGACGCGTGATGCCCTTGAACTGCATGTGTTCGATGATGGCTTTGATGGGTGCGAAGCCCGTGCCCGAGGCCAGCAGGACCATGGGTTTGGAGCTGTCTTCGCGCAGGAAGAAGCTGCCGTAGGGGCCTTCAATGCGCAGGATGTCCTTTTCCTTCATCGCGCCAAACACGTGGTCGGTGAACTTGCCGCCGGGCATGTGGCGCAGGTGCAGTTCCAGTGAGGGCTGAGCCGTTTGTGTGTGCGGCGCGTTGGCCATCGAATAGCTGCGGCGGTCGCCGTCACGCAGCAGGAACTCCACGTATTGGCCGGCGTGGTACTGAAAGGCATCGCTGGCCGGCAACTGCAGGCGCAACACGATCACGTCGTGAGAAGCGCGCTCCAGCGCGCTCACGCGCACCGGCATCTTCTTGATGGGGAAGGCGCCGGCCTCGGTGACCTGGCGCGATTCGAGCACCACGTCGCTGTGCGCCACGCCGCAGCAGGTCAGCACGTAACCCGCCGCTTCTTCCTCGGCGCTCAGCGCCTTGGGCTGGTGGTGTCCGTGCACCACGCTGCCCGAGACCAGCTTGCATTTGCATGAGCCACAAGCGCCGTCTTTGCAGCCGTAAGGCAGGCCGATGCCCTGGCGAATGCCGGCGGCCAACATGGCCTCGTCGGGCTGGGCGGTGAAGGTGCGCCCACTGGGCTCGACGGTGATGGTGAATGTCATACTGGCATGGAATGAATGGAGAAGCCCAGCGGCTGGATGGCACGCGCTTGGCAACCGGCAATTGTCTCAAATTCGGAAACTGCATGAGCCTTCTTGGCGCATTGCCCGCACGCTTTCGGCGTGAACGGGTCCTGATCATTGGTTGTGGCGACGTGGGCCAGCGCGCAGCGCATGTGCTGGGCGGCTCGTCGCGCGTGCGCGTGTTCGCCCTCACCTCCAGCCCCTCCCGTGCGCCAGCCTTGCGGGCACAGGGCATCACGCCGCTGGTGGGCAACCTGGACGATCCGCACAGCCTGCGCCGCCTGGCCGGACTGGCCACGCGTGTGCTGCACCTGGCGCCACCGCCGTCGGGTGAACTGGCCGACTGGCGCCTGGACCCCCGCACCCGCGCGCTCACACGCGCCCTGGTGCAGCGCTCGTTGCCGTCGGCGCTGGTGTACGGCTCCACATCGGGCGTGTATGGCGACTGCCAGGGCCGCTGGGTCGACGAGACCACGCTGGCAAAACCGCTCACGCCACGCGCCTGGCGGCGGGTGGATGCCGAGGCTGCGGTGCACTGGCTGGGCCGTGCCACCGGCCTGCGCACCACGGTGCTGCGCATTCCCGGGATCTACGCGCCCGACCGCGCAGGCGGTACGCCGCGCGAGCGCTTGCAACGCGGCACACCGGTGCTGCGTGCCGAGGACGACGTCTACACCAACCACATCCACGCCGACGATCTGGCGCGCGCCTGCGTGCTGGCACTGTGGCGCGGTCGGCCACAGCGCAACGTGAACGTGGTGGACGACACCGAATTGAAGATGGGCGATTACTTTGACCAGGCCGCCGACCTCTATGGCGTGCCGCGCCCGCCGCGCGTGGCGCGCGATGTGGCGGGTGACCAGTTGCCGCTGATGCTGCTGAGTTTCATGAGCGAGTCGCGTCGACTGCACAACCGGCGCATGAAGCAGGAACTGGGGTTGCGCCTGCGCTACCCCACGGTGGCCCAGGGCCTGCAGGCCCTTTGATCTGAGCAGGCAACAAAAAAGGCCGGGCAAGAAACTTGCGCGGCCTGATCTGTGGTGCCCGGGGCCGGAATCGAACCGGCACTCCTTTCGGAACCGGATTTTGAGTCCGGCGCGTCTACCAATTTCACCACCCGGGCGTCCTGAAAGGGGTTGCAAATTATGGCACAGTGCAGACGATGAACTACCCCACGATTGAAGACGCGATTGGCAACACCCCGCTGGTGGCCCTGCAGCGCATCGGTGTCCAGGCCAACGCACAGCGCGGTAACGTGGTGCTGGGCAAGCTCGAAGGCAACAACCCCGCTGGCTCGGTGAAAGACCGGCCTGCGGTTTCGATGATCAAGCGCGCCGAAGAGCGCGGCGAAATCAAGCCCGGCGACACCCTGATCGAAGCCACCTCGGGCAACACCGGCATCGCGCTGGCCATGGCCGCGGCCATCAAGGGTTACCGTATGGTGCTGATCATGCCGGAGGACTTGTCCATCGAGCGCGCGCAGACCATGAAGGCCTTTGGCGCCGAGCTGATTCTCACCTCCAAGAGCGGCGGCATGGAAGCGGCCCGCGATCTGGCCGAGAAGATGCAGGCCGAAGGGAAGGGCCGCGTGCTCGACCAGTTCGCCAATGCCGACAACCCGCGCGTGCACTACGAGACCACGGGCCCCGAACTCTGGGCGCAGACCGGCGGACGCATCACGCATTTCGTGAGCGCCATGGGCACCACCGGCACCATCACCGGCGTCTCGCGCTTCCTGAAAGAGAAGAACCCGGCCATCCGCATCATTGGTGCGCAGCCCAGCGAAGGTTCGCGCATCCCCGGCATCCGCAAGTGGCCCACCGAATACCTGCCGAAGATTTACGACCCGACCACCGTCGATGAACTGGTTTACGTGAGCCAGTCCGATGCGGAGGCCATGTGCCGCCAGCTGGCGCGCGAAGAGGGCATCTTTGCCGGCATCTCGGCCGCTGGCGCTTGCTGGGTGGCGCAGCAGATCGCGGCCCAGGTGGAAAACGCCACCATCGCCTTCATCGTGTGCGATCGGGGCGATCGCTACCTCTCCACCGGCGTGTTCCCGGCTTGACCATGAACACGGCGTTCAAGTTCTGCCCCGCATGCGCAACGCCCCTGGCCCTGATCGGCCAGGAAGAAGACGGCGGCTTCACCGAGCGCCTGCGCTGCACGGCCTGTGGCTTCACGCACTGGAACAACCCCACGCCGGTGCTGGCCGCCATCGTCGAGGTGGATGGCCGTGTCCTGCTGGCGCGCAACGCGGCCTGGTCGGGCCGCATGTTCGGTCTCATCACCGGCTTCATGGAAGCAGGGGAGTCACCTGAAGAAGGCATCCGTCGCGAAATTGCCGAAGAAACTTCGCTGGATGTGACAAAACTCACGTTGGTCGGGGTGCATGATTTTCAGCGCATGAACCAGGTGATCGTGACCTACCACGCGGTCGCGCACGGCGACGTGAAGCTGTCGCCCGAGCTGTTGGAATACAAGCTCATGGAGCCCGCCAACATCCGCTGCTGGCGCGCCGGCACTGGCTTTGCGCTGGCCGACTGGTTGCGCAGCCGAGGCCTGGAGCCTGTGTTCATGGAAGATGTCCAGCGGCCTGTCGACCCCGTCGCGTAGCGCAAATGCGCGCAGCGGTACGGTGCAGGGTACAAGACGCGCCGCTTAGAATGATTGATTCCAAGGAAAGCCTCATGCACGCCGACAAAGAACTCGATGCCCGCGGTTTGAACTGCCCGCTGCCCATCCTGAAAGCCAAGAAAGCCTTGGCCGACATGCACAGCGGCCAGACCCTGAAAGTGATTTCCACCGACTCGGGTTCGGTGCGTGACTTCCAGGCGTTTGCCAAACAGACCGGCAATCTGCTGGTCGAACAGCAGACGGTGGGTGACGAACACTTCACGTTGCTCAAACGTCGCTGAACCCGGTTCGCCCAAGCCCGCCACCATCATGGAAGTCCTACTCGTCGACCCATTGGTGCCCGAGGCCTTGTCCTGGTTGCAGGAGCGGCACGAGGTCACATACCGCCCTGAGCTGGGTGACGATCCGGTGGAGCTGCGCAAGGCCACCTACAAGACGCGTGCCATCGTGCTGCCACCGCATGTGGTCGTGTCCGAAGAATTCCTCAACTTCTCCCCCAAGCTGGAGATCGTGGCGCGCATGCAGATCTCCAGCGACAACACCGACCTCGATGCCTGTGCGCGGCGCCATGTGCGCGTGTTGCAGGCGCGCAGCGCCACGGTGCGGTCCAACGCCGAGTACCTGTTGTACGGCCTGCTTATGCTGTACCGCCGCGGCATGATCAGCGCGCTGCTCGGGCGCAAGATTTCCCAGGTGCGCATGGGCCGCGAACTCTCCGGCAGCACGGTGGGTTTGATGGGCCTGGCGCCCGTGGCTCACACGCTGGCGCCCATGCTCAAGAGCCTGGGAGTTCGCTTGCTGGGCTATGACCCGGCGGTGCACCACGCCGCCGCCATCTGGAACAAGCTGGGTGTGGAACCCGTCACCCTGCAGGAACTGCTGTCCCGCTCGGACGCGATCTCACTGCAGATGGTTTATGCCTCGCGCTTTCGCGGCTGGATCAACGAGCGGCTGCTCAACCACTGCAAGGCCGGTCAGCTCTGGGTGGGCGTGAGTCGCAGCACGCTGTTTGACGCCGATGCCTTGGCGCTGGCGCTGTGCGACGGACGCATCGACGCCTGTCTGCTGGACGGTGCCAATCCGCAATTCGCCGCCGAAGGCACGCCCTTGCACGGGATTCCCAACCTGCACCTCACGCCGCGCCTGGGCTCGCACACGCGAGAGGCCAAACTGCGCGCAAGCTGGTACGTGGCGCACCGCATCCACGAAACCCTGTCGCCGCACGCCGTGGGCAACGAAGGGCGGGTGAGCGACTTCTCGGTGCTCGACAGCCTCGAATACCACGAGCCCGAAGACCCGCAGGCGGTCACGCCGTCGCAGTGGGGCTCGATCGCATTGCACCGCAGTTGATAGAAGGCACCCCCGCCGCGCTCCGCGCGACCCCCTCAAGGGGGCGACATCTGCGGCCTGGCAGAGCCAGTTCCGCGGTGTCTCTGGGTTAGGCACCTCTCGCCGGAGAGAGGTGCAGGTCCCTCTCCTCTTGCTCTCCCTTTCTCTCAGGCGCCCAGCCGTTGCAGTTGCTCTCGCATCTTCTCCAGCGTCGCAGTGAAGTCGGCCACGCGTTTTCTTTCCTGATCAATCACAGCGGGCGGCGCCTTGGCCACGAAGGCTTCGTTGGACAGTTTGGCTGTGGCCTTGGTGATCTCGCCTTCCAGCCGCGCTGCTTCCTTGCCCAGGCGGAGTTTTTCGGCCGCCACGTCGATCTCCATGAACAGGCACAGGCGGGCCTCGCCGACCACGGCCACCGGAGCGGCCTGTGCGGCAGCGGCCCACGCGGCTTCGTCGGTGAACACCTTCACTTCGTTCAACTTGGCCAGGCCCTGCAGCACCGGGCCCATGGCCTGCATGTAGGCGGTGTCGCCCAACACATAGAGTGGCAGGCGCGTGGCGGGGGACACGCTCATCTCGCCGCGCAGGTTGCGGCAGGCGTCCACCAGCGCCTTGAGCTTGTCGACGTGGGCGATGGAGGCCTCGTCAATCTTGTTCAACTGAGCTTGCGGGTAGCGCGCGATGCTGACCGACTCACCCGGCAAGCCCGCCACGGGTGCGACCTTCTGCCACAGCTCTTCGGTGATGAAGGGGATCACCGGGTGCGCCAGGCGAAGAATGGCCTCCAGCGTGCGGATCAGTGTGCGGCGGGTGGCGCGTTGTTGCGAGGCGTCGCCGGTCTGGATCTGCACCTTGGCGATCTCCAGGTACCAGTCGCAGAACTCGTTCCAGACGAAGTCATAGATCGTGTTCGCAACGTTGTCCAGCCGGTACTCGGCGAAGCCCTTGACCACCTCGGCCTCGGTCTTCTGCAGCAGCGAGCTGATCCAGCGGTCGGCCTGGCTGAAGCTGAGGTAACCGTGGAAGGGTTGCCCCACGGCGCATTCTGCCTTGGTGTGGTCTTCCAGGCCACAGTCCTGGCCTTCGCAGTTCATCAAGGTGAAGCGCGTGGCGTTCCAGAGCTTGTTGCAGAAATTGCGGTAGCCCTCGCAGCGCTTGCTGTCGAAGTTGATGCTGCGACCCAGCGAAGCGAGTGCGGCGAAGGTGAAGCGCAATGCGTCCGCGCCATAGGCCGGAATGCCGTCGGGGAATTCCTTCTCGGTCTGCTTGCGCACCTTGGGCGCGGTCTCGGGCTTGCGCAATCCGGTGGTGCGTTTGTCCAGCAGCGGCGCGAGCGCGATGCCGTCGATCAGGTCCACCGGGTCCAGCACATTGCCCTCGCTCTTGCTCATCTTCTGACCCTGCGCGTCGCGCACCAGGCCGTGGATGTAGACGTGTTTGAACGGCACGCGGCCCGTGAAGTGGGTCGTCATCATGATCATCCTGGCGACCCAGAAGAAGATGATGTCGTAGCCCGTGACGAGCACGGTGCTGGGCAGGTAGAGGTTGTAGTCGGAGACATCCGTTCGGGCTGAGCCTGTCGAAGCCCCCGCAGGCCCTTCGAAAGGCTCAGGGCGAACGGAATTCGAAGCGTTCGGCCAGCCCATGGTGCTGAATGGCACCAGCGCCGACGAGTACCAGGTGTCGAGCACGTCGGGGTCGCGCGTGAGCGTCTTCCCGGGTGCCTTGGCCTGTGCTTCGGCTTCGTTGCGCGCCACGATCACATTGCCCGCTTCGTCGTACCAGGCGGGGATCTGATGGCCCCACCAGAGTTGGCGGCTGATGCACCAGTCCTGGATGTTGTTCATCCACTGGTTGTAGGTGTTGACCCAGTTCTCGGGCACGAACTTGACTTCGCCCGACTGCACGGCCGCGATGGCCTTGTCGGCAATCGACGTGCCGCTGGTGTTCTTCTCGTTGCCCTTGGACTGCATGGCCACGAACCACTGGTCGGTGAGCATGGGTTCGATCACCTGGCCGGTGCGCGCGCAGCGCGGCACCATGAGCTTGTGCTTCTTGGTCTCCACCAGCAGGCCGGCGGCTTCCAGGTCGGTCACCACGGCCTTGCGCGCGACGAAGCGGTCTAGGCCCTGGTACTTCGCGGGTGCGTTCTCGTTGATGGTGGCTTGCAGGGTGAGCACGCCGATGATGGGAAGACCGTGGCGCTGGCCCACTGCGTAGTCGTTGGTGTCGTGCGCGGGGGTCACCTTCACCACGCCGGTGCCGAAGGCGCGGTCCACGTAGTCGTCGGCGATCACCGGGATCTCGCGGTCGCACAGCGGCAGCTTCACGGTCTTGCCGATCAGGTGGGTGTAGCGCTCGTCTTCCGGGTGCACCATCACCGCCACGTCGCCCAGCAGCGTCTCGGGTCGGGTGGTGGCCACGGTCAGCGAGCCACTGCCATCAGACAGTGGATACGCGATGTGCCAGAGCGAACCGTCCTCTTCCTCGCTCTCCACTTCCAGGTCGGAGACGGCCGACATCAGCACCGGGTCCCAGTTCACCAGGCGCTTGCCGCGGTAGATCAGACCCTGTTCGTACAGGCGAACAAAGGTCTCGGTCACCACGGTCGAGAGCTTCGGGTCCATGGTGAAGTACTCGCGGCTCCAGTCCACGCTGTCGCCCATGCGGCGCATCTGCGTGGTGATGGTGTTGCCGCTTTCTTCCTTCCACTCCCACACCTTCGCCACGAAGTTCTTGCGCGCCTCGGCCGGTGTGGGGCCCATGTCGTGGCGGCTGATGCCCTGCGCCTGCAGCTGGCGTTCCACCACGATCTGCGTGGCGATGCCGGCGTGGTCGGTGCCCGGCACCCAGACCGTGTTGGCGCCCGCCATGCGGTGGTAGCGCGTGAGGCTGTCCATGATGGTCTGGTTGAACGCGTGGCCCATGTGCAGCGTGCCCGTCACGTTGGGCGGCGGGAGCTGGATCGCGAACGACGGTGCGTCGGCCTGGGGTGCGCCCGTGCCGCGGAAACCCGCCACGCCGTAGCCGCGCTGTTCCCACTCGGGGCCCCAGCGGGCTTCCAGCGGAGCGGGTTCGAACGATTTGGCCAGGGATTGCAGGCCGGGTTGGTTCAGGGTGTCGGTCATGGGGCGCGCCAGAAGTAGAAACGGCATCCCGCAGGATGCCGTCAGGGGAAATGGGGGAACCCGCGAATTTTATTCGACAGGTCCCTCGGACCGGGCGGTGGGCAGTTCCCGCGCGGCGTCCACGCACGCCTTGAGCACGCGCGCGTCCCCGATCTGGTTGGCCAGCAGCAGGATCAGGCGCGCGTTGAGCAGTTCGGAGTCTTCACGGCCGAGGCCCACGTGGGCATCAAGCAGTTGTTCGTAGAAGGCGTCGGCGTCTTGAAAGTGGGGGTTGGTTTTCATGGTTGGTTTCCGCGCAGGCCCAGCGATCGTTCAATGGCGGCCACCAGTTGGGCGTTGATGGTTTCTCCCGTGGCGGCGAGGTAGCCGTCCGGGCGCACCAGCGCCCAGGCATGGTCGGGCTCCTGGCCCAGAACATGGCAGGCTCCCCGCAAATGGCCCTGGGGGTCGCGCACATGTTCCAGCGCCTGCGCCGCGCCGTTCGTGCCGAGCACCTGCACGCTGCGCACCGGTGCGTCCAGGCACAGGCGGCGCAACCGTTGCAGCGCGGCGGCCGGCAGGTCGCCAAACACCAGCACCAGCAAGTCCCCACCGGCCCAGTTGAGCAGATCGTTCACGTCACCTTGTGCGCCGTCGGCCCATTCAAATCCCACGTTCTGCACCGACTGGCCTGCGGCACTGGCCGCTGCGTAGGTGCAGGCGCGCGAGCGGGCGTAGGGGTTGGCCACGGCCATGCGGCCGGTGTTGATGAGCGCGCGGGCAAAGGGGTGCTGCTTGGCCAGTCCGATGGCGGCTTGGCGGAAGAGGCGCTCGGTGCCGTCGGCTGGTCGCAGGAAACGCGCGGTGCGGTTGGTGACGCAGACGTTCTGCCGCGCGGCGTCCAGGCGCTCGTCGTTGTAGCTCTCCAGCAGCGTGGCATCGGCCTTGCCACCGAGCACGGCCGCCAGCTTCCAGGCCAGGTTGTCGGCGTCGGCCACGCCGGTGTTGCCACCACGCGCGCCAAACGGGCTGACCACCTTGGCCGAGTCGCCCATGAGGAACACGCGCCCGTGGCGCATGGCGTGCACGCATTCGCTGCGGTAGGCGTAGGGCCCGACCCAGACGATTTCGACCTGCACGTCGGGGCCGAACTGGCGCGCCAGGCGCTCGCGCACCACGTCCTCGCGGCTCACGTACTCGGGGTCGGCGTTGGGCGCCATCTGGTAGTCGATGCGCCAGACGTCGTCGGCCATGAGGTGCTGCCAGACGGCGCGGTTTTCGTTGAAGGGGGCTTCGATCCAGGTGTGGCGCTCCTGCGGCGGGTGGGTGGAGAAGCGCACGTCTGCGATGCACCAGCGGTCGTCGCCGCGGCGCGAGTCGAAGGGCACGTTGAGCCACTTGCGCAGCGGGCTGTGCGAGCCGGTGGCGTCGATCACGTGTTCGGCTTCCAGCCGGTAGGTGCCGGCGGGCGTTTCGATGGTGAGCGTGGCGAAGTCTGCGTTTTGCTCGAAGCCGGTCAGGCGGTTCTGCCAGCGCAGATCGACTGGGCCGAGCTCCTGGATGCGCTCGACCAGAAAGCCTTCGATGTAGAACTGCTGGATGTTGATGAAGGGTGGTTGCTGCGAGAGGTGGTATTGCCCTTGCTGGCGCAGATCAAAACTGTAGACCTCGTCGTCGCCAGCGAAGGTGCGGCCCACGCTCCATTGCACGCCTTTGGCTGCGATCCGTTCAAAGATGCCCAGGCGCTCGAAGATCTCGAGCGATTTCTGCGTATAGCAGATACCGCGCGAGGAGGCTCCCTTCACGCCGACGGTGTTGTCCTCGTCAATCAACACCGCACGCACGCCCAGGCGTGCCAGCGAGCAGGCGAGTGTGAGGCCGGTGATGCCACCTCCCACGATGACCACGGGGTGGCGCACCGGGGTAGTGGCGTGCAGTTCGGGGGGCTCGACAAACGGGTACTCGGGCAGCTCGTAGCCTGCGCCGGCGGTGAACTCGTAGCTGTTGGTGAGTGCTGTTTCGCGGTACGTGGTCATGGACTCTTCGCTCCTCTTGTTTCGTTTCGCCCCGTCATCGCCGACCGGAGCCACGCAAGCGCCAAAAACCTCAGGCCTTCACACGCTCGCCAACCTCGGGCCGATCGTTCTGCTGCGGCTTCAGCGGCGCTGCCGTCTTGCCTTCGGCACGTTCACGGCGCCACTGCTCTTTGCGTGCGTTCCATTCGGCCAGTCGGGCGTGCGCGGTCTTGCTCTCTTCCAGCATCTCGAACTCGTCCGCCAGCTGCGCTGTGAGTTCCAGACGGATGCCGTTGGGGTCGAAGAAGTAAATGCTCTTGAAGATGTGGTGATCGGTCACCCCCAGCACCTCCACGCCACTGGCCTGCAAACGCGCCTTCGTGTTCTCCAGCTCCTGCTCTGTGTTCACGCGAAAGCTGATGTGGTTGACCCACTTCGGCGTGTTCGGACTGGGCAGCGCCGCCTCGTCGTCGCCCAGGTCAAAGAAGGCGATGAACGAGCCGTCTTGCAGGCGGAAAAAGAAGTGGGTGTACGGGCAGTACTCGCCCGTGCTGGGCACGTGGTCGCTCTGGATGATGTGGTAGAGCGGCAGGCCCAGGATGTCCTCGTAGAAGCGGCGCGTTTCTTCCGCGTCCTTCGCCCGGTAGGCGAAGTGGTGCAACTGCTGGATCGGTGCCGGGGCGGGCAGGGCGGCTGGGTTCATGGATGTCTCCTCAAGATCGGTTGGGATTCAACATTATGCAACGCATTTCCCTTATCGTAATCATTTACCCCTTGTGACAAACCCAGTTTGAAGCTTTCCCCGTGCCCTGTCGACGGCGCTGAGAGTGGTTATCACCCGACTTGGCCCGATAGCCACAAACGATTCGTCACATAGCCTCGAACTATTAGACCGTGCGGCCCCGCTGGGGGTAACGTTTGGCGGTCTCTGCGGTTGCAGGCATGTTGCTGCGGCCGCCGAGCGCTTCTTCAACCCACGCAAGGAGATCTACATGCCCGCATTGAAAGGCTCGAAAACCGAGCAATGCCTGAAGGACGCCTTCGCCGGCGAATCCCAGGCCAACCGCCGTTACCTGTACTTCGCGAACAAGGCCGACGTGGAGGGCCAGAACGATGTGGCAGCGCTGTTCCGCTCGACCGCCGAAGGCGAGACTGGCCATGCGCACGGCCATCTTGAATTTCTGGAGCAGTCCGGCGACCCCGCCACCGGCATGCCGATCGGCGCGACCCGCCTGAACCTGGCCTCGGCCGTGGCCGGTGAAACCCACGAGTACACCGACATGTACCCCGGCATGGCCAAGACCGCGCGCGAAGAGGGCTTCGACGAAGTCGCCGACTGGTTCGAAACCTTGGCCAAGGCCGAGCGTTCGCACGCCAACCGCTACACCAAGGCGTTGAACGAACTGGTGGACTGACCGTTGTTGTTTAAGACGCTGCGCCGCGAGGCGCAGCGTTCCTGAAAGGGCTTGCGCCGACGAGCCCTTTCAGGAACCCGCGACACAACCCGCATCAGACGAGGACGACAACGATGGCCACCGAAGGCAACCTGCAAGCGCCCACCCGGCACGCACTCGACTGGAAGAACCCCGACTTCCATGACGAAGAGAAGTGCTTTCACGAGCTGGAGCGCATCTTCGACATCTGCCACGGCTGCCGCCGCTGCGTGAGCCTTTGCGGGGCGTTTCCCACGTTGTTCGACCTGGTCGACGAGAGCAAGACGATGGAGGTGGATGGGGTTGCGAAGCAGGACTACTGGAAGGTGGTCGACCAGTGCTACATGTGCGACCTCTGCTACATGACCAAGTGCCCGTACACGCCGCCGCACGAATGGAACCTGGACTTCCCACACACCATGTTGCGTGCCAAGGCCATCAAGTTCAAGAAAGGGGAGGTCGGCCTGGCTGAGAAATTCCTCGCCTCCACCGACGTGCACGGCCAATTCGCCGGCATTCCCATCGTGGTGCAGACCATCAATGCCGTGAACCGGACGAAGGTGGCGCGCAGCGTGATGGAAAACGTGGCCGGTGTCGACAAGAACGCGTGGTTACCCGAGTTCGCGACGAAGAAGTTCCGCTCCGGCACGCCGCAGGCGAAGGCCACCGCAGTGAAGGACGGTGAAAAAACACCGGGCAAGGTCGCCATCTTCGCCACCTGCTACATCAACTACAACGAGCCCGGCATCGGCCTGGATCTTCTGAAGATCCTTGACCACAACGAGATTCCCTACGTGATCGTGGAGAAGGAAAAATGCTGCGGCATGCCCAAGCTGGAGCTGGGTGACCTGGACTCGGTGCAGGCGAGCAAGGAGGCCAACATCCCGGTGTTGGCCAAGTACGCGAAGGACGGTTTTGCCATTCTGGCGGCGGTGCCGAGCTGCGCGCTGATGTTCAAGCAGGAGATTCCGCTCATGTTCCCCGGCGACGCCGACACCCAGCTGGTGAAGGAGCACCTGTGGGACCCGTTCGAGTACTTCATGGCGCGCAAGCGCGACGGCCTGCTCAAGACCGAGTTCCCGCAGAAGCTGGGCAATGTGAGCTACCAGATTCCCTGCCATGGCCGGGTGCAGAACATCGGCCGCAAGACCGAGGAGATGCTCAAGATGATTCCGGACACCACCCTCAACACCATCGAGCGCTGCTCGGGCCACGCCGGCACCTTCGGCGTGAAGAAGGCCTATCACCAGACCGCGATGAAGATCGGCAAGCCGGTGTTCAAGGCCATGGCCACGATGAAGGACGGCGCCAGGCCCGACTACATCAGCTCGGACTGCCCGCTCGGCGGCCACCACATCGCCCAGGGGTTTGAAGTGAACGGCCTCGGTGCGCCCGAGCTGCAGCACCCGCTGAGCCTGGTGGCGCGCGCCTACGGACTGAAGTAAGGAGATACCCCATGCAACTCACCGGCCACATCACCGCCGAATCCCTCATGAGCCTGGAGGCTTACACCAAGTGGCGCAAGGTGCACAAGCCCGACGTGATTGCGCACCGCAAGCTTCGCAGTGTGCGGCTGGGCGAGCACATCAACCTGCAGTTCGAGAGCGAGACCACCATCCGCTATCAGATTCAGGAGATGCTGCGCATCGAGAAGGTGTTCGAGGAAGAGGGCATCCAGCAGGAGATCGAGGCTTATGCGCCGCTGGTGCCCGACGGCCACAACTGGAAGGCCACGATGATGATCGAGTACACCGATGTCAACGAGCGCAAGCGCGAGCTCGCGCGCCTGATCGGTGTGGAGGACCGCCTGTTCGTCGAGGTCGAGGGGTATGCGCGTGTGTACGCCATTGCCGACGAAGACCTGGACCGCGAAAACGATGTGAAAACCTCGGCCGTGCACTTCGTGCGCTTTGAATTCACGCCCCCCATGCGCGCGGCCATCCAGGCCGGTGCCGCAGTGAAGATCGGTTGCGATCACACGCACTACCCGGCGCACGCGCAGGTGTCCCCCGAAACGCTGGCGTCTCTGGCGGGCGACCTGAAATAAACCGGTGCGGTGGCGATAATCAGGGCTTCCCCCGGGAAGCCCTTTTTCATTGTTCGACCGCACACCCGCGAACCTGCCTGGCCCCCATCAACATGCTGTTCCTCCTGTCCCCCGCCAAAGCGCTCGACTTTGAGACCCCGCCCCATGTGGCCACCCACACACAGCCGCTGTTCGTGAAGCAGGCCACCGAGCTCATCGACGTGCTGCGCGATCGGTCGCCCCAGCAGATCGCCGACCTCATGAGCCTCTCGGACACGCTCTCGGGCCTGAACGTGGCGCGCTACCAGGCCTGGCGTCCGAAGTTCACCGTCAAGAACGCCAAGCAGGCGGTGCTGGCCTTTGACGGCGACGTGTACGGCGGGCTCGACGCGAAGACGCTCGCCGAACCCGACCTCGACTGGCTGCAGCAGCACCTGTGCATCCTGAGCGGCCTCTACGGCGTGTTGCGCCCGCTCGACCTCATGCAGCCCTACCGGCTGGAGATGGGCACGCGCCTGGTCACCGGCCGGGGCAAGAACCTCTACGCGTTCTGGGGCCGCCAGATTGCCGACCACCTGAACGAGCGAGCCCAGGCCGACGTGAGCCCGGTGGTGATCAACCTGGCCAGCGAGGAGTATTTCAAGGTGGTCGACCGCAAGGTGTTGCTGCCGCGCGTGGTCACCTGCGTGTTTGAAGAGCGCAAGGCCGATGGCTACAAGATCATCAGCTTCATGGCCAAGCGCGCGCGCGGCCTCATGGTGCGCTACGCCGTGCAACACCGCGCCAGCACGCCCGAGCACCTCAAACAGTTCAACCTGGAGGGCTACCGCTTCAACAACGCCGCCTCCGGGCCCGACCGACTGGTGTTTCGCCGCGAGGCCCGCGCCTGAGGGGGCTGCCGTGAACCAGTCCGTCACCATCGAGTTGCGCCAGTGGATCGCGGAGCAGGCCGCGGCCGGGTTCTCGCGCGAGGCGGTGATGGCCTCCATGGTGGCCTCGGGGTGGCAGGAGTCCGTGGCGCTCAAGGCGCTGGAGGCCACGTGGAAGGAGCCCGCGCCGGTACTGGCCCGACCCACGCAGGCCGTGCGCCGCGAAGGCGCCACGACCACCCGCCATCTGCCCGACCTGGACCTGAGCCTCTCGCCGCGCCAGATCGACGCGGGTGACCGCATGGTCGACGTGATCGCCTCGCTCAACCAGCCGCGCGTGGTAGTGCTGGGCAACCTGCTGAGTGCCGAAGAGTGCGACGCGCTGATCGAATCGGCCCGCCCCCAGCTGGCGCGCTCGCTCACCGTGGCCACCAAGACCGGTGGCGAGGAGCTCAACCCCGACCGCACCAGCAGTGGCACCTTTTTTGCGCGCGGTCAAACGCCCGAGGTCGCGCGCATCGAGGCGCGCATCGCCCGCCTGCTGAACTGGCCCATTGAAAACGGCGAAGGTCTGCAGGTGCTGCACTACCGCCCGGGCGCCGAGTACAAGCCGCATTACGACTACTTCGACCCCGACGAACCCGGCACGGCCACCATCCTCCAGCGTGGCGGGCAGCGTCTGGCCACGCTGGTGATGTACCTGAGCGAACCCGCGCGCGGCGGTGGCACCACCTTTCCCGACGCCGGGCTGGAGGTGGCCCCTGTGCGCGGCAACGCCGTGTTCTTCAGCTACGACCGGCCCCACCCATCGACCCGCTCGCTGCACGGCGGCGCGCCGGTGATCGAGGGCGACAAGTGGGTGGCCACCAAGTGGCTGCGCGCACGCGAGTTCATTTGAAGCATCCGGCATGAACATCACCCACAACGGCTTGCGGATCGAATTCGAGAGCGACGGTGACGAGCACGCCCCCGCCGTGCTGTTGACCATGGGCCTGGGCATGCAACTCACCGCGTGGCCCACCCCACTGGTGCAGGCCATCGTGCAGGCCGGGTACCGCGTGATCCGTTTCGACAACCGCGACATCGGCCTCTCCGGCGGGCTCGACCACCTCGGCGTGCCCAACATCGCCTGGCAGGCCGTCCGATCCCGCCTGGGCCTGGCCGTCCGGTCGCCCTACAGCGTGCAAGACATGGCCCTCGATGCCATCGGCCTGCTCGACGCGCTGGGGGTGCAACGCGCCCACCTGGTGGGTGTGTCCATGGGCGGCATGATTTCGCAGCGCGTTGCGGCCACCGTGCCCGGCCGCGTGTTGAGCCTGACCAGCGTGATGAGCTCCAGCGGCGCGCCGGGTTTGCCCGGCCCGCGCCCGGACGTGACTCGCGCCCTGCTCAAGCGTCCGCGCAGCCAGCGCCCCGAAGACGTGGCTGCCCATGCACTGGAGATGTTCCGCCTGATCGGCAGCCCCGCCTTCCCCCAGGACATGCCCGCTTTCGAGCAGCGTGTGCTGGCCGACGCAGTGCGCAGTTATCGGCCTCATGGCGTTTCGCGCCAATTGCTCGCCGTGGTGTCCGACACCCGGCGCCACACCGTGCTGCAAGGCATCGCCTGCCCCACGCTCGTGGTGCACGGCACGGCCGACCCGCTGGTGCCGCTGGCCTGTGGGCAGGACACCGCTGCGCGCATTGCCGGCGCGCGCTTTGAATCCATAGAAGGCATGGGCCACGACTGGCCGCCCGGCGTGGCTGCGCTGCTGGCTGGCCACATCGTTCCGCACATCCAGGCAGCGCAGACCCCGACATGAACCAGAACACCCCCGAACAATCCCAACTTGGCCAGACCTCGGCCTACGTGGACCGGTACGACGCCGGCCTGCTGTTTCCCCTGCCGCGCGAGACCAAGCGCCGCGAGATCGGCATCACCGGCAGCGTGCCGTTTCTGGGTGCCGACCTGTGGACCGCGTTTGAACTCAGCTGGCTCAACCCGCGCGGCAAGCCGCAGGTGGCCCTGGCCCACATCACCGTGCCCTGCGAGAGCACGCACATCGTGGAGAGCAAGTCGTTCAAGCTCTACCTCAACAGCTTCAACAACACCGCGTTCGCCAGCGCGGACGCGGTGCGAGATTGCATCCGCGCCGACGTGAGCGCCGCCATCTGGCACGGTGGCCCCCTGCAGTCCAGCGCGGGCGTGAAGCTGCTGCTGCCCGAGCAGCTGGAGCGCGAGAAGGTGCAGGAACTCGAAGGCTTGTGTGTCGACCGGCTCGATGTGGAGTGCACGCGCTACCAGCCCGCGCCCGAGCTGCTCACCGCGGCGTTTGACGAAAAGCCGGTGGACGAAATTCTGGTGAGCCATTTGCTCAAGAGCAACTGCCTCGTGACCGGCCAACCCGACTGGGGCAGCGTGCAGATCAGCTACAGCGGCCCGCAGATCGACCAGGCCGGGCTGCTGCAATACATCGTGAGTTTTCGCAACCACAACGAATTCCACGAGCAGTGCGTGGAGCGCATCTACATGGACGTGCTGGCGCGCTGCAAGCCGACCAAGCTGGCGGTGTACGCGCGCTACACGCGCCGCGGTGGGCTGGACATCAATCCCTGGCGCACCAGCCACCCGCAGTCGCCGCCGGCCAACGTGCGCACTGCGCGGCAGTAACTGCCTTGCGCAGCAGGTTCAGATCATCTTCTGGATCAGCGCGCCCTTGAACAACACCGGCCCGGTCGGGCCGCGTTCGCTTGGAACACCGCCCTTGGGTTCCAGGCTGATGGCCAGTGCCGGCACTTCGCGCACGTCACCCGCGCCAGCCGTGAGCTGCAGCAGGCGTTCCTGACTCAGCACGCCCAGAGAGCGCGGACCGCCCGAAGGCGGCAGGGCCCAGAGCTGCAGCGACTTGTCGCTGGCTTCCTGGAAGCCGCCCACGCGTTGAAGCGTGAGCTTGCCGTTCTTCGGGTCGAAGGTCACCAGCATCGAGGCGCTGGCCTGGTCATCGTTGAGCACCGCCACGTATTCGATCTGCGGTGTGGCCGAGAGCCTGGCCTGCAGTTCGTTGATCTGCGCGCCCAGGTTGTCGCGCAGGCCCACGGCGGTGACGAGTGCGAACACGGTGGCGAGCGCACCGGCAGCGGTGGCGCCGCGCCACAGCGCCAGGCTGCGCAGCCAGCCGCTGGCCAGCGGTTTGGCCGCTGGGCTGCGGGCGGCGGCCATGGCCTGCTGCTGGTTGTCGCCCTGCACCAGGTTTTCAATGCGTGTCCACACGGCGGGCGCCGGCTGCTGCGGGGTCTGCAGTTCGTTCATGCTAGCCACGCGGCTTTGCCACACCAACGCGGCGGCGCGCACCGGGGCTTGTTCACGCGCCATGGCTTCAAAGCGGCGGCGGGCGCCACCGCGCAAGGTGCCCAGCGCGTGCGCAGCGGCGAGTTTGTCGAGCAGTTCGGGGTGTTGGATGAGGTTCACGTTGTGTCCTCAGGCGAAGCGCGCCATGCAGGTGCGCAGCTGGTCCAGCCCGCGGCGGATCCAGGTCTTCACGGTGCCCAGGGGCAGGCTGAGTTGCTCGGACAGTTCGCTGTGGCTGAGGTCGCGCAGGTAGGCCAGGCTCACCACCTCGCGCTGGCGGTTCTCCAGCTTGGCCAGGCACTGGTGCAGCGCCCAGGCCTGTTGGCTGGCCAGGGTGGTGTCCATCGGGTTGGGCGAATCGCCCTCCAGGGTGTCGGACATTGCGTCGTCGATCTCGTCGGTGAGGTGGGTGCGATCGGCGGTGCGCCGGCGCAGGTAGTCCAGTGAGCGGCTGCGCACGATCAGGCCGAGCCACGCCATGGGCGGGCTGAGCGAGGCGCGGTAGTCGCCCGCGCAGCGCCAGATGTGCAGAAAGGTTTCCTGCAACGCGTCTTCGGCCCACTCGCTCTTGCCGACCACGCGCATGGCCAGGCCATACAGCTTGGAGGAGGTCGTGTCGTAGAGGGCCTTGAGGGCAGCCTCGTCGCGCTGGGCCACGCGGTCGAGCAAGGCCATGAGAAGTTCGTCGGGTTGTGCGCTCATGCGGGCATTGTGGGGCACCGGCTTGACCCATGCCCACACCGGGGCATGGAAGAAAGCAGGCAGTGCGTTCATGGCCGGCGCCGGCGGGGCTGCACCTGCGTGGGAAGGCTCAAAGCGGTCACGGGCGTGATGTTGACCGCGACCGGCGTGACTTCCAGGAGCTGGTCGGCGTGCACCACGCGCACCTTGGCGGCCCCTTCGGGCAGTCCCTGCATCGTGGCCGTGCCGTTGGCATCGGTCACCACCGTCCAGGGGGAATCGGCCACGAAGATGAAGCCACGCATCGAGCCGTGCAGGTGGCAGCCCAGTTGCACGGCGCCGGCCTTGTCGAGGGTCACCTCGGCGCTGGCCGGGCTCTTGCCTTCGGCCCTGCCGTCCAGGCGCAGCTCGAAGCCCGGCTGGGTGCCCGGGTTGAGGGAAGCCAGGCCCGCCGGCACGCCGCGCACATGGTGTTCCCAGGTGTCGAGGTTGGTGAAGGTCACCCGTGAGCCCACGGGCAACACGCTGGTGGCGGGCACGAACTGCATCTTCTGCTGGCTGATGACGGCCGAGACCGGCGTGGGCTCCGCCGGCTTGGCCCCCGAGGCGGGCTCGATGACCACCACCGCGTCGGCCAGGGGCTTGCCGTCGCGCCCGAGCACGGTCACCTGAACCGTGGCGGCCTGTGCGGCCAGCGGCAGCAGGGTGGCTGCTGCCATCAGCCAGGCCGATGTGTTCGTGCGTTTCATGGTTGTGCCTGGACGCAGGTTCAGCGAACCGTGATCACGTCGCGGTTCATCGGGGCCAGCAGCGCGAGCATCTGGTTCTGGCGGTTGAACGCAATGCCACGCGCGTTCATGCTTTGCTGCAGCACTTCCACCAGGGCGTTGAAATGGCCCTTGTTGATGTCCATGCTGGCGTGTGCGGCCTTCATGTCCGGACCCTTGTAGACGCAGGGGCCGCCCGAGAGCTGACAGAGCTGATCGCCCAGCGACTTCGACAGGTTGGCCAGGTTGGTGTCCTTGAACTGGTTGCCGATGCGCGGGTCGGCCTTGAGGCGAACCACGAAATCGTCCATGAGGCTGCGGATGCCGGCTTCTTCACCGAACGCCTGGTACAAGCCTGCGGCGGGCGCCATGGGGTAAGCGCTTGCGGCCGATGGCGCGGCTGCGGGCTGCATGGACTGGGCGAACGCGGCGCCGCTGGCCAGGGCCAGCAGGGTGAGGGCGGTGGTGGTGATGAGGTGTTTCATGTTGAGGCTCGAAGGTGAAGAGTTCAGAACGCGATCTGGGCCGAGACGTACACGCCGGTCTGTTTGCGGCCGCCGGTGGTGGCGGGCACGATGCGGCCCAGGTCCACATAGGCTGCGGTGAGTGAGACGTTCTTGCTCGGCGCGTAGGCGATGAAGATGTCCTTCCAGTCGTCGGCGCGCAGGCCATCGCCCAGGCCAGCGGCCTGGCCGGCGCGCTGCAGCTTGTTGGGCATGGCGCGGTATTCAACGCCCACGGCCAGCTTGCTGTTGATCAGGTACGCCACCGAGATCTCGGGCTGCAGTTCGTAGCTGTTGTCGGCACCGCCCAGCGTGGCGCCGAAGCCCAGCAGGCCGCCCTGGTTGGCCTTGGTGGCGCGCAGCGTGCCATTGACCAGGATGCCTTGCGCGAGGAACAGCTTGGTGGCGCTGACGTACACGTCGGCGCCGCTGCGTTTGGCACCCAGCGCATTGAGCGTGCCGTCCAGGCCCGAGGACTGCAGGCGTTTGAACTGCACACCCACGGCGATCTGCGGCATCAGGCTGTCGCTGTCGAGCACGGCGTCGCCGGCCACGCGCACCTTGGCGCCCACGATGTCCTGCTTCAGGTGCAGGCCCGGCAGACCCAGCAGGGTGCCGGTGACGCCGGTGTTGAAGTCCTGCCGACCCAGCGAGAGTTCGACGCGGTCGTGGATGCCCACCGCCACGCCATAGGCGGTCAGGCCGTAATCCTTCGTCACGGCGCGGCTGAGGTAGGCCGACACACCCACCTCGCCTTCGGTGGCCTGGCTGCCGATCACGGCCCAGGGCGAAATGCCGCCACCGGCCGCGCCTTCGACGCTGCTCACGCCGCCGGTGAGCAGCAGCTTGCCGGTGTCGGCGTGCACGGGGTTGGCGGTCAGCAGCGCGGCGGCTGCGGCCAGGGGCAGCAGGCGCGCGGCCTGGCTGGCAAAGAGGGTGTTCAAGTTGGGCATGTTGAATGGGCCGTGGGTTGTTGACGGGAGCCCTGGTGAGGGGCGGTGTTGCCTGACCCACTGGATACGCAGCACCTCATCAACTGGATTCAACCGGCCGTGACCCGGCGCCGTCAAAGGGCTTTGTGAATCCATGGGTGGTGCGGGCCGCGTATTCAGCGTGACGGTTGTCACAAGGCCTGGTGCCGATGAACAGCCGATCACTCCACCCCAACCAGGACTCCCCATGAACACCACCCAGACCCCCGACTCCCTGATCTCCCCCGCCTCGCGCCGCGGCTTCATGCGCAGTGGAGGCGTGCTCTCCGCTGCCGCCGTGGCGCTGCTGGCCGGCAATGACGTGCTGGCCGCCTCACACGCCCAGAAGATGGACATGTCCAAGGACGTGGGCATCTTGAACGTGGCGCTCACGCTGGAGCACGAAGCCATCAACGCTTACCAGCTCGGTGCCGGCAGTGGACTGCTGCAAAAGCCGGTGCTTGATGTGGCGGTGCAGTTCCAGGGCCACCACAAGACCCACCGCGACGCGCTGATCGCCACCATCCAGAAGCTCGGCGGCAAGCCTGTGGCCGAGATGAAGCTGGAGGACTACGCCAAGTCGCTCAACGCCGCTTCGCTCAAGAGCCAGGCCGATGTGCTGGACCTCGCCGCCCGCCTGGAGCTGGGCGCCACCAACGCCTACCTGAGCGTGATTCCTGCTCTGGGTGACCGCGAGCTGGCCAAGGTGGCCGCCCGCCTGGCCGCAGACGAAACCATGCACTACACCGTGCTCGCCAGCGCCCTGGGCCGTCCCCTGCCCCCCGGCGCCCTCTCGTTCGGCGCCTGAACCGAAAGCCGATCGCCCTGAGCTTGTCGAAGGGTTGGCGCCTGATCAGAGCGACCGCTGGAAGCCCTCGAGCAGGTTCACCGCGTTGGTGCCCACGGCGTCCACCGCGTAGCCACCTTCAAACGTGAACACGGTGGGCAGCCCGGCACCGGCCAGGGCCTCACCCACGGCGAAGTAGTCGGCGCTTTGCAAGGTGAAGCCCGAGATCGGGTCGCCCTCAAACGTGTCCAGCCCCATGGGCACCACCAGGGCCGTGGCACCAAAGCGCTGGACCGCTTGCAGGGCGATGGTCAGCGACTCGCGCCAGGTGTCAAAGCCGGTGCCGCGCGGCAGCGGCAGGTTCAGGTTGAAGCCCTCGCCCGCACCCGCACCGCGCTCGTCGGCATGGCCCAGGAAAAACGGGTACTCGGTCGCCGGGTCACCGTGGATGGAGACCGTGAACACGTCGGCGCGCTCGTAAAAGATGGTCTGCGTGCCGTTGCCGTGGTGGTAGTCCACGTCGAGCACCGCCACCTTCGAGTGGCCCGCATCGCGCAGCGCCTGTGCGGCAATCGCTGCGTTGTTCAGAAAGCAGTAACCCCCCAGAAAGTCGGGGCCCGCGTGGTGGCCCGGCGGGCGCGAGAGCGCGAACGCGCTGCGCGCACCCGCTGCCACGTCCCCTGCCGCCGCCAGCGCGCAGGCAGCGCCACCGCGCGCCGCCGCCCAGGTGCCCACCGTGAGCGGTGAACCCGAATCGAAGCTGAAGAGGCCGAGGCGCGCTGCAAAGTTGGTGGGCAGCACATCGTTGCGAAAGCCATGGCGGTTGGGCAGCGGCCACACCGAGGGCAGGGCATCGCGCTCTGCATTGGCCGGGTCCATGGCGACCCACTCGGCCCAGGCGCCGCGCAAGAAGTCCACATACCGTGCGCTGTGCACCCGGCCAATCGCCGCATCCAGTGCGGCCTCATCCACCTCGGGCGTCTGCAGCGCGCCCAGCGGGCGCCGCTGCAGCTCGGCCAACACAAAGTCCAGCCGCGCGGGCACCTCGTGGCAGGGCACCATGCGGCCGCGAAACATCTCTTGCTGGCCGGCGTGGGCGGCATGGTGGGGGTTGTGGAAGGTTTTCATGGATGTGCAGTTCGGAACGGGGCAGTTCGGGTTTCAGTAGTGGTACCGAAGCTGGGCAATCAACAGTGAACCCCCTTCGACCTTGTAGACCATGCGGTGCTCGTCGTTGATGCGCCGCGACCAGAAGCCCGACAGGGCATGTTTGAGCGGCTCCGGTTTCCCCACGCCGGCGAACGGATCGCGCTTGACTTCGGCGATCAGCTTGTTGATCCGATCCACCATCTTTCGGTCTTGCTTCTGCCAGTACACGTAGTCTTCCCAGGCTTCGTCGGCAAAGACCAGCTTCACGGCGCGAGCTTTCTTTCCACACCCTTGCCGGCGGACAACTGCGCCACTGCGGAGAGCAGTCGTTTGGCATTCGTCGGGTTGCGCAAAAGGTAGGCGGTTTCTTCCAGAGCTTGGTAGTCTTCGAGCGAGAGCATCACCACCGACTGTTCGCCATTGCGCGTGATGATCAGTGCTTCGTGGTCGTTGCACACGCGGTCCATGGTGCGGGCCAGGTTGGCGCGGGCAGATGAGTAAGTGATGGCATCCATGATGATCTCCAATAAGTACGTTTTATTGTACAACTCGGTCTCCCGAAAGCGCTCAACGTCCACTTTGTTCCAGATCAGCCGCCATGCCCCTCCTGCCCCTGCGACTCTCCCCCGGCACCGACCTTCGGCGCGCTCTGGAAGCACTCCCGGGCAGCCATGGCACGGACTCCGCTTTTGTGGTGGCCGGCATCGGCAGCCTGGTGCAGGTCGGCCTGCGGTACGCAGACGCAACCGAAACCACCTTGCTTGCCGGGCCGCTGGAGATGTTGAGTTTGTCCGGGAGTCTGGGTGCGGCGGGCGCGCACCTGCACGTGTCGGTGTCCGATGCATCGGGCCGCGTGTTCGGTGGGCATCTGGGCCTGGGCAGCACGGTGAGGACCACGGCGGAGGTCTTGCTGGCGTTGTTGCCGCCAGGCACGCTAACTCGGGAGCACGACGCGGCAACCGGGTTCAACGAACTGGTGGTCCGGTCCGGACGGGGAATGCCATGAACATCCACGCGGGCTATCTCCCCGGCTGCATCGGTCGTGTAGTGGAGATACATGCAAGCTTCTACGCCCGCACCGTGGGTTTCGGCGCACCGTTCGAGGCCAAGGTGGCCACCGAGTTGTCCGAGTTCTGCCTGCGCTTCGATCCCGAACGCGATGGCCTCTGGCTCGCGCAAGACACTGCGGGCATTCAAGGCTCGGTGGTGATCGATGGCTCGCACCACGGGGAGGCGGGCGCACACCTGCGCTGGTTCATCACCTCGGATGCGTCGCGCGGCCAGGGCCTGGGCGCCCAGCTGCTCGGCGCCGCCATGGACTTCTGCCGCGCACGCGGTCACCGCAAGGTGTACCTGTGGACCTTCGACGAACTGCACGCGGCGCGTCACCTGTATGAGAAGCACGGCTTTGTACTGGCGCGCACGCAGCGGGGATCGCAGTGGGGCAAGGAAGTCAACGAGCAGCTTTTCATACTTGAAAGGCCATGATCCCCGTCCCCAACGCCTGCGCAGCGCGGGGAGCATTCGATACGTCAAACCCAACCCCACGAAAACCGCCCTGCTCATCATCGATGTTCAACAAGGCCTGTGCGAAGGCGAGGGTCTGGCATTCGAGTCCGACGCTGTGATCGTGCGCAAGACCACGCCGGACGCCTTTCAGGGCACCGACCTTGACGCGCTGCTCAATGCGCACGGCGTGACCAGGCTGATCGTCTGCGGCATGCGCAGCGAGTTTTGTGTCGACACCACCACCCGCCGTGCGCTCGCACTGGGCTACCCGGTGACGCTGGTGGCCGATGCCCACACCTCGGCTGGAAACGCCGTGCTCACGTCGCGCCAGGTGATCGATCACCACAACGCGACGTTGACGAACGTCTCCAGCTTCGGGCCACGCGTGCTGGCCATGGCCAGCGCCGATGTGCAGCGCGGCGCCTGAGGCGCCAGCTCAGCCCAGCGACTTGAACGACTGCAAGGCCGGGAGCGGCGCGAATGCACCCGCGCGTTTGTCCTTCATGGCCGTGATTGCTTCGCGCACATGCGCGTTGCTCCACACCGCGCCCTGCAGCCAGCCCATCTGTCGCAGGCTGTCTTCCACCGAGTGGTCGCGCGCGTAGTTCACAGCCTGTTTGGTGCCCCAGATGGCCACCGGCGGTTTGGACGCGATCTCCTTCGCGCACTGCAGCGCGGCGGCCACCGTGGCCTCGTGCGAGTCGAACACCTCGTTGACCAGGCCGTAGGCCTGTGCCTTGCTCGCGCTCAGGCGGCGGCCGGTGTAGGCCAGTTCTTTCACCACGGCCATCGGGATCAGCTTGGGCAGGCGCTGCAGCGTACCCACGTCGGCCACCATGCCGATGTTGATTTCCTGGATGCAGAAGAAGGCGTCGGCACTTGCATAGCGGATGCAGGCGGCGGTGACCATGTCGACCGCGCCCCCGATGCAGCCGCCCTGGATGGCACAGATCACCGGGATGCGCAGGTTCTCGATCTTGGTGAAGGTGGCCTGGATGTCCATCAGCACATCAAAGATGGCTGCGCGGCCCTCGGCACTCTGGTCGTCCATCTGGATGCCGCCCGCAAAGGTGTCCAGCGACATGCCGGCACTGAAGTGTTTGCCGGTGCTGCTGATCACCAGCGCGCGCGCTGTGCCCTGCGCGTGGATCGTGGTCAGCACCTCGTCGAGCTCGCGCCAGAAGGTGGGGTTCATGGTGTTGAGCTCGGCGGGGCGGCTCATCACCAGGTGGGCGACGTCATCCGTCGAGCTCAGGGAAAAGCAGGTCGTTGCGGTCATGGCGGGTCTGGTCTCGTGGAGGGGGTGGTGAAGCCGGCTCACTGTAGGCCTGAGTTGCGGCCTCGTCTGTCCCGGGCTTGACGAGCTTGCCCACACGCACGCCGAGCAGGCGGATGCGCCGGGTGAGGTCCACCCGCTTGAGACACAGGCCGGCCTGGCGGCGGATGGTGGTGGGGTCGGCGGTGAAGTGGTCGATGGTCACGTCGCGCGTGACGCTCTGGAAGTTGTCGTAGCGCAGCTTGATGCCGATGGTCTTGCCCGCATAACCCTTGGCGCTCAGGTCGCCCGCCACCTGCTCGCACAGCCGGGTGAAGATGGCGCCAAGCTCGGCGCGGTCGCGCACTGCGTGCAGGTCGCGGTCGAAGGTGGTTTCGCGGCTCATGCTCACCGGCTCGCTCTCTGTCTGCACCGGCCGCTCGTCGCGGCCCCAGGACACATCAAACAGCCACGCGCCATAGCTCTTGCCGAAGTGTTGAACCAGCCAGCCCCGCTCGCGCTGAGCGAGCTCGCCGATGGTGTGGATGCCGTGGCCCTGCAGCTTGGCGTCGGCCTTGGGGCCCACGCCATTGATCTTGCGGCAGGGCAGTGGCCAGATGAGGCCTTGCAGGTCGTCGGGCTGCACGATGCTGATGCCATTGGGCTTGTTGAATTCGCTCGCCATCTTCGCGATGAGTTTGTTGGGCGCCACGCCGATGGAGCAGGTGAGGCCTGTGGCCTGGAAGATGCTCTTCTGGATCAGACGAGCCAGCACGCGCCCGCCCTCGCGCTGGCCGCCGGGCACGTGCGTGAAGTCGATGTAGACCTCGTCCACGCCCCGGTCTTCCACCACCGGCGCGATCTCGCGGATGGTGCTCTTGAACAGGCGCGAGATGCGGCGCACTTCGTCAAAGTCCACCGGCAGCAGGATGGCCTGGGGGCACAGCTTGGCGGCCTTCATGAGGCCCATGGCCGAGCCCACGCCGAACTGGCGCGCCGCGTAGGTGGCGGTGGTGGCCACGCCTCGCCCGGTGTAGCCAGCCAGGCGCGGAAAGAAATCGACCGGGATGTGGTCCAGGCTGTTGGTGGCCCATTCGCGGTCGGGGTAGGCTTCGCGCAGGGATTGCAGCAGGTCGTCCTCGCGCCGTCGGCCTCCGCCAATGACCACCGGCAGTCCCTTGAGCTGCGGGTAACGCAGCAACTCGACCGACGCGAAAAACGCGTCCATGTCGAGGTGGGCAATGCGCCGCGGCAGGGTCTGATCGGTTGGGGCGTCCACGCGGTCGAGCATAGCGGGATTACCATGGCGCGAGCCGCTGGCCACCGGCTGGCACCCCGCATCAGGAGGACCGTTCATGAACACCATCGCCCGCCTCGTCACCGCCCTGTTGATCGCCGCCGGCATCGCCATCGCCGGCTTCGCCGTGAGCCAGGGACTGGAGCGTTTTCGCATGTCCGACCGCTCGGTCACGGTCAAGGGGCTGGCCGAAAAAGACGTGGAGAGCGACTTCGCAGTCTGGACGCTCTCGTTCCGCCGCGCGGGCAACGATTTCGGTGGTGTGCAGCAGGCCCTGGCGGGTGACCGCGACAAGGTGGCGGCCTTTCTGAAGCAGCGGGGTTTCACCGATGCCGAGATGGAGGCCAAGCCGCTGCAGGTGCAAGACCTGTTCACCCGCGAATACGCGCAGGGCAATCAGCCGTTTCGCTTCAATGGCACCGGTCAGGTGCTGGTGAAATCGGCCCGCGTGACCGAGGTGGAGGGTGCCGCCCGCGCGGTGGACCCGCTGATCCAGGCCGGTGTGCAGCTCGGTGGTGAGGGCGAGGGAGGCCGCAACGGCCCGCGCTTTCAGCTGCGCGGCTTCAACGACATCAAGGCACCGCTGCTGGCCGAGGCCACACGCAACGCGCGCGAGCAGGCCGACAAGTTTGCTGCCGAAGCGGGCGCACAGCTCGGCCCGCTGAAGAACGCCAACCAGGGCGTGATCCGAATCACCGGTGACGACGGCAATGACTTCGACGACGGCAGTTCGCGCATGAAGCGCCTGCGCGTGGTGAGCACGTTTGAATATGAGCTGAAGTGAGCGCGCGTCAGATCGCCTTCTGGATCAGCCAACCCTGAAACAGGTAAGGCAAGCGCGGACCCGCTGCCTCGGGCACGCCGCCCTTGTCTTCCACGCTGATCGCAAGCTTCGTCACACCGGCCAGCGCGGTGTCTTTCGCAGGCAGTTGCAGTGTCTTGAACTTGCTCTGGATCACGCCCAGCGAACGCGGCGGCTGGTCGCCAGCGATCGCCCAGAGCTGCATGCTGTCCTCGCGGCCTTCCTTCACTTCGTTGAGCCGCTGCACCTGCAACACGCCGGCCTGTGGGTCCATGGTCACCAGCAGGGCCGGCAGTTCCTGGGCGTCCAGCATCACCGACACATAGCGCACCTGCGGCGTGACCGCCAGGCGTTCCTGCAGGTGCACGATCTGCGCCTTGAGTTGTTCGTACATGCTGGCCATGGTGGCCGCGCCCACCAGCAGCACCAGCGCCAGCACCACGCTGATGCCCAGCCACAGCTTGGAGGTGCGGGGCCGCGCCACCGGCTCAACGGGGTTCATGGCGTGGCGGTGGGGAAGGAGCCGGGCAGCAGGATACTTTTGTCCACCGTCTCGATGTTGGTGTGGCCGCAGAAGGCCATGGTGAGGTCGAGCTCGCGGTGGATGATCTCCAGGCACTTGCTCACGCCGGCCTCGCCCATGGCGCCCAGGCCGTAGAGCATGGGCCTGCCGATGTAGACACCCTGCGCACCCAGGGCGCGGGCCTTGAGCACGTCCTGCCCGCTGCGGATGCCACCGTCCATGTGCACCTCGATCTGGCCGCCCACCGCGTCCAGGATCGTTGGCAGCGCCTCGATGCTGCTCTGCGCCCCATCGAGCTGGCGCCCGCCGTGGTTGCTCACGATCAGCGCGTCGGCGCCCGAGGCCACCGACAGCTTCGCGTCTTCCACGTCCTGAATGCCCTTGAGGATGAGCTTGCCGCCCCAGCGCTTCTTGATCCACTCCACGTCGCCCCAGTTGAGCGCCGGGTCGAACTGCTTGGCGGTCCATTCGCTCAGGCTGCCCATGTTGTCCACGCCGCTCACATGGCCAACGATGTTGCCGAACTGTTTGCGCTTCGTGCCCAGCATGCCCAGCGCCCAGCGCGGCTTGCTGGCGATGTTGATCATGTTGGCGATGGTGAGCTTGGGCGGGGCCGACAGACCGTTCTTCAGGTCTTTGTGGCGCTGGCCGAGGATCTGCAGATCGAGCGTGAGCACCAGGGCTGCGCACTTGGCGGCCTTGGCGCGGTCGATCAGGCGCTCGATGAACGCGCGGTCCTTCATCACATACAGCTGGAACCAGAAACCCTCGCCCGCGTGCTGGGCCACGTCTTCGATGGAGCAGATGCTCATGGTGGACAGCGTGAACGGAATGCCCATCTTCTTCGCCGCGCGCGCGGCCAGGATCTCGCCGTCGGCGTGCTGCATGCCGGTGAGACCCGTGGGCGCAATCGCCACCGGCATGGCCACGTCCTGCCCGATCATGGTCGTGCGCGTGCTGCGGTTTTCCATGTTCACCGCCACGCGCTGGCGCAGCTTGATCTTCTGGAAGTCCTCGTTGTTGGCGCGGTAGGTGCTCTCGGTCCATGAGCCGGAATCGGCGTAGTCGTAGAACATGCGCGGTACGCGCTGCTGGGCGAGCACGCGCAGGTCTTCCACGGTGGTGATGACGGTCATGGGGTCTCCAGTGTTGTTGGGGCAGGTGTGGCGACCATGGTAGCGGTCACCCTGGCCGATGGCTTGTGAAAGCGGGACAGTGCGGATTGAAATTTTTGGTGGTGCACTTCAGGGCGCCACTGGCAGGCACTGCGCGCGCTCGTCCGCACCCAGGGGTTCCAGCCAGCCCAATTGCTGCTCCAGCACCGCCACCGTGGCTTCCGAAGCATCGGCGCCGTGGGCCTGCCGAGCGGTGATGCGCTCGCGCAGCACGGCCAGCGGCGCCTCGGTGGCCAGGATGTGAAAAGGACAGGCCAACGACCGTGCCAGCGCACAGAAGGCCTCGCGCTCGTGGTGGCGCAGAAAGGCTGCGTCCACCAGCACCGACCAGCCCTCTTGCAGCAGGTGCTGCGCACGGGCCAGCAGGTGGGCGTAGGTGTCGGTGTGCGCCTGCGGGCTGTACAGGCCGCTGTTCAGGCCCGAGCCGCTGGCCTGCGTGGCGCTCAGGCCGTGCAGGCGCTTGCGTTCCACGTCGGAGCGCAGGCGGATGGCCCGGCCACTGGTCTCGGCCTGCAGCCAGCGGGTGGAAGCCCAGGTCTTGCCGCTGCCCGAGAGGCCGTGCGTGATGACGAGTTGCGGCTCGGGTGGGTGCGCGATGCGCTGTGCCAGCGCTGTATATCCGCGCGCTTCCTGCAACGAGACGGCCACGTCGGCGCCGGCCTGCGTGCTGCGGATCACCGCCACCTTGGCGCGCACCAGGGCGCGGTACACCGCGAAAAAGGGCAGCACGTCGGGGGCGGTGGTGTCGCCGCTGGCGTCCAGCCAGTCGCTGAGCAGGCCGTTGGCCAGCCCGGGCTGGCCGTGGTCGAGCAGATCCATCCAGGCGAAGGCCATGTCGCTGGCCACGTCGATCCAGCGCAGCGCGTCGTTGAACTCGATGCCGTCGAAGGGCACGACCTCGTTGCCAATGAGCACGAGATTGGCCAGGTGCAGGTCGCCGTGGCCCTCGCGCACCCGGCCTTCGCCCAGGCGCTGCACCATCAGCGGGGCGAGGTGCGTGAAGCCCGATTCGGTCCACCGGGCCAGTTGTTCGATCAGTGCCGCATCGCGGTCGGCGGTCAAGCCCTTGCGCAGGGTGGCGATGTTGTCGCGTGCGAAGGCCAGGGTGTCCTCGGCCCGGCCCCAAGAGCCGTTCGCGGGCGCCACCGCAGCGGTGGCCTGGAACGCGGCCATGCGCTGCGCCAGCGAGGTGAGGTGTTCGGGCCGCAGGGCGCCGCGCGCGCACAGGTGGTCGAGGCGGTGGGCCTCGTCGAAGCGGCGCATGTGCACCGCCCATTCGATGACCTGGTCGTCGTCCGTGCCCGCATCGCCCCAACGGGGCTGGTGGGCAGGGCCGGCGATGGGCAGCGCGCCCAGGTAGAGGTGCGAGGCCGGGTCGGTGGTCTCGAAGCGCCGGTTGAGCCGCACCTCGGCTTGACAGGCCGCGCGCCGCAGCGCGAGCGTGCCGAAGTCCATGAAGGGCAGGCGCACCGGCTTCTTGATCTTGTAGGCGTGCCCACCCGCCAGCAGCACCCAGGCGCCGTGGGTTTCCATGAGTTCCACGCGTTGCACCGGGTGCGGGTAACGCGCCGGGTCCAGCAGTGCCGTGATGAGAGCGGATGCCGGGGGCGTCACGGGCGCTCAGGCCAGGCGGGCGCGGTGGCGCGCGATCTGCGCGCGCACCTGGGCGGGCGCCGTGCCGCCCAGTGTGTTGCGCGCATTGAGGCTGCCGCGCAGGCTCAGGCATTCGTACACGTCCTTTTCGATGCTGGCGTTGAAGCCCTGCAGCACCGCCAGGGGCAGTTCCGACAGGTCGCAGTTGTGCGTGACGGCGGCCTTGACCGCATGGGCCACGGTCTCGTGCGCGTCGCGAAACGGCAGGCCCTTCTTCACCAGGTAGTCGGCCAGGTCGGTGGCGGTGGCGTAGCCCTTCTTGGCCGCTTCTTCCATGGCCACGGCATTCACCGTGATGCCGCCTTCCTTCGCACCCGTGGCAGGGTTGGGCTGTCCACCCACCATCTCCACGAAGATGCGCAGCGTGTCCTTCAGGGTGTCCACGGTGTCGAACAGCGGCTCCTTGTCTTCCTGGTTGTCCTTGTTGTAGGCCAGCGGCTGGCCCTTCATGAGCGTGATCAGACCCATGAGGTGGCCGACCACGCGGCCGGTCTTGCCTCGCGCGAGTTCGGGCACGTCGGGGTTCTTCTTCTGCGGCATGATCGACGAGCCGGTGGTGAAGCGGTCGGCGATCTTCACGAAACCGAAGTTCTGGCTCATCCACAGGATCAGCTCTTCGCTGAAGCGGCTGATGTGCACCATGCACAGCGAGGCCGCGGCGGTGAACTCGATGGCGAAGTCGCGGTCGCTCACGCCGTCCAGGCTGTTCTGGCACACCTGCGGCTCACCGCGCTCATTCACCATGCCCAGGCTGCGCGCCACGCGCTCGCGGTCCAGCGGGTAGGTGGTGCCGGCCAGCGCGGCCGAACCCAGCGGCAGGCGGTTGGTGCGGCGGCGCACGTCGACCATGCGCTCGGCGTCGCGCGAGAACATCTCCACATAGGCCAGCAGGTGGTGCGCAAAGCTCACTGGCTGCGCCACCTGCAGGTGGGTGAAGCCCGGCAGGATCACCTCCACGTTTTTCTCCGCCACGTCCACCAGCGCGCCCTGCAACTCGCCCAGCAGCGGGACGATGAGATCGATCTCGCTGCGCAGCCACAGGCGAACGTCGGTGGCCACCTGGTCGTTGCGGCTGCGGCCGGTGTGCAGGCGCTTGCCCGCATCACCCACCAGCTGGGTCAGGCGGGCCTCGATGTTGAGGTGTACGTCTTCGAGGTCGAGTTTCCACTCGAAGTTGCCGGCCTCGATCTCGGTGGTGATCTGGGCCATGCCCTGCTGGATGGAGGCCAGGTCGGCCGCGCCGATGATGCCTTGCGCGGCCAGCATCTCGGCGTGGGCGAGGCTGCCTGTGATGTCGGCTTGCCAGAGGCGTTTGTCGAAGAAGACGCTGGCCGTGTATCGCTTGACCAACTCGCTCATGGGCTCCGAGAATAGGGCGGACCAGGCTTCGGATTTCTTGTCGAATTGGTTGGTGGACATACGGTGTTGCCAGCGGCTTTTGAGGGAACGTAAGGAGCGGAGGACCGCAGGACACAGGGCGGGCAAAGAGGGTTTGAATGATCTTTCGATCGCAACCCTGTGCGATTGCCGGGCGCAGGACCCGGATCAACGCACAATCCCACGTCGACCGACCCGAGCATTGACGCACGCCCCATGAAAGACTCCCGAATTTTATCGACCTTCCAGGATCTGCCCAGCACCCTGGGCACGCAGTCGCTGGAGGAGATGCCCGAGCACGTCCGTGCGCGCGACCGGGTGTTTGACACCTGCCAGGTGGGCGTGGTGCTTCGCGCCGTGCTGTTTGTGCAGGCCATCGTGTCGGTGGCCGCACTCTTTGGTGCGTCGAGTCCGGTGGGCTGGATCACCCAGATGGCGGTGCTCACGGGTGCCGCGCTGCCCGCCGTGCTGGCCTGGTTGCTGTGTGTGTGTGCTTTCAAGCGCAAGCTCGGACGCATGGAGGTCCGGGCCCAATGGATGGCGTGCATCGGGCTGGGTGCGCTGGCCGGCCTGTACGGTTGTGGCTTGCTGGTGCTCATGGGGCTGGCCAACGGGGCGCCCTGGGTGGCCAGCGGGGCTTCTGGCGCGCTGGTGTCGGCGGTGCTGGTGGGTGCGCTGGTGTGGCGCGCCAAGGCCCGCATGCCCGCGGGCACCACCGCGCGGCTGGCCGAGCTGCAGGCGCGCATCCGGCCGCATTTCCTGTTCAACACGCTCAACAGCGCCATTGCTCTGGTGCGCGAGGAGCCCGCCAAGGCCGAGAGCCTGCTGGAAGACTTGAGCGAGCTGTTTCGCCATGCCCTGGCCGATGCCCAGGAGGCGGTGCCCCTGTGGCAGGAACTGGAGCTGGCCGAGCACTACCCGGCCATCGAGCAGGTGCGTTTTGGTGACCGGCTGAAGGTGGAATGGAGCGTGGACGACGCGGCCTCCAAGGCCAAATTACCTCCCCTCATCCTGCAGCCGCTGGTGGAAAATGCGGTGAAGCATGGCGTGGAGCCCAGTCCTTCGGGGGCGGTGGTGCGCATCAGCACCCAGCGGCGCGGTGGTCTGGTGGTGATCAAGGTCACCAACACCGTGCCGGCGGGCAGCGGGCGGCGCGGCAACGGGCTGGCGCTGGACAACGTTCGACAGCGTCTGGCGCTGTTGCACGATGTGCAGGGGCGCTTCCAGAGCGCATTGGTCAATGGGGTGTTTCAGGTTCGACTTGAAATACCGGTATAAGCGGGTATTGAACAGGTCTGGCTACGGAGCGTGACATGACACTGAAGGTACTGATCGTTGACGATGAAGCATTGGCGCGGTCAAGGCTGCGCACCCTGCTCGGCGAATGCAGCGAGCCGCGCGCGGACGTGGTGGGTGAGGCGGCCAACGCCGTGCAGGCGATGGAGCTGATCCAGCGCACCGGGTGTGATCTGGTGCTGCTGGACATCCACATGCCCGGCGTGGACGGCATGACCCTGGCCAAGACCCTGCGCGAACTGGCGGCGCCACCGGCCGTGGTGTTCATCACCGCCTATGCCGAGCACGCGGTGCAGGCCTTTGACCTGGAGGCGGTGGACTACCTGACCAAGCCGGTGCGCCGCGAGCGTCTTCAGCAAGCCCTGCAGAAGGTGCAGCGCCTGCGCGCCGAATCCACCGTTGACGTGGGGCTGCCCGAGAGCCTGATCATCCAGGAGCGTGGTCGCAGCGAGCGCGTGGCACTGGCCGACGTGATCTACCTCAAGGCCGAGCTGAAGTACATCACGGTTCGCACGGCCGACAAGGAACACATCTTTGACGGTGCGCTGAGCGATCTGGAGCAACGTTATGCGCACCTCTTCGTGCGCGTTCACCGCAACGCCCTGGTGTCGCGCCGCGCCGTGCGGGCGGTGGAGAAGCACAACGACCCGGTCGAGGGTGAGGGCTGGACGGTGCGGCTGGACGGGGTCGAGGAGCGCCTTGCGGTGTCGCGCCGTCAATTGGCTGCGGTTCGTGAAGCGCTGATGAGCTGATTGTTTCGGCGCGCCACCAGCACGGAACACCGCGGAACTGGCTTTGCCTGGCCGCAGGTATTGCCCCCTTGAGGAGGTGACGCCGCAGGCGGCGCGGGAGTGCTCAAGTTTCTGCAGCTTCGACCAGGAACCGCACCCGCCGCTGGCCCTGCCACTCGTCCGCATCCAGGCGAAACGCGATTTTCACGCGGGCCGGCAAAGGCTCGGTGTGGCCGAACCAGATCCCGTCCACCGGCTCCCCCTGGTGCTTGAGTTTGAGCGCCAGGTGCTTCTCGCCCACCAGCCGCTGCGACACCACCTGCACCTCTTCGCAGAACACCGGCGGCGCAAACCCCTGGCCCCACACCTCCTTGTGCAGCGTGTCCACCAGATCGGCGCGGCGGTACTTCGTGTCCAGCGCACCGTCTGCCTCCATGCGGCGCTGCAGCGTGGCCGCGTCCAGCCACTCGTGGGCCACTTGCTGCAGCGCGGCTTCGAACGTCTCCAGGTGCTCCTCGTCGATGGTGCAACCGGCCGCCATGGCGTGGCCTCCGAAGCGCAGCAACACGCCCGGGTGGCGCTTGGCCACCAGGTCGAGCGCGTCGCGCAGATGGAAGCCCGCGATCGAGCGCCCCGATCCCTTGAGCTCGTTCTCCTTGCCCTCGGCACCGCTGGCTGCAAACACGAAGGTGGGGCGGTGCAGCTTGTCTTTGAGGCGCGAGGCCACGATGCCGACCACGCCCTCGTGGAAATCAGGGTCGAACACGATGAGTGCTGGTGGCGGCTCCTCGGACTCGTCGAACATCTCCTCGGCCATCTGCAAGGCCTGGTCGCGCATGTCGCCCTCGATGGCCTTGCGCTCGCGGTTGATGCCGTCCAGCGTGCGCGCGAGTTCGTCGGCGCGCAGCGCGTCGTCGGTGGTCAGGCACTCGATGCCCAGCGTCATGTCGGCCAGGCGCCCGGCCGCGTTCAGACGTGGGCCGAGTGCGAAGCCGAAATCGAATCCGGTGGCCGCCTCGGGCTTGCGCGCGGCCACGTTGAACAGCGCCGTCATGCCCGGCGGCATGGCCCCGGCGCGCACGCGCTTCAAGCCCTGGGCGACAAGGCGGCGGTTGTTGGCGTCGAGCTTGACCACATCGGCCACCGTGCCGAGTGCCACGAGCGGCAGCAGTGCGTCGATCTTGGGCTGGGTCTGGGCGGTGAACACACCGCGTTCGCGGAGTTCCGCGCGCAGCGCCAGCAGCACATAAAACATCACGCCCACGCCGGCGATCGACTTGCTCTCGAAGGTGCAGCCGGGTTGGTTGGGATTCACGATGATGCAGTCCTGCGGCAACACCACCTCGCCGTCTTTGATGGCCGGCAGGTGGTGGTCGGTCACGATCACCTGCAGGCCGAGTTCGCGCGCTGCACGCACACCGTCCACGCTGGCGATGCCGTTGTCCACCGTCACCAGCACGTCGGCACCCTGCGCCTTCACGCGCTTCGATATGGAGGGCGTGAGGCCGTAGCCGTCGGTCACGCGGTCGGGCACGAGGTAGTTCACACGGTCGAAGCCCATGGGTGCGCCCAGCAGGCGCAGGCCACGCAGGCCCACCGCGCAGGCGGTGGCGCCGTCGCAGTCGTAGTCGGCCACGATGCAGATGGCCTGGTTGGCGGCCATGGCATCGGCCAGGGCACGCGCGGCGTCCTGTGCGCCCCACATCTGCGAAGGCGGGATCAGGCGGGCCAGCGCGTCGTCGAGTTCGTCGGTGCTGGTGATGCCGCGTGCGGCAAACAGGCGCGCCAGCAGCGGGTGCAGGCCGCCTTGCTCGAGCGCCCAAGCGGCGCGGGGCGGCACGTCGCGGGTGATGATCTTCATAGGGTTTCCAGGGTCTTCCAGGCCGGGGCGTTGCCCAGCCAGTTCTTGATGAGGCGGCCAGCGCGCGCCACGGCGCCGCGCGGCGCATTTGTGAAGCACTGCGCGCTGCGCTCGCCGCACAGGGTGAGTGTGACCGGCAGGCCACGGCGCACAAGCTCCAGGAGGTTTTTGATGTTGCCGCTGTCCAGGGCTATCCACGCGTCCTTCCAGCGTGTCCAGTCGGCCTGCAGGGCGGCGTTGCGCAATTCGTTCGGCAGGGTCGGGGTCGGCTGCAAGACGGTTGCGTGGTCAATCGCTCCTGCCCCGCTGAGCCAGAAGCCGTTGACGGGGTGCAGTCGAAGCGCCTCGCGCGCATCAAACGCGGGGTGTGTGTAGAACAGCATCTGCGCTTCGCTTTGCAGCCGCTTGAGCAGTTGACCGCCCGCCGGGTTGGCCGAGCTGTCGGTCATCCAGGCTTCGACCGAGCGCCCGCTCACACGGTCCAGGCTGGCGCAGGCGATGCCGCGCAGCACCTCGCCGCTGGCGTGCCAGCGCGTGGCGGACTCGTAGCGCAGGGTGATGCCGTCCTCGGCGCAGTAGGGCGCAAGTGCATCGAACAAAGGGCGGGCGTGTTCGTCGGTCAGGCCCAGTTGTTCCCCCGGCAGCAGCGTCACCTGCTCCATGCCGACCTGAAAGTGACAGGGCGAGAGCCAGGCTTGGGGCGTGTGGGGCTGCGTGCTCGCGGCCGCGGCCCAGGGCAGCAGGCCGTCGGGGTAGGCCGAGCCGTCGGCGCGCACCAGGCCGATGGCCCGCGCCAGCGCGCGCTCGTGCGGCGCACTCAGGCTGTGGTCGGTGTCGCTGTCGGTGTGCGCGGGTTGCAGCTCGGCCAGCAAAGCGGTGAGCTGGGGCAGTGGCAGCCCTTGCAGCACCGCCCGGCAGGCGGGATCGCTGGCGCTGGCAAAAGGAACCAGCAGGTGGTCAGCGGGCTCAGAGGCCATGTGGGAAACGGGCATGACGCGATTGTCGGGGATGCCACAATGCCCGCTGGACCTCACATGCAAACTCCCTACGAACTCATCCTCGGCTGGCGCTACACACGCGCCGGCCGCGCCACCCGGCGCAACGGCTTCATCTCCTTCATCTCTGGCGTGTCCATGCTGGGCATCGCGCTGGGCGTGGCCGCGCTGATCATCGTGCTCTCGGTCATGAACGGCTTCCAGAAGGAAGTGCGCGACCGCATGCTCGGTGTGCTGTCGCACATCGAGGTGTTCGAGCCCGGTGGCCAGGCCATTCCCAACCTGGCCGACACGCTGGCGAAGATCGAGCGCCACCCCGAGGTGTTGGGCGCTGCGCCGTTCGTGGGCGCACAGGCGCTGATCGCGCGCGGCGAAGACATGAAGGGCGCGCTGGTGCGCGGCATCGACCCGGCGCTGGAGCCCAAGGTCACCGACCTCGCAGCCCAGTTGGCCGACACGGTGCTGCCGCGCCTGGTGCCCGGTGAATTCGGCGTGATCCTGGGTGGTGAGCTGGCGCGCAGCCTGGGTGTGGTCGCCGGTGACAGCGTCACGCTGATCGCGCCCAGCGGGCAAGTGACCCCGGCCGGCGTGGTGCCACGCATCCGCCAGATGACGGTGGTGGGCACCTTTGATTCGGGCCATTACGAATACGACTCGGCGCTGGCCCTGCTGCACCAGGAAGACGCCGCGCGCATCTTCCGCGTGGAAGGCCCAACCGGCGTGCGCGTGAAGATCAAGGACCTGCACGCCGCGCGCGAGGTGGCCGTGTCCATCGCCGCCGATCTTGACCCCGGCCTGCTGGTGCGCGACTGGACGCGTCAGAACCGCACCTGGTTCGCGGCCGTGCAGTTGGAGAAACGCATGATGTTCATCATCCTCACGCTGATCGTGGCGGTGGCGGCGTTCAACCTCGTGTCCACGCTGGTGATGACGGTGACCGACAAACGCGCCGACATCGCCATCCTGCGCACACTGGGTGCGAGCCCGCAGAGCATCATGGGTGTGTTCATGGTGCAGGGCGCCATGGTGGGTGTGATCGGCACCGGCGCGGGCCTGCTGCTCGGCCTGGGCATCGCCTTCAACATCGACACCCTGGTGCCCGCACTCGAACGCCTGCTGGGCGCGAGCTTCCTGCCGCAGGACATCTACCTCATCAGCCGCATGCCCAGCGACCCGCAGCAGACCGACATCCTGCCGGTGGCGGTGATCTCGCTGGTGCTGTCCTTCCTGGCCACGATTTACCCGAGCTGGCGCGCAAGCCGCGTCAACCCTGCCGAAGCCCTCCGCTATGAGTGAAATCGTTCTCCAGGCCAACGGCCTCACCAAACGCTTCACCGAAGGCCGCCTCGACGTCACCGTGCTCACCGGCGTGGACCTCACGGTGCGCGCGGGCGAAACCGTGGCCATCGTCGGTGCTTCGGGTTCGGGCAAGAGCACCTTGCTGCACCTGCTCGGCGGGCTGGACGCGCCCACCAGTGGCAGCGTGCAGCTCATGGGCCAGACGATGTCTGGCTTGAGCGCCACGCAGCAAGGCGTGTTGCGCAACCAGCACCTGGGTTTTGTCTACCAGTTCCACCACCTGCTGCCCGAGTTCAGCGCGCGCGACAACGTGGCCATGCCGCTGTGGATCCGCCGCCTGCCGCGCGCAGAGGCGGCCGAGCAGGCCCGCAAGATCCTCACGCGGGTGGGTCTTGCCGAGCGCCTGGGTCACCGCCCGGCCGAGCTCTCGGGCGGCGAGCGCCAGCGTGTGGCCATCGCGCGGGCACTGGTCACACAGCCCGCCTGCGTGCTGGCCGACGAGCCCACCGGCAACCTCGATCGCAACACCGCCGAAGGCGTGTTCCAGCTCATGCTGGAGCTGGCCCGCGACCAGGGGACCGCCTTCATCGTGGTCACCCACGACGAGACACTGGCCGCGCGTTGCAATCGCGTGCTGCGGTTGACGACCGGGGTCCTGACTTAGAGCGATCCGCCGCCGGGCCGCTCCCAAGGCGGATCAGCCCCCTCGGGGGGCAGCGACCCGCGCAGCGGCGGAGCGTGGGGGCTCACGGCTTGGTGCGAAGAAAACGCAGGGGTTTGTCCAGCCCCTGCACGTGCATCAGCATCGTCGTGCCATTCACCTCCAGCCGTTGCGCCTTTTGCAGCGCGGCCAGGTAACGCGTTTCCTGATCGGCCACGGCTTCCGCGCAGGCCATGCGCGTGCCACCCAGCTGACCCAGCGCAATGCGGTCCTGCATCAGCGTGTAGGAGCCCACAAAGCGGTTGCACGAGCTGTTGCCGGCCACGCGTCCGGCTTCGGGAAAAGTCAGCGTGGCTTGCACGCGTTCGAGCACGCCGCGCCCGCCGAGGTCTTCAAGCCGCCACTCGCTGCCCACCAGCGGTGCGGCGGCCGGCGCGCCCGGCAGGGCGCAGGCGGTGAGGGCGAGCAGCACGGGAGCGGCGAACCAGAAGCGACGTGGCATGGCGTGTCCTTTCGGGGTGGAGCGGGCCTTCGAACAGGCTTGTCGGCACAATGGTTCGTTATACCGCCATGTGGATCGACACACACTGCCATCTGGACGCGCCCGAGTTCGGCGCCGACCACGCACTTGCGCTGAACCTGCGCGAGCGCGCGGCCGCGCTCGGCGTGGGCCGGTGCGTGATCCCGGCGGTGGAGCGCGCCAACTTCGGTACCGTGCGCCAGCTCGCGCACCGGCTGGGTGACGCCTACGCGCTGGGCATCCACCCGCTGTGCGTGCCGCGAGCCCAGGACACCGATCTGCACGCGCTGGACGCCGCGCTCACAGAACACCGCAACGATCCGCGCCTGGTGGCCGTGGGCGAGATCGGACTCGATTTTTTTGTGCCGGCCCTGTGCACGCCCGAGATGCGCGAGCGCCAGTCTTTCTTTTATCGCGCCCAGCTGCGCCTGGCGCGCCAACACGGATTGCCGGTGATCGTGC